>NZ_JBDPLY010000060.1:0-12387 GCF_039871695.1 Actinomadura sp. B10D3
CAACCGGCGGCTGGTACGGCTGGCCCGTGCTGGGATCGACCGGCGGGAACGGCTGGCCGGTGTTGGGATCAACCGGCGGCTGGTACGGCTGGCCCGTGTTCGGGTCGACCGGCGGGAACGGCTGGCCCGCGGGGTTCGGCGGGGGCGGGTACGGCTGGCCCATGTTCGGGTCCATCGGCGGGTACGGCTGAGGGACCGCGTTGGGGTCCTGCTGGTACATCTGGCCCGTCGAGGGGTCGGCGGGCGGGTACGGCTGGGCACCGGCGTTGGGGTCGGCCTGCCACGGCCGTCCGGTGACGGGGTCCAAGGACGGGAACGGCTGCTGCTCCACGGTCGGGTACTGCTGGCCTGCCGCCGCCGGGTCGGCGGGCGGGTAGGGCTGCGCGTTCTGGTCCGGAGGCAGGGGGCGTCCCGTGTTCGGGTCGATCGGCACGTACGGCTGGCCCGAGGCGTCCGTGTCCTGCGGGTACGGCCGGCCGGTGGCGGGGTCGACCGGCGGCTGGTACGGCTGGCCGGCGGCGTCCTGCGGCGGGGCCTGCTCCGACGGGTACGGCGGAAGCTGCTCAAGGGGCGGTGTCGTCGCGTTGCCGTTGGCCTCGTACGGCGACGGCTGCCCCTGCTCGCCCGGCTGCCCCTGCTCGTAGCCCTGGTAGCCGCCGCCCATGCCCGCGTACGGCGGCGGAAGCATCCCGCCGTCGAACGGCTGCGGCATCGGGCCGCCGTCGTACGGCGGAGGCTCCGGGGG
Source organism: Actinomadura sp. B10D3 (assembly GCF_039871695.1). Lineage (NCBI taxonomy): Bacteria > Bacillati > Actinomycetota > Actinomycetes > Streptosporangiales > Thermomonosporaceae > Actinomadura > Actinomadura sp. B10D3. The sequence continues at coordinate 746 of NZ_JBDPLY010000060.1, forward strand.
ACCGAACGCGTCATCACCCTGCTGGCCCTGGAACGTGGGCGGCGCGGCGAGCCAGGGGCTGCCGTTCAGATCGGCCTGCTCGGCCTGTTCGGGCTGGGCGGCCTGTTCGGGCTGGGCGACCTGCTCAGGCTGCTCGGGCTGCTCGGCCGGTGGTCCGGCCCGGGGCGGCGCGTTCTCCTGCTCGCCGGTGTTCTCGTCGGGGGCCTTCTCGGCCTCGGGGACGGGGGACGGCCCGGTCTTCTCGCCGCTCATCGCGTCCAGTGAGGCCAGCCGCTCCTCCAGGGACCGCCCGTCGTGCTCGTTCCTCGCCACCGTTCTTCCCCCTAGGGCACGCCTCTTGATTACACGGAGCAGGTGGGCAAATTGGCCCCCACGCAGGATACCTGTGCGCCAATACCACGCATCCCACGAGTAGATCGCCATTGCCGCGAAGAAGTTCGAGGTTCGGGGCGCCTTGGACGCGCCCGGTAGCGTGATCGGTATGCATGCCATCGTGATCCGGGAGCCGGGAGACGCGGACGTTCTGGAGTGGACGCCGGTGCCGGACCCCGCGCCGAAGCCGGGCGAGGTCCTGATCGAGGTGGCGGCGAGCGCCGTCAACCGTGCGGACACCATGCAGCGTTTGGGCTTCTACCCGCCGCCGCCCGGCGCTCCCCCGTATCCGGGCCTGGAGGTGTCCGGCCGCATCGCCGAGCTGGGCGCGGACGTGACCGGCCTGGCCGTCGGGGACGAGGTGTGCGCGCTGCTCAGCGGCGGCGGCTACGCCGAGCGGGTCACCGTGCCCGCCGGCCAGGTGCTCCCGGTGCCGCGCGGCGTGGACGTCGTCGACGCGGCCGGGCTCCCGGAGGTCGCGTGCACGGTGTTCTCGAACGTGGTCATGCTGGGCGGCCTCCGCGAGGGCGAGACGTTCCTCGCGCACGGCGGCGGCAGCGGCATCGGGACGTTCGCCATCCAGCTCGCGAAGGCCCGCGGCGCCCGGGTGGTGACGACGGTGGGCAGCGCGGAGAAGGCGGACAGGTGCCGGGAGCTCGGCGCGGACGTCGCCGTCAACTACCGCGAGGAGGACTTCGTCGAGAGCGGCCCCTACGACGTCATCCTCGACCTGGTCGGCGCCGAGTACCTGGAGCGGAACGTCGAGGCGCTCGCCACCGGCGGGCGGCTGATGGTGATCAGCCTCCAGGGCGGCGCGAAGGGCGAGCTCGACCTCGGCAAGCTGCTGCGCAAGCGGGCACTGGTGCATGCGACGACGCTGCGGGCGCGCCCGCCGGAGGAGAAGGCGGAGATCGTCGCGGGCGTCCGGGAGCACGTGTGGCCGCTGCTGGAGTCCGGGACGATCCGGCCGGTCGTCGACCGGCGGATCCCGATCGCGGAGGCGGCCCGCGCGCACCGGCTGCTCGAAGAGAGCGGTCACGTCGGCAAGATCCTGCTGACCGTGTGAGTATGGGGGGATTATGAGCGAGCCTTCGAAGAACAAGTCTGGACAGGACCCGCAGGTGCTCGTGCTCGGTCCGAACGGCATCGCCGTCGAAGGCGGCGGTGAGGGCGAGGGCGAGGGCAAGTCGGTCACCGACATGGTCGAGCAGCCCGCGAAGGTCATGCGGATCGGCGGGATGATCCGCCAGCTCCTGGAGGAGGTCAAGGCCGCCCCGCTGGACGAGGCGAGCCGGGCCCGGCTGCGGGAGATCCACAAGTCGTCCATCAAGGAGCTGGAGGACGGCCTCGCGCCCGAGCTCGTCGAGGAGCTGGAACGGCTGTCGCTGCCGTTCACCGAGGGCACGGTGCCGAGCGAGTCGGAGCTGCGGATCGCTCAGGCGCAGCTCGTCGGCTGGCTGGAAGGCCTCTTCCACGGCATCCAGACGACCCTGTTCGCCCAGCAGATGGCCGCACGCGCGCAGCTCGAGCAGATGCGCCGCGCCCTCCCCGCCGGGATGATGCCCGGCGGGGAGGAGGAGCAGCAGCAGAAGCCCGGTCCGCGCTCGTCCGGCCCCTACCTGTAAGTCGTCCCCCGGCCGCACCCCGCGAAGGGGGTGCGGCCGTCGTCACGGGAAGAGGCGTTCCAGAACCCCGGCCACGCCGTCGTCGTCGTTGCGGGACGTCCGGTGCGTCACCGCCGCCAGCACGAGCGGATGCGCGTTCGCGACGGCGTAGGACGTGCCCGCCCAGCTCAGCATCGGCAGGTCGTTGACCATGTCGCCGAACGCGGTGACGTCGGACGCCGCGATGCCGTGCTCGGTGCACAGGGACGCGAGCGCGCTGGCCTTGGTGACGCCCAGCGCGCTCATCTCCAGCAGCCCTCGCCCCGACGAGTGCGTCACGGTCACGAGGTCGCCGACCGCCTGGGTCGCCTTCTCCGACAGCGTGTCCGGGTCGGCGTCCGGGTGGAACGCGAGCAGCTTGGTGCCGGCGCGGCTCACCAGCTCCCCGTCGCCGACGGGCCGGCCGCCGAACTTCCGGGCGTCCCAGCGCCCCATCTCGTAGCGGGCCTCGTACACGAACTCGTCCGGGTACTCGACCGAGAACCGCAGCTCCGGCGCGATGCCGCGCAGCCGCCCGATCGTCTCCGCGAGCACGTCCGGCGGGATCTCGTCGGCCCGCACGACCGTCTCGGTGTGCAGGTCGTACAGGACGGCCCCGTTCGCGCAGATCGCGACACCGCGGTGGCCGACGCTCGCGGCGATGTCGGTCATCCAGCGCGGCGGCCGGCCGGTGACCATGACCAGCATCGAGCCGGCGCGCTCGACGCGGGCGAGGGCGGAGACGGTCCGGGCGGAGATCGTCCCGTCGGAGCGGACGATCGTCCCGTCGAGGTCGGTGGCGATGACGCGCGGTGCGGACTTGGACATGTCACCTTCCTGGGCAGATGGGACACACCCTAGGCGACACCGCGCGGACCACCCGCCCGCGGGTCAGCGCTTGACCGGCTCCAGCACGTCCTGCCCGAGGAACTTCCGCAGCGCCTCCGGCACCCGCACCGACCCGTCGGCCTGCTGGTGGTTCTCCAGGATCGCGACCATCCACCGGGTCGTCGCGAGCGTCCCGTTCAGCGTGGCGACCGGCTGGTTCCTGCCGGCCGCGTCGCGGTACCGGACCGCCAGGCGGCGCGCCTGGAACTCGGTGCAGTTGGACGTCGAGGTGACCTCGCGGTAGGTGCTCTGCGTCGGCACCCACGCCTCGCAGTCGTACTTGCGGGCCGCGCTGGAGCCGAGGTCGCCGGCCGCCACGTCGATCACCCGGTACGGGATCTCGACCTTGGCGAGCATCTCCTTCTCCCACTCCAGCAGCCGCAGATGCTCGGCGTGCGCGTCGGCCGGGTCGCAGTAGGAGAACATCTCCACCTTGTCGAACTGGTGGACGCGGATGATGCCGCGCGTGTCCTTGCCGTAGGAGCCGGCCTCCCGGCGGAAGCACGACGACCAGGCCACGTACCGCCGCGGCAGCTCGTCGATGATCTCGTTCATGTGGTAGGCGGCGAGCGGGACCTCCGACGTGCCCACCAGGTACAGCTCGTCCTGCGGCAGCTGGTACACCTCCGCCGCGTGCGCGCCGAGGAACCCGGTGCCCTCCATCGCCTCCGGCTTCACCAGCACCGGCGGGTACATCGGGACGAACCCGTTCGCGATCGCCGTCTCCATGGCGAGGTTCAGCAGCGCGTACTGGAGCCGCGCGCCCACGCCCGTCAGGTAGTAGAAGCGCGCGCCCGACACCTTCGCGCCGCGCTCCATGTCGATCGCGCCGAGGCTCTCGCCCAGCTCCAGGTGGTCCTTCGGCTCGAAGTCGAACGCCGGCGGCTCGCCGACGTGCTCCAGGACGACGTAGTCCTGCTCGCCGCCGGGCGGGGCACCGTCCTCGATCAGGTTGGGGACGCTCTTCAGCAGCGCGTCCAGCTCCTCGCCGAGCCGGTCGGCCTCCGCCTCGCGCTCCTTCACCTGCTGCGCGAGCTCCTTGGCGCGGGTCAGCAGCGCCTGCCGCTCCTCGCCCTGCGACTTGGACACGGACTTGCCGAAACTCTTCTGCTCCGCGCGCAGCTGCTCGAACGACGTCAGCGCCGAGCGGCGCCTCCCGTCCAGGTCGATCAGCTTGCCGACGACGGCGTCATCCTCACCGCGGGCGCGCTGCGAGGCGCGCAGCCGCTCGGGATCCTCTCGAAGAGCTCGCAGGTCAATCACAGACCCGAGGCTACCGGCCCGGCACCTCGTCCGCTCGCGTATATCCCCTGTCTCAGCGGACCCCGCCGGCCAGCAGCGCGTGCGCGGGCAGCGCGACCTTGCCATCCCGGACCGCGTACGCGGAGACGATCCGGTCGTACTCGGTCTTGATGCGGGCGACGGTCGCCGCGTCCTGCCGCCCGACGATGACCCCGTTCGTGCCGACCCGGGACAGCGCGCCCGTCTCCCACCAGTCCTCAGGGTCGACGACGTGCTCCCAGGTCACCTCCTCGACGGCCACCTCGGCGAACCCGGCCTCGGTGACCAGCCGCCGGAACGCCGCCTGCTCGCCGTACTGGACGAACGGCGGCTCGGGGATGTCGTCCGGCCACGGCACCCCGGCCGCCTCGATCGCCTCCCGGACGATCGCGAGCGCGCCCCGGCCCGGCATCACCCAGCAGGTCAGCGCCAGCCGCCCGCCCTCGCGCAGCACCCGCCGCAGCGCGCCGAGCGCCGCGGCGGGGTCCCCCACGTGGTTGATGACGAAGTTGCCCGCGACGGCGTCGAACGTCCCGTCGCCGAACGGCACCTCCGGCAGGACGGCGACCCGCACGTCCAGTCCGGGCACGTTCCGGCGCGCCGTCTCCGCCATGCCCGGCTCGGCGTCCAGCGCCGCCACCTCGGCGCCGCGCCGGACCGCCTCCCGCGACACCAGCCCCGGGCCCGTACCCACGTCGAGGAACCGCGTCCCGCCGGCTACCCCGGCCGCGTCCAGCAGCGGCTCGACCATGTACCGCGTGACGTGCGCGAACCCCCGCTCGTACGCGGGCGCGCGCCCGGCCCACAACTCCCGCTCGTAGAGATCGAAGTCCTTGGCCACCACCGCACCCTACGTCAGCGCACGTCGACGTAGTCGCCCGGCGACTGGGCCCTCAGGTAGCCGGAGGTCTCCTTGTAGACCGCCATCCAGGTACCGTCCACGGACGCCGTGAAGGTCTTCTTGAACCAGCCGCCGCCGTCGGTCTTCGTGGCGGCCACCTGCGTCCAGGTGGAGGTGCCGGCAGGCTTGAAGTAGACGTACACGGGCGCGTTCGGGCCGGGACCCGCCACGTCCCTGAACCGGTAGAGCTGCCCCTTGACCGTGATGGTCGCGCCCTTCCTCACCGGCTCCGGCGAGGCGTTGAAGTTGTACCACTGCGTCCGGTACTTGACGTCGACGTAGTCGGTGCCGCTGACGACCGGTGCGTTCAATGCGCTGCCCGGGTACCGGACGCGCCAGTAGACGTCCTTCGTGACCGGCTTGTCGTCGGTGAAGGAGAAGCCCCCCGGCCGCGCCAGGGTCCGGGTCTCCCAGACCTTCCAGGTCGTGGCGTCCGTGGAGTACTCCAGGTACACGGGCAGGTTCGTGACGTTGGTGAAGTCGGGCTGGACGACCAGTTGCCCGCTCGCCACGATCGAATCGCCGTAGGCGAGCGGTTCGGGGTACGCGTTGAAGCCGGTGATCTGGGAGATGTTCCGGATGTTCAGCGCCCCCACCCCGACCTGGTCGCCGGTGAGGAAGCCGGTACCCTGGACGTGCGCCGTCAAGGTGCCCGACTTCCCGGCGTCCCGCGCGGCGGTGAAGAAGGTGTGGAAGGTGCCGTCGGCGGAGGTCCGGACGGAAGTGATGCCTCCGGTGTCCTTCAGATCGGCCGGAACATCGATCCGGACCGCGGCGTCGGCCACGGGAACGGGACCGGTGGAGCCGTGCCGGACGACCTTGCCGTCCACGGCCATGTGCGTGTACGGCGCTACGGTCGACGCGGGCGTCATCTGTGCCGTGATCTCCGTGGCCTGCTTGTTCACGGTGAGGGCAGCGGCCTTGTACGCGCCGCAGAACGTCCTGTGTCGCGGGACCTCGGCATGGGGCTCGGAGAAGCCGCTGGTCTTCAGCGTGAACGAACCGTCTTCGCCCGCCGTCGTCTCGGCGGCCGTCCCGAACCTGACCGTCGCGCCCGTCGCCAGTTCGGGCGCGGCCTCGCGGTATTTCTGGATCATCACCCGGCCGCGCATCGTCACCTCGGAGTGCTCGATGTCGATGACGCCGGGCGAGTTCGAGAAGTCGCCGATGGCCGTCGCGTAGCAGTCGTAGAAGCCGCTGTTCCGCGTGTACGTGGCGCCGTCGGCCGTCGTGATCAGCACCTCGACGCGCGTCACGCCGGGGCGGGCCTCGATGTCGGGGCGGAAGTCGGCCCGCCAGACGCCGTCGTTGTCCGTCCCGCTCGCCCGGGTGAACTCCACGGTGGCATAGGGCTCGGCATCGAGGGTCTGGTACCGCATGTTCGCGCGGACGTTCGTGACCCCGCTCGCGGACTTGGCGCCCAGCGTCAGCTTGACCACGCGGTCCTTGGCGAGAGTGTCGAAGTCGAGGCTCAGGCTGACGCCGGTCGCGTCGGCGTGCGCGGTTCCGGGAGCGAGCAGAAGGGACGCGGTGACGGCGGCGGTGGCGAGCAGGGCTGACGAACGGCGCAACGGAGGACCTCTCCACTTATCACTGGTGTGGAGATGACGCCCAAGATCCACCGGCGGTTGACCAGCGAGGATCACACTTGGATCACGGCGGCCGTCAGCCGGCGGCGGTGCCGCTCGGCGGGACGGCGCAGGTGTCGTCCGTGCACGCGCCGGTGTCGTCGCCGATCATGATGGGGGCCGGGTTCGCGTCCGCCCAGGCCTGGTCGAGGACCTGCGTGAACGTCTCGGCGGGCTGGGCGCCCGAGACGCCGTAGCGCCTGTCGATGACGAAGAAGGGGACCCCGGTCGCCCCGATGTCCCGCGCGGCCCGCTGCTCGGCGTCCACCTCGGAGGCGAACGTGCCGGACGTGAGCACCTCGCGCGCCTCGGCCGCGTCCAGTCCCGCCTCGGCCACGACCTCCGCGGTTGAGCTCCAGCAAAAGCGAGGACGGTTTCAGGTTCGCCGGTCCAGCCGTCCCTCGGCCTGCTCTTGTCCCGGTTGCTCCCATCTCCGGCGGCGGAACCGTGCCCGGCGGCCGCACCTCAAGCGGTTCCGACCGCATTGACCTTCCAGGGGGACCTGTCACCTTGGCGGATGAGTGTGACGAATGCTGTGGCGTGGGCGGGGGAGTCGCGCCACCCGTCGCGGCCGATGGGTGTGACTGTGATCCGCCACTGCCGATGCGCGAGAACGGCGCTGTCGGGCCCGACGCCGCCCTCGGTGGGTTGACGGGTGAGTTGCACCTTGGCGTAGGCCCGGTGGTCTCGCCAGGAGGCTGGGACCGCGCCCAGAGGTTGGCTCCGCAGGCCGGCGGCGTAGGCCGAGGTGAGAAAGGGCTGGGCTCGCAGGTAGGCGTCGAGTTGGCCGGTGTCCGTCACGGCGTCGACGGTCCACATCGTCTGCACAGCTGCACGCGACACGGCGGTGGCGTCACGCTGGTTGACCTTCTGCGGGTTGGGGACCCCGCTGGGGGGACCCTTGCGTGCGGGGCTGGATGGCTGTGCAGGGGAAGAAGGGGCGCCCTGCAGCGCCGTCGGAGGGACCTGGCGTGCCTCTGGAGACGACGTAGAGCTGCATGCCGGGGCAGCGAAGAGGCTCACCACGACCGAGGGGACGAGCCAGGCTGATCCAGCGGCGGCGAAGCGTGAGCTCATGGTTTCCCGTCCTGGGGGGATTGGGCGTAGCGCGCGGGGACGCGGCGGGCTCCGGCGTAGTCGGAGCGCAGGCTCATGGGGCTGATCTTGACGTAGTCGCCGGTCTGGGGTGCCTGGATGAACTTGTTGTTACCGATGTAGATGGCCATGTGGTGCAGGTCGGAGGCGAAGTAGATGAGATCGCCGGGCTGCAGGTCGCGCTTGCTGGCGACGGTTTCGAGCTTGGGGTAGTTCCACTGCGCGACGGTGTTGTGCGGGATCTCCAGACGGCCGCCGGTGGCCTGGTAGACCACGTACAAGGCCAGGCCGGAGCAGTCGAACCCGGCCTTGCCGTCTCCGCGCGAGTTGGTGCCGACCGTGGGGCCGTTGCGGTCGCCGCCGGCCCACTGGTAGGGGACGCCGATCTGCTTGGTGGCGTAGCTGACGATGCGCTGGCCGAGCGGGCCGGAGAACTCGCCGCCGGGAGTGCACTGACCGATGGCGTTGTCGGCGCTGATCTTGTAGTCGCCGGAGGTGTACCGCTTGGCCCATCTCAGGACCAGGTCGACGTAGTCCCAGGAGTGGTTGTACTGGTAGATCGCCGAGCGCAGGTGATCGCCGCCCTGGTCGGCGTGGTTGTGGCGGAGGTAGTTGGCGGCGCCGGGGATGGCGTCGGCCGGGTTGTAGCGGTCCTTCCTGCCGTCGTGGTCGCCGTCGACACCGAAGGCGGCCCAGGTGGGCTGGAGGAACTGCATGGGGCCGCCCGCGCCGGCGAAGTTCTCTCCCGAGTGCACGCCGGGCAGGGTGGAGGTGCCGTGGCCGGTCTCGACCTTCCCGAGGCCGGCCAGCACGGTCCAGGGAATTCCGTACTGTGGGCCGGTGGCCTGGTAGATCCGCAAATAGTTGCTGGGTATCGACTCGGCGGCCTTGGATGCACCGGGCTGACTGACCAGGCCCCTGGCCGGGCCTTCACAGGAGGCGTCTGCCGAACCACCCAGGACGGCCACCAGCATCTGCTGGTCCGACGGGTTCGGAGCGGTGGAGGCCGCGCACGCCCTGGCCGACGCCGGGCTGGCCCCGCAGCGCAACTTCTTCGTCGTGCTCGATGAACTGTGGCGAGTGCTGCGGGCCGGCCGGGGCCTGGTCGACCGCGTCGACGCCCTCACCCGCCTCAACCGCCAGCGCGGCCTGGGCCAGGCGATGATCACTCACACCATGGCCGACATGCTCGCGCTGCCCGACCCCGCCGACCAGATGAAGGCCAAGGGGTTCGCCGAACGCGCGGGAATGGTGATCTGCGGTGGCCTGCCCCAAGCAGAGATGGCCACCCTCACCGAGGTGGTGCGGCTCCCGCGCGCCGAGCAGAGCATGGTCGTGGACTGGTCCACCCCGCCGTCGTGGGACGGCAAACTCAATCGCGACGGCGAGCCCCCGGGACGCGGCAAGTTCCTGGTCAAGGTCGGTGGCCGTCCCGGCATCCCGTTCCGGGTCGATCTCAGCCCCTCCGAGCGGGCCGTCAACGACACCAACAAGCGCTGGTCGCACAGCACCACCCGCACCACCGGCGCTACCGGGACGCCGGTGTGAGCGCACCCCGCCGCCGCAGCGGCCCGCCCGACCTGGTGCCCTACCTGGTCCTGGCGGGCCTGGCCGTCCTGGCGCTGCTCGCCTGCTCGCTGTGGGCGGCGTCCTGGCTGGCCCACCAGATGGACCCGAGCGCCGCAGGACCCTCCTCCCGCAACCCGATCACTCACCTCCTCCAGGTCGCCACCGGCCAGTCGCCCGGCCCAGGCAGCGCGGGCTTGGCCGTCCTTGGCGCCGAGCTGGCGGCCGCAGGCGGCGCCGCTGCCGGCGCATGGCGCTGGCGGCGCCGCGGCGGCCGCAAGCGGGTCGACGTCGCCGCCCGGCACATGGCCAACCGCGAGGACCTGCAGGCGTTCAGCCGCGCGGGCGTCGCGGCCACCGCCCAGCGGCTCGGCGCCAAGGTCAGCACGCCCGGCGTGCTCGTCGGCCGGGCCGTCAACACTGGCCAGCCCCTGTACGGCTCGTTCGAGGACATGCACATCGACATCTGGGGGCCCCGCACGGGCAAGACCACCTCCCGCGCCATTCCGGCGATCCTGGAGGCGCCTGGGGCGGTACTGGTGACCTCCAACAAGCGCGACATCGTCGACGCCACCCGGCTGCCGCGCGAGCAAGCCGGCGACGTGTGGGTGTTCGACCCCCAAGGCATCGTCGGCGAGGACGCCACCTGGTGGTGGAACCCGCTGAGCTACGTCGTCGACGTCGATACCGCCACCCGTCTGGCCGCCGTGTTCGCCGCCTACGGACGTGACCCCGGCGCCAAAAGCGACGCCTACTTCGAGCCCGAGGGTGAAGCTCTGCTGGCGTGGATGCTGCTGGCCGCCGCCGAGGGCGATGAGCCCATCACCACGGTGTACCGGTGGCTGTCGGACGTCACCGACGCCACCCCCGTCGACCTTCTGCGCGGCGCCGGGCACGAACTGCCCGCCGAACACGTCCAGGGCGTCATCAACTACCCCGACAAGCAACCCGGCGGCATCTACGGCACCGCCCGCAAATCCGTCGGCTGCCTGGTCAACCCTGCCGTCACCCGCTGGGTGACCCCCAACCCCGACCACCCGGACCTGCCGCAATTCGACCCCGCCACATTCGTCCGTGAGGGCGGCACCCTGTACTCGCTGTCCCGCGAAGGCCGTGGAACCGCCGGCCCGCTGGTCACCGGCCTGACCGTCGCCACCATCGAAGCCGCCGAAGCCTACGCCACCACCTCACCGGCCGGACGGCTCCCGATCCCGATGATCGGCGTGCTGGACGAGGCCGCCAACGTCTGCCGCTGGCGGGACCTGCCCGACCTGTACTCCCACTACGGCTCGCGCGGCATCGTGCTGATGACGATCCTGCAGTCCTGGGCCCAGGGCGTGGAGGTGTGGGGCGAGCACGGCATCGCCAAGCTGTGGAGCTCGGCGAACATCCGCGTGTACGGCGGCGGCGTCTCCGACTCCAAGTTCCTGGGCGACCTGGTGCAGTTCATCGGCGAGTACGAGCCCATCACCTACTCGGTCACCACCCAGTCCGGCCAGGGCCAGCGTTCCCGCTCGACCAGCGCCTCCACCCGCCAGGAGAGAATCCTGGACGTCGCCGACCTGTTCGCCCTACCACGCGGCCGCGCCCTCGTCCTGCCATCTGGGGCGCCGCCGATACTCGTCCAGACGCTGCCGTGGCAGAACGGCCCCCACGCCGCGGCGGTGAAAATTTCCTTGGACCGCTATGCCCCGTCCGACGCCTCGGTGTCCATAGTAAAGAAGACCGACTATGACCGATGACCTCGACGACCTGGACGAGTGGGTCCCCGCACCGGCCGACTCGCCGGACGACCGGACGCCGCTATTCTCCAACCCTGAAGAGTTCGTGGTGAATTTCCTCTCCCCCCTCATCCGCCGGCGACTGGGCGGCTCCTACACCTGGTGCGCCGAGTGGTGGAAGCACGCCGAGGGCTTGCTCCGGATCACCGCCATGTGGGAGACGTGGGAGCACTTCCGCCACGAGGGCGCGCTCGGCATGTCAACCTGGCTGCTCCACCACGCCGATCCACACCTAGCCGTCCTGCTGTCCCGAGATAACGGGCCATTCATCGCCTGCAAACCCGACCGCCACACCCAACTCGACCCACTGCCCTCCGTTCCAGCTCCCGAGGGGCTATGGGCCGCCGCCGCCTTCAGCGACTAGTACTACATCACTAGATCTGTAGGACTTGGAGGTGTAGGCGTCGCCGGAAGTGGCTTCGGCGTGCTCGGGCCTGATGCTCGCGGCGGATGATCGACCAGTGCAGGCCCTGGTCAATGACCTGGT
>NZ_JBDPLY010000061.1:0-10687 GCF_039871695.1 Actinomadura sp. B10D3
CCGCGTCGGCGTGACGTTGGCGGGCATGGTCATCGGCCCGCCGTGGAGTCGGCCCGGGAGTGTCGACCGCCAGGTCCCGAGGGAGGTCTTCTCGCCCGCCGTGGCGGCGAGGACGCAGTATCCGTTGGCGCCGTTTCCTGGCCCGCGGGCGGTCACGATGTTGGGGCCGGGAGGAGGCGGGCTCGCCGCCGTCAGCCCGGCGCGTTCGGGTGACGGCGTGTCCTGCCACCGGCCACCCGCGACGGTTCTCGTCCTGGCGCCCGTCACCAGCACCTGAGTCAGGTGGGGTAGAACAGCGGCCAGCATGTTCGCTCGGCTGTCGAGCCACTGTCGCCGCTGTTCAGGAGTACTGGCGCGCTTGGAGGTCGAATAGGTCGTGGTATCGGCCGTGTTGTTTCATTAGTCCCTCGTGGGTGCCTGTTTCGACTACTCGGCCCTCGTCCAGGACGACGATGAGGTCTGCTGCTCTGACCGTGCCGAAGCGGTGCGATACGAGGACGGTGACCGTGCCGTCGCGTTCTCGGGCTTCGCGTGACAGTGCCACGAAACGGGCGAAGACCGCGGCCTCGGCTGCGGGATCCAGCGCGGAGGTCGGCTCGTCGAGCACCAGTAGCCGCGGTGTCGATCGCATCGAGCCTCGGGCCAGGGCTAGGGACTGCCACTGTCCCCCTGACAGTTCGGCGCCGTCGACCAGCGACTGCCCCACTGGGGAATCGATCCCGTTCTTTAGCTTGTCGACGACGGTGGCGGCTCCGGAGACCTCGATCGCGCGTTGGACGGCCTCGCGAGACCACCGCGCTGTGAGGTCGCCCATCCCTACGGCTTCCCGCACGATGAACTCGAATCTCTCCGCGTCCTGGAAGACCGCGGAGACCTCCTGCTGCCACGCGCGAACATCGAGTTGTTCCATGTCGACACCGTCGATCCTGACCGTGCCCTGCGTGGGCCGGTAGAACCCGCACAGCAGCTTGACGAGGGAGGACTTCCCGGCGCCGTTCTCTCCGACGAAGGCCACCACGGTCCCGGCCGGCAGGTACAGGTTCACGTCGTCCAGGACGGTCGCGTCGGAGTCGGGGTAGCTGAACCGCAGGGACTCCAGTTCGATGCCTTTGGGCCGGCGGGCTACCGATTCGGACGGTGCCTCTGTGGGGGCACGGCAGCGGGCGTCCAGCCAGGCGAGGTGGTCGAGCGTGTGGCCCAGGCGGCGCAGTTCCTTGATCGCTGACACCGCCGTGGCCATCTGCCCGTTGACCTGAAGTGCCAGCAGGACGGTGAGGATCAGGTCTCCCACTCCGACCTGGCCCGCCAGGACCCGTCCGGCGACCAGCACCGTCGCGGCGAGGTAGCCCAGGCAGAAGAGCGACTCACCGGCCATCTTGACCAGCGCGGCCCGGATCTCCCCCCTGTCCAGACGGGCGCTCGCGCGGTTCCAGGCGGCCGCGTGGTGGCCGGCGATCCGGGGACCCGCGCCGCCGGCCTTGAGCTCGGCCGCCGACCCGGTCGACGACGCCAGTTCGAAGAGATGGCGTGCTTGGCGCTCGTGGACGGCCGCGGCGTTCCTGGCAGCGGCCATGAGGGCCTCGGCGCGGGCGACCGCCCATATGGCGGGCAGTGCCGTCGCGGGCAGTGCGAGCAGCCACGGGCTGATCCGGGCCAGGAGGAAACCCGTGGTCAGCATGCCGACGGCGAGCCCGCAGCCGGTCATCACGGCCTGGATACCGAGCCAGCTGACCCGTTCCAGTTCCGTGCGCAGGATCTCGATCCGATCCGCGACCGAGGGGCTCTCATGGGGCTCCAAGGTCGGCGACGTGTCCAGAGCACGGGCACAGGTCAGGTCGAGGTCCAGGAAGATCTGCTCGCCCAGCTCGAAGTAGAGCACGTGCGCCAGATGCCCGGCGCTGAGGTGGGCCATGATCCCCAACGCGGCGCAGAGGGCCGCGACCGCCGCCCCGGTGCCGTCGCCGCGCAGCGTCCGGTCGGTGAGCAGTCCGAAGGTGAGCGCCACGACGGGGATGGCGGCGGCCTGGAGCATGACCAGCCCGAGGGCGAGTGCCAGCTTGAGCCGGTCGATGCCCCAGGCTGCGCGGATCAGCCGCGCGCAGGCGGTCACGGCGCCGGTCGAGGAACGTCGCCGTCGCCGGGACCCCTCAGCGGAACCGTTCGGCCTGGAGCCGGAAGAGCCGGGCATACTCCCCTCCTGCGCTGATGAGGTCATCGTGCGTCCCCGTTTCCTGGACGCGGCCGCCGCCGATCCGGACGATCCGGTCGGCGCGCCGCACGCTGGAGAACCGGTGGGAGATCAGCAGGCATGTGGCGCCCTGGGTCAGTTCCATGAACTCGTCGAAGAACGCCGCCTCCGCACGGACGTCCAGCGCGGCGGTCGGTTCGTCCAGGATCACCAGCCGGGCACCGTGCGAGACGGCGTAGAGGCAGCGGGCGATGGCGATCCGCTGCCACTGCCCGCCGGACAGGTCGGTCCCGCCGGGGTACAGGCGCGAGAGCGGGGTGTCGAATCCGTCCGGCAGGCCGGCCAGTGTCCGGGCGATCCCGGCGTCCTCGGCGGCCTGCCGGATCCTGTCCTCGTCCCAGGGGGCGAGCGGAGCGCCCAGCGCGATGTTCTCCCGCGCGGAGAGGTGGTAGCGGAGGAAATCCTGGAACACCACCGAGGTGCGTCGACGCCAGTGCTCCGGAGGCAGTTCTTCCAGTGGGGTGCCGTCGGCACGGGTCCGGCCGCCGTCGGGTCGGTAGAGCTGCGTCAGGAGCTTGACCACGGTGGTCTTTCCTGTCCCGTTGCCACCGACCAGGGCGGTGCAGGCGCCTGATGGGAGGGTCAGCGTCAGAGATCTGAGCACTGGGCGTTCACTGCCGGGGTAGGTGAAGGAGACGTCCTCGAACGACACCGCGGGGGCCGGCGGCGACGGATCCTTCGACGCCCCTGGACTCCGGAACCGCGCCTCCTCCCCTTTCGGAGGGCGGCTGCCACTGGCGACGGCCTTCTCCAGCCGGTCCGTCGCCAGGACCGAGCGCATGCCGAAGATCAGTTGCAGATCCGCCTCCGGCCAGAACTGGGCGAGCATGATCGCGGCAACGGTCGCCTGCAGGGAGACCACCAGGCCGGTCAGGTCGTGCTGCCGCCCCGCCTCCGCGGCGACGGCGAGGCAGGCCAGGCCCAGGGCGACGAGGCCGATGCCCGTGTACCGCAGGAACGGGTGGAGCAGGATGCGCCGCCGCTCTGCGCGGACGATGCCGAGCCAGTCCTGATGGACCGACGCGTACCCGTCCGCGATCCACGGGCCCAGCCCGAACAGCCGGACCTCCTTTCCGCCCTTGGCGCCGATGGCGATCCGGCGCAGATAGTCGCTGCGCCGCAGCTTGGGTGCGAGATCGTCCCAGACGGTGGAGTAGCGTCGCTGCGCCCGCACCTGCCCGAGGCGGAACAGCAGGACCACCGCCAGCAGCAGCACCCCGACCAGCCAGTCGGTCACGGCGGAGAGCAAGGTGACCAAGCCCAGGATCGTGCCGTAGCGCGACAGCGCGACGAGCTGAGCTGCGCAGGCCTCCCCTGGTGTCTGCCAGCCGTGGTCCAGTGGCCGCCGGGCCTCGGTGAGCAGATCCCGGACGGCGGGGTCCTCCAGCGGGCCCAGGTCGCCACGTTCCAGGCAGATCCGCACGATGCGCTGATGCACCGCCAGGTCGACCCGCCGGCGGGCGATCTCGGCCAGCGCCCGCTCCAGCGGGACCGACACCTGCTGCCCCACCACTGCCGTGGCCAGCACGGCGGACCAGAGCATCAGGTCACGCACGACCGTGGAGGCGTCGGTCCCGGCGGGATACTCGATCAGGGCGCCCGACAGGTGCCCGGTCACAAGGGTCACGGTCAGCGGGAGTCCGGCCGCCAGCGCGTTCACGGAGACCAGTGCCGCGAGCAGGGGCCGGCCAATGTCCGGCATCAGGTGCAGGAGCCTGCGCCGTTCGTGCAGCGTCGTCCGGGCCCGGTCGGCGAGAGCGCCCGCCGGCGTGCCGCTGAGTCCGGTGTTCAACGGACGGTCTGGACGCTCATCGGCGTGGAGAGCGTCCGTCGATGGTCCACCCGGCGCACCGGCCCGACGACGTCGACCTCGGCCGAGAGCGAGATGTCCTCGGCCGAGCGCCCGACGAGCAGGTGGATCAGGCCGGGCTCGACGATGCGGTGCAGGTCCCGTCCGGTATAGGCCAGGCGGTCGGCGTGCAGGCGGCACCGCACCACCGCCGTTCCACCGGTCGGGAGGTCCACGCGGGTGAAGGCGAGCAGTTGCCGCGATGGCCGGGCGACCTGGGCCACCGGATCGCAGAGGTACAGCTGCGGGACGTCCGTTCCCGCCGTGTCGCCGGCGTTGGTGACCCGGAACTCGATGTCCAGCGTCCCGTCCGTTGCCATCTGACCGGTTCCGAGCCGCAGGTCGTGGTGCTCGAATCTCGTGTACGAGAGCCCATGCCCGAACGGGTAGAGCGGCGTCGGGTCCGCTGCCGTCATATCGGTCTTCCCCGCTGAAGCCGGGCGCTGGTAGGTGCTCGGCTGGGCCGATCCGTGCCGCGGCATCTCCACCGGTAGCCGTCCGGACGGGTTGACGTCTCCAAGGAGGACTCCCGCCACGGCGCGGCCGCCCTCCTCGCCCGGGAAGAACGCCTGCACGTGCCCGGCCAGCCTCTCCGCCCACCGGTCCGTCGCGTAGGGACGTCCGGAGACCGTGACCAGGACGACGGGCGTGCCCGTACCGAGCACCGCCTCCAGCAGTTCGCCCTGGGAGCCGGGCAGTTCCAGGTCGGGGACGTCGCAGCCCTCTCCGGACGTCCCGTCCCCGAACAGCCCGGCCCGGTCTCCCAGGACGGCCACGCACAGCTGCGCGCCGGCGGCGGCGCGGACCGCCTCGGCGATCTGCTCGGTGCCCGGCTTCGACACGTCGCATCCCGGCGCGAACTCCAGCGCCGGGCCTCTCGCAAGTCGCTCCCGCAGGGCGTCGTAGATGGTGGGGACGTCGATCCCCATGCCGCTTTCCGGGTAGTACCGGCCGACATGGTTGGGGAAGGCGTAGCAGCCGAGCAGCGCGGCGGGCTCGTGCGCGCACGGGCCGACCACCGCGATCTTGCTGTAGGCCGCCGGATCGAGCGGCAGGGTTCCGCGCCCGTTGCGCAGCAGCACCACGGAGCGGTCCGCGATCGTCCGGGCCATCGTCCGGTGCTCCGCGGAGTCCAGCCGGACGTCCCGGTCGGCCGGAGTGCCCTCGGTGCCGGCGGGAGCCGAGGCCACGATCCCGGGATCGGGGTTCCAGGTTCGATCCAGGAGCCCGGCCGCGGCCTTCTCGGTGAGTACGCGTCGCACCGCGGAGTCGATGAGCGGCACGCAGGCCGGGTCTGCAACGGCGCGTCGCTTGAGCGGTTCCCGGAAGCACTCGCCCGTGGGCAGCTCGACGTCCACCCCTGCGGCGAGTGCCAGCGCCGCCGCCTCCTCCGGTGAGGACGCCACACCGTGGAGCCGATGCAGATACGACACCGCGAAGTAGTCCCCGACCACCAGGCCGTGGAAGTCCCACTCATCGCGCAACAGCTCTTGCAGGAGTTTCGGGTCGGCGGTCGGCGGGACGCCGTCCACGTCGGCGTTGGATGGCATGACCGATTGCACGTGCCCCTCCCGCAGCACCATCTCGAAGGGCGGCAGGACGACGTCCATGAACTCGCGGGGCCCGATGCTCACGGGCGCCAGGTTGCGACCGGCGCGCGAGCCGCTGTAGCCGGCGAAGTGCTTCGCCGTGGCGATGATCCCGGCGTCCTGGAGGCCCCGCACGTAGGCGGTGGCAAGGACCGAGACGAGGTAGGGATCCTCCCCCAGCGTCTCCTCCACGCGACCCCACCGGGCATCCCGGACGACGTCGAGCACCGGTGCGAGCCCCTGGTGCACCCCGAGAGCGCTCAGGTCCTGACCGATGCGGCGGGCCATCAGCTCGACCGTGGCGGCGTCGAACGTGGCGGCCCACGCCAGCGGGGCGGGGAAGGCCGCGGCCCGGTAGGCGGTGACCCCCGTCAGGCACTCCTCGTGGACGAGCGCCGGGATCCCGAGGCGGGTGCGCCGGCGCAGCTCCTGCTGGAAGCCCGACAGCGCTCGGGCGGCCGACTCCGGTTCCACGGGGACCGACCCGTACACGCGGGCGAGCTGCCCTATGCCGTGGACGGTCAGGTCCTCCAACGGCGTGCGGTCGGGGCCGTCCTCCACTATGAGGTTGCGCGCGAGCCGCGGGGTCCCGCCGTCACCGTCCTCGACCATGACCCAGACGCCCTGCAACTGCGCGATCTTCTCGTCCAGCGTCATCTCGGCCAGCAGCGCCTCCACGCGCGCGTCGACGGAGAGCCGGGAGTCACTCCACGCTTCAGTCGCCGGCGACCGATGGGGCAGTTCGAGATCCATGGTCAGTCCTATCCCGTGGTTTCTTCGGCGATCCCGCCGTAGGCGAGCCGTTCCCGGGTCCACCGCACCAGCCCAGGCATGGAGTCCTCCAGGACGTCGAAGACGGTGCGGAAGTCATCGTCATCGCCGTAGTAGGGGTCAGGGACGTCCGGGGCCGGCTCCCTGGGCGAGACGGCGGCGAACGAGCGCATCAGCCGTATGTCCGCCCCAGGCGGCGCGATCTCGCGTACCTGCCGAAGATTGGCCTCGTCCATCGCGACAATGAGGTCGGCGGACAGGTGATCGCTGTCCACGCAGGCTGCCACGTGCTCTCCGGGGATCCCTTTCGAGCGCAAGACCGCCATGGTCCTCGGGTCGGCGGGGGACCCCACGTACCAGTCGAACAGTCCTGCACTGGTGACATGGACATGCCGGTCCAGGTCGGCTTTTCGCAGGTGGTGCCGGTAGAGGATCGTCGCCATGGGCGAGCGGCAGATGTTTCCTTTACAGATGAAGCAGACGTGCACTGCTGGTGTCAACGCCACGCGAAGCCGTCCTCCCGTCCCTTTCCGCCGCAGTTGGAGAAGCCACCGAGGTAGTACCTCAGGGTGGGCCGCTTCGTGCAGGCGATTGCCACACCGGCGTCCAGCAGTTCTTCGAGCAGGACGCTGTCCTCTCCCATGAAGTCGGTCTCGTGCTGCGGCGTGTACTCCTCGAGAAATGGGTGGGCGAGGAGGAGGTCCCGCTCGAAAAGCCATGTGTTGGTGTCGACGTCACGCCATGCCCCCGTGCGCCGGTGCGGATCGGCCCGGTCCCGCATGTACGGCGTGCCCGGGGTGACCACGCCGCAGGCCAGGGCGAACGCGTATTTCCTTCGGCTCTCCGCTGGGTCCCGGCTCCACGGCCAGGTCCCGTCCAGCCATGGGGAACCGTCCGGGTGCAGGACGATGCGCTCGGAATGCACCGCGGGGGACCCGGTGGCCCTGGCCAGCGACAGGAGGGACTCGATGTGCTCGGGCTCCCACTCGTTGTCGTCGTCCAGGAAGGCGATCCGATCGGTGGTCGCCCGCGCCACGGCCAGGTTCCGCAGGCGGGCGAGCCGCCCGGGACCACTGTGGTCGGACGCGGACCGGGGCGAGTAGAGGACCTCGGTCCCGGGTGGCGATTCCGGCAGCGCGGCCCGCGTGGCCGGGCAGCCATCGACGATCACAAGATGGCGAACGCGGACGGTCTGCTTCCGGACGGACGCCATGCACCGCTCCTGAAGCAGGTCGGGGCGGCCACGGGTGACCGTCAGAACCGTCACCCCGGTGTCATCGTCCTGCGGTGAGGAAGACGGGTCCGTCACCGGCTCCCAGACTGGGACTGATGTTGGCGCGGCCGTCGGCACTCCATCGCCGGATGCCCCCGACGAACTCGCGGCCGACGAAGAAGGCGCCGAGCACGGAGCGGACCGGGGTGGGTGCGAGTGTTCCGGCACGGCTGATCACTACCTCCTCGGACGGGGGTCGGACGTCGGTCTGGAGAACCCAGGGCCGGTGCGAATCGTGCAGCGCCGCATGCAGTGCGTCCTCCCATTCGCTCCGCCGCAACCGCGCTCCGAAGAAGACGCCGTCGCCGTCGTACCCGTCGGCCGGCTTGAGGACGAGGCGGTCCGGCCAGGCCAGGGCGTACGCGACCAGGTCGAGCCGGCCGGACGGTGTGAGGCAGCGGCGCGGCGCCAGGAGCCGGGTCCAGGGCAGGACGGTACGGACCGTGCGGGCGAGCGGGCCGGGGAGCAACCCCTCGTCGGCGGCCTCCGAGACCAGGGCCAGCATCCCCTTGTGCGCGTAGAGGTCACCGACGAAGTTGCCGACCAGCCGGACCCGGCCGTCCGCGATACGCCGGCACAGCGATGTCCAGACTCTTCCGCGGGCAGGGTCCTCGCCCCGGTCTTCCTCGAAGAAGCGATAGACGGCGCCGACCCGCTGATACCCCAGACGGACCCCGTCCTCGTCGAAACACAGCGCCTCCAGAGGAGCGGCGGCGCAAGCGAGGCCCAGGGAGGTCAGGGCGGACGCCAGCCCTCGCGCGTACCGTCCCGGGTAGTCGTCGGACGCGGCCGCCCACCAGCTGACGACGAGAAGGCCGGCTCCCTCCGGGCAGTCGGTGCGACGCAGATGGTCGACGAGATCCCGCAGCGGCATGCTCGGCCGAGCGTCCAGGTCATGGAGCACGCGCCCGACATCCTCCTGGCTTGAGGCCGCGGCACACAGATCCGATGCCTCGACCAGACCTCCCAGCCAGGGGGACGCGTTGAGATCCACGATCCACGCCTTTCCCCCATCGACCACCAGGTCGGGTCGGGCCGACCGGGCCCAGTCCTGCCCCGAGGCCACAAGGCAGGAGGCGTCCACGCCGGGAACCTCTGGCAACAGGCCTTGGCGCCCAACCGGCAGCGGAAGCCCATCGTCGGTCAGCAGCAGGTCGATCGCCTCAAGGACGGCGCGCACACCAGACGAGATCGTCCGGGCCAGCCGCGGACCGATCATCCACGGCGACGCCGCGTAGACCGGTTCGCGGGCGTCACCGCGCCGGGTGTCCCATGGGTAGCTGAGACGGTCGATGCCGTACGACTGGAAATGCGCCGCGGCCTCGTCCCGCCGGGCCATCAGCAGCCGGTCGACGTCATACTCCGGCCGGCGCACGCCCGCATCCGGGGAGGTCCTACGAAACATCTGCAGGTGGATGCGACACCTCGCGTGCGTGGGCAATGAGCCGCGCCGTCGCCACCGTGTGCGGATGGGTGCTCCCCAACACGTCCTGGCGATGGACCAGCAACTCCTCAGCGTCCAGCGGCGCACCAGGATCGACCACGAATCCCCAACGGACCAGCTCATGAAACGTCGTGAGAGTGCGGGGATGGCGCGACCCTTGGACCTTCCGCCGCGTCGGCAGCAGTTCACCCAACTGCCGGTACGCCTCGTCCGGGGCACCCGATTCCCCGATGGCCCGGGCCAGCTCATGGCGCGTCGTGAGCACGTTGACGTGCTCCCATCCCAGCAGACCGGCACGATCGTCGAGGACGGACTCCAGCAGGCACCTCGCGTCGCGCCAGTCGCCGAGCTCGCCCAGCCGCCGCGCCATCTCGTGGCGCGAGGTCAGGGTGTCGGCGTGGAGCGGCCCGAAGGCCTCCAGGCGCGCCTTCAGCGCACCACCGATGATCGTGATGGCACGGACGAGATCGCCCTCCTCGGCCACCCAGTAACCCAGCCGGTGGTAGGTGACCAGGGTGTCCGGGTCGCTCTCCCCGAGAACGACGCGCCGCCGCTCAAGCAGCGACCCGCACATCGCGGCCGCTTCCGCGAATTCCCCGCACTCCCCGACCCAATACGACAGGTTCTGCCGGCAGTGCAACGTTCCAGGATGGTCGGGACCGGCATGCTCGATCCATGACGGGAGCTGGCTTTCGAAAAGTTTTCGGGCCTCCCATGGCCGCCCGCCCTCCCCGATCCAATGAGCCAGGAAATCGCGGGTGGTGAGAGTCTCCACGTGCTCGTCGCCGAACACGTCCAGGTAACGGGGAAGGATTTCCGTCAGCACTTCCACCGCCCGGCCGATGTCACCGGCATCCCCCGCGCGATCGGCATCGCGCCTCCGGGCGTTCAACTCCCGTGCCTGGTCATCGTCACGATTCGGCGACGAGCGTAGGGCCATCTACCCTCCCCAGAGCGACTTCCGCAGCAGAGAATAGCAAGCCATGATCAACGATCATAGACTGTCGCCATTCTGGCCAGCACAAAACCACCACTCCATGCATGGTAGATCACCGGCGCTTCACATCAGCTTCACATCACCTTCACGGCTCACCCGAGCCGCCCGCAGCACACGATCCGGCCTATATGATCAACAAGAAGAAACACGATAACCACGAACAACTCCCCCGGGGTTACCCATCGGTCGCCGCGCGCTGCACTGTGGAGGCGGCGCGGCCGACTGGGGCGCGCACCGAGAGCCGGGTCGTGGCTCGCCGGCGCGGAAACAGGCTGCCGGGCTTGCTGGTCTGCCGATATTCGGGGCGCGACTCGCGCTTGACCCGGCGAAATTCTGCTGCCCTTCAAGCCACTTTCTCGACGGTATCTGGTCTGGCTCGACTATCTGTTCGCGTCCTGGCTATCCGGGTGTGACCTGCGGGGAGAGCTGCGTCCTGCGGATGAGTCCTCGTCTGACGGCGCCATCTTTCGCTTGGGGCAGCACATCGGCGTCGGGGGGCTCAACCGCGGGGGGTGG
>NZ_JBDPLY010000062.1:0-9622 GCF_039871695.1 Actinomadura sp. B10D3
GCTGTCGAACACACCCGCCACTGGTCACTCTGGCGCCGACGCCATCAAGCCCACGCACGCACATGCCACTACCAGCGACAACAGACCTGAAGACACTGAAGATCACGACTTACCGCTGGAGTACTAGTCCATTTCGAACACCGCCGGATCACCTGAAAGTCAGTGAGAAAACGTCAATAGGCCGATAATGGCAATCCTACTTCTCTTAAGCGATGGCCGACGAGAAACAGTAGATGCTATCACAATCGGCGTCAAATTGGTCTTCGATAAGTGCGTCCACCGCACGGGTTCGCTTGAGATCAGGCTCCTGCCTTGTACATTTGCCGCACATGGTGATCAAGCCGTCGCATCTTCAGGATTGCAGTTCGTCCGTCAATGCTGCAACGAAGGTCTCGACATCAGCCTCTGACGTGTCGAACGAGCACATCCAGCGGACCTCTCCGGTGTGCACGTTCCACGTGTTAAAGCGGAACCTTTTCTGGAGGCGCTGGGTGACCTCATCGGGAATTATTGCAAATACTGCGTTGGCCTGTGGTGGACGCGTCACTTCAACTTTGGGGAGATGGCGCACAGCCTGATAGAGAAGACGTGCCATTTGATTGGAATGCCTTGCATTGCGCAACCAGAGGTCTCCCCCGAGAAGCGCGAGAAATTGCGCGGATATGAAGCGCATCTTCGACGAGAGCTGCATCGCCGATTTTCGCAGATACTTGATTCCCTGCGAGGCATCTGAATTTAGTACGACAATTACTTCACCCATCAGCAGCCCGTTCTTGGTCCCGCCGAAGGATAGGACGTCAACATCCACATCGGTGGTGAAGGCGCGAAGGGGGAGGTCCAGTGCTGCTGCAGCGTTCGCGAGTCGGGCGCCGTCGAGATGTACAGCCATCCCGCGCTCGTGAGCGTACACACAGATACTTGCGATCTCTTCGGGAGAGTAGAGTGTTCCCAGCTCCGTGGTCTGTGTGATTGACACGACCTTCGGTTGGGCGCGATGTTCCATGCCCCAGCCCCATGCCTGTTGATCGAGCAAGGAGGGAGTTAGTTTGCCGTCGGGCGTGGGCACAGTTAGCAGCTTTAGTCCGCCCATTCTCTCTGGTGCACCGCACTCATCCATATTGATATGCGCGCTCTCCGCGCAAATCACAGCCGACCAACGGTCGGTCATTGATTGCAGGGCAATCACGTTAGCCCCTGTTCCATTGAACACAGGCCAAGCTTCGACTTGATCGCCGAAATGACTTTTGAAGACCTCCTGCATTTGTGTAGTGTAGACGTCATCTCCATAAGATGGCAGGTGTCCGGTGTTGGCGGTGGTCAAGGCTGCGAGTACTTCTGGATGGATGCCCGCCCAATTATCACTGGCAAAGGCGTGCATGGTCGCATCATGCATTGACTCCAATTTGGACTCCATTCAGCGTTGAAGAGCGGGAGCTTGCTGGATGTGGGTGGCGGTTATCTTAGTCGGGCTTGGTGGCGTTCATGTTCTGTCAGAGTCATCCCAATCGCGTTATGACGAGGACGAGTAAGGATTACTCCTGCTCGGAGTAGCCGAGTCGGTCTCGGGCCTTGCCGGCTTCATCCGTCCGATGGGTGATCTTTATTTCCACAAACAGCTGATTGGCGTGCTGGTAGGCCGTGCGAGCGGAATCGCGCTCTCCCTGAGCCTCCGCGACCTTTCCAATTCGAAGATATATAATGGCTTGCCCGTGCCGATTGCCGATAACGCGGAAGAATTCGCCAGCCTGTCTATAACACTCGATGGCTTGCCCGTGGTCGTTGCGGGCTTGGGCGACGTCTCCCAGTCCTTGCAGGGCGTTGGCTTGTCCGAGTCGGTTGCCGATCAGTTGGAAGAGTTCTTCGGCACGTTTGTAGCATTCGGTGGCCAGTTGGTAGTCGTTGCGGGCTCGGGCGACGTCGCCTAGGCCGTCGAGGGCGTTGGCTTGGCCGAGTCGGTTGCCGATCAGCTCGTGGATGTTGCGGGCTTGTTCGTAGTGCTGGACGGCGAGCTCGTAGTCATTGCGGGCTCGGGCGACGTCCGCTAGGCCGTCGAGGGCGTTGGCTTGGCCGAGTCGGTTGCCGATCAGCTCGTGGATGTTGCGGGCTTGTTCGTAGTGCTGGACGGCGAGCCCGTAGTCATTGCGGGCTTGGGCGACGTCTCCCAGACCCTTAAGGATGTTCGCCTCACCTTGCTGGTCGCCAGCGCGTTTAGCGGCGTCGCACATCGCGGCGTAGAGCGCGGCACATCGTTCAGATCTATCACGTAGGTAGAGCAAGAGTGCTACAAGGCGGGCCAGTCCAGAGGCCCGCTCCCAGCCATAACTCAGTGCCGTGTGAGCGGCAGTGTCGAGTTCGTCAATCGCGGCCGTTAGCCAGGTATGAGCTTCAGCCGGCGTAGCGAAGGATTCTTTTGTACCGTCCGTTTCCAATTTTTGATGGTTGAGCAGCGTTGCGGTTGCCGCGGCAGCGCTACCGCGGAGGCATTCGTAGAGACGGTAACGGGCCTGCGTAATGGATTTCTCGTCGTCTGTCTTATCTGCGCGAAGTCGTGTGTAGTCGGCAAATAGGTCATGGAATGCGTAACGACTATGCGGAAGGCCGGCAAGCATGTTACGTCGCAAGAGCTCAGCCAGCTGAACAGCCACTATTGGTAGAGGCTGGTCACGCAGGGCGCTTATTGATGCAGTCTCGAAGTCTGGTCCGGGATGCCATGCGCAGGCCCGCAATGTCGCTTGCAGCTCTCCACTGAGTGCCTCGTAGGACACCGTGAACGCAGTTGCAGCTGCGCGGTCGGCGTCAGGAACATGCAGGAGCGGCCTTTTTGCCTCGCGCATGGCCGCAATCAGCTGTGCTGCGGTCAACACAGTAAGTAGTACGCCAACCGGCCGCAGTGCCAAAGGTAGCAGTCCGCATAATTGGGCTAGCTCCTCAAGTTCTTCGGCACGGCCGATTTGATCCGCACTGTGGCCCGCCAAGCGCGTCAGTAGAGTTACAGCATCGGTCGTGGGCAAAGTGTCGATCCGCATGCGTAACGTCGTGTCCAGTTCCTCCAGTCTGTTGCGACTGCTGACCAAGACCAGGCAATGCTCAGCGCTTCCAGTACCAGGTAGCAGCGGTATGACTTGGGTCGCGTCGCGGGCGTTGTCGAAAATTAGCAATACTCGCCGCCCGGCCAACCAGGCGCGCCACAACCCGGCCTTCCCTGCGGTGTGCTCAGGTATCTCGGCTGCGGCGAAGCCTGCTAGGCCCAATAGCTCTTCCAGTAATTCTCCTGCCTGGCGGGGCGGTTCTCCGGGCGTGAATCCAAAGAGATCCACCTCAAAGCGTGCGTCGGGGAACTGGTCTTTCAAACGCGAGGCAAGCGTTCGCGCCATGGCGGTCTTCCCGACGCCACCCATCCCGTGCATTACCACTACTGGAAGTGCCTGCTTTTCCGCTTGTGCGGCTCGGCAGGCCTCGAGTATGTGATCGATTGCTTGGCTCCGCCCTACCATGATCGTCGGCGGGGGCACGAGAGTATTCAGTATAGTCTCGGGCGGGGATACGCTGGGGCCGGCGGAAGCGTACCAGCTGTTGATTTGGATGCCCTGCCCTTGCAGCGGCTGCTGAGCTTGATCATATGCCGTAGCGTCGACCTGAATCTTCTCGGCCGGTTGGGAGTATTCCGCCAAGAAGGCGGTCAGCTCACGCACCTGCCCTTCAAGGTGAGGTGTCTCTGACAGTAAGTGCGCAAAGCGTTGTCGCAGGATGGCATCCTGCTCTTGACGTATTTCTTCTGCTTGGTCTCCCGTTCCGGCCAACAGCTGCTCACGAGCTTGCTCCAACTGGAGGAGTGCACGTGCCTCCTCCTCTTCATTCCCTCTGCCCAGAAGGTGTGCTATCCGGTGTTTGGCGCCCACCCATCCGTCGGTGACCATCGCAGTCACCACGCCCGTTCCCGCCGTGGCCGCCAATGCGGCTAACGCTTCGTTCAACATCGCCCACTCCTGTTATAATATGCCGTAAATCTACTACACCTAACAACGACTTGGAAGATGGAAGCCGAGTCGACCTATTTGGAGACGGCGGGGGGCCGTCGTCGTGCAACACGGTCAAGTGACGCGCTCGAGAAGAGAGAACTGCCGGTCACTTTAGGAGAAAAATGGATGTCCGTAATCGGCTTCTGATGCGATCTTCAAAGTGGCCAGGAGAATGAACGGCCAAGGTTCACATGGATGATCTAGCTACTCCTCGCCCCACGTCCTCGGCAGCAACCCTCTCTTCGCTGTCCTTACCTTCGCTGTGACCCTGGCCGCACTCTTGGCCTCCGGTACCGTCCTCCCACCGGACTTGCCCCACCACACATGAGTGACCGGTAAGGGACGGCCGACTGTACGGGGATCATGTTGTGACGCTGAGAGCAGCCAGCCCCAAGCCGGTCCGGCGCAGTCTTGACTCGAACGTGGCGAGCCACGAGCTGAAAACCGCGTCCGAACGCGGTGCTTCATTGCTGCACGGGGATCGGGTGGCCGTCTCGGGTCACCCAGAAGATGAACCACACACCGTCCAACCCGCCTACCGGCCGAAACGCCGATTCGAAGACTCAGCGTCGGATGGTTCCGCTGACCGTCTGGCTGTGCTCCGACACCACCACACCGGCTCGTGACACCGACGCGTCCGGTGCGGGTCCTGCGAACAGCGGTCGCTCCCAGTCCGGCCTCCAGGCGAGGAAGCTCTGCCTGCGGCACCGCCAAGCGGTCGGTCAGGAACTGGCCCGACACTTGATCACCACCTGCACCGGCGAAGGCGATCTGGTCGCCGATGGGTTCACCGCCAGCGAGGCCGTCCTGGCTGCTGCCGCCGGCCTCGACCGCCGCGGCATCGCTCTGGTCCCGCATTTCCCGCTCGCCCAGCACATCGGCGCACGCCTCCGCGGCTCGTTGTCCGAGGAGTTGTTGAAGCGGGTGGAGATGCGGCCTGCCCGGCCGGACCAGATGGCCCGCGCGCTGGCCGACCACCTCGGCGATGTTGCGCTGGTCATCGCGGCCCCGCCGCCGTATGAGACCGGCGGCCACGCGCCGCGCACGGTGGGGGAGCGTAGCTGCCCGGCGTGCCGGGCGGACCTGTGGATGCTCAGCAGTGAACAGCTCGGCCTGTTCCTGGCCTCAGCGTGGAAGGTGCTGCGGCCCGGCGGGGTCCTGGCCATCGCCACCACCACACGCCAGCAGGCCGGACGCCTCATCGACCCCGCGCCACGCATCATCCGCCAGGCCCAGGGCCTGGGGTTCCGGTACGCCCAGCACGTCATCGCGCTGCGCGTCCCGATCGACGAGGACGCCCTGGTCGTCCAGGCCGGACCCGCCGACCTGGCCCAGCTACGCGACACCCGCTCACGCGCGCTGCCGCCACCGGTGAGCGTCCACGCCGACGTGTGCCTGTTCACCAAACCGCAGGCCCGGCGGGAGGGGGGCGCCCGATGAGCCACCACCTCTCAACCGGCGCGTCGCTACCGGTGTCGGTGCTGGCGACCGGGCAGCGGCCCTCCCGGCTGCAGCGCCAACGCCGCTACACGCCCGAGTCGATGCGGCACCCCGGCAAGATGCTGCCCGCGATCGCCGCCACCGTCATTGAGTCCTTCACCCGTCCCGGGGAACTGGTCGTCGATCCGATGTGCGGGATCGGCACCACTCTGGTCGAGGCCGTCCATCTGGGCCGCGACGCCGCCGGGGTGGAGTACGAGCCCGACTTCGTCCACCTCACCCTGGGCAACCTGCGCCACGCCCGCGCCCATGGTGCCTCCGGCCAGCCGCAGGTGGCGTGCGGCGACGCCCGCAATATCGCCACCATCTACCGCGACCTGCGCGGGCGGGCGGCACTGGTGCTCACCTCACCGCCGTATGGGGCCCGCACGCACGGGCATCTGCGGTCCGGGCGCGACAACGGCGGCGGGAAGATCATTAAACGCCACCACCGCTACTCCACCGACCGCGGCAATCTGGCCCACCAGCCCCTGCCCGGCCTGGTGGACGGGTTCGGCCGCATCCTGGTCGGCAGCGCCACCCTGCTGCGGCCGGGAGGGGCGATCGCGGTCACCATCCGGCCCATCCGCGTCAAGGGTGAGCTGATCGACCTGCCCGGCCAGATCATCGACACCGCCGCACAGCACGGTCTGGTCCTCGCTGGCCGGTACGTCGCGCTGCTGGCCGGGCTGCGCGGCAGCGGCTTGGTCAACCGGGCCTCCTTCTTCCAGATGCTGGAGACCCGCCGCGCCCGCGACCGCGGAATCCCCGCCTGCGCCATCGCCCACGAAGACCTCCTGATCTTCCAACGCGCCACCGACCTGCCGCAGGAGGAGGGCCGATGAACCAGCACTTGCACCGACCGGTAGGTGATCGGGTCCTGGACCTGCTGGCCATCCTCCAGCTGGGCCTGTGCGGCCGCTGTGGCCGCGCCCGCTACCCCACCCGCCGCACCGCCCGGCACGCCGCCCGCATCGCCGCTCCCGGGGTCCGGTTGCGCGCCTACCGGTGCGGCGACGCCTGGCACCTGACCAACCCAGCAGGACGCCCGCCGTACATCGCCCCGCCGGTTACCCTCGCCCAACGGCCCGGCGCGGCGCGGGGGAGCCTTGACCGGCCGGGGCGAGGCGAGCGTCGATACGGCCGCTCCGGTCCAAGCGTCCAGGGCCGCCCACGGGCGGCTGTACGGGTGTCGTCTGGCCGGAGCGGTTCCGATCCGCTGGAGGACACCCATGATCCCCAAGCCCGCGAAGCCTCGACCGGGTGGCTGGCCGATGGCCGTCACCCGGCCGTGCGGGTTGCTGGGGGCGAGTGGTGAAGCCTGGGCTGTCTGCGGCGGAGATCCGTTCGCTGCCGGTCACCATCGACCTGGTCACCGCGGGACGCGCGTTCGGTGTTGGACGCACCAAGGCCTACCAGCTCGCCCGCATCGGGGACTTTCCCTGCAAGGTGCTGCGGGTCGGCCGCAGCTACCGGGTGTCCACCGCCGACCTGCTGGCCGCCCTCGGCCTCGAAAACACCGCTCTTGCTGGCGGGGACCAGCCGAGCACCGATGGGCAGCCTCCCAACAGCAAGAAAGAGGACTGAATGGCCCCCAAGGGAAGCACCTACAAAACCTGCGGATGTCGCGACCAGAACGGCAAACGGCTCGGCCAGCAGTGCCCGAAACTGCGGCGCGGAAACGGTCGGTGGAGCAGCACCCACGGCAGCTGGAGCTACCAGCTCGAACTCCCGCCCACCGCGTCAGGTACTCGGCGCAGCCCGCTGCGTCGAGGCGGATTCCGCGGTCAGGATGCCGCCGAAGACGCGATGAACACGACCAAGGAACTGCTGGCCATCGCCACCGACGAAACCACGCTTGTGCAGATCGCGGACCTGATCGTGAGCACCGTCCGAGCCACCAAGAAGCTTCCCGATCCCGAAACCGTGCGCCGTAAGGTCCGCGCCGGGCAGGATCTGGACCGGCCGATCACGGTCGGGGAGTACCTGGAGTCCTGGCTGGCGGGACGTAAGAACCTGCGCGAGGGCACCCGCCGCTCCTACGCCAGCCATATCGCGCTCTACCTCAAATCCCACCTCGGCCACATCCTGCTGGACCGGCTCCGAGTCATCGATGTGGACCGTGTCTTTGACGCCAACGATGAACTCAACGAACAGATCACCATGGCCCGCGAGTCCGGAGACCTCACCCTTCGCGCCAAGGTCAAAGGACGCCGAGTGGTCGGTCCAGCCTCCAAACAGCGCATACGCGCGACACTGCGGTCCGCGCTGAGCAAAGCCGTGAAGCAACGCCTCGTCGAAGTCAACGTCGCCGCCTTGGTGGAGCTGCCGTCAGGCAAGGCGCCCAAGGCACTGGTGTGGACCGATGAGCGAATCACGCACTGGGAGAAGAGTTTCACCGCTCATACCGAGCTGATGAACGCCCGTCGCAAGCGCCAGTCCCGGCTCGAACCGCACAAGCGCATCGGCGAACGGATCAACCGGCTGGACGCCTACGTCGGCGCCCCACGCCCGTCCAAGGTGATGGTATGGACCCCTGCCCTGACCAGGAAGTTCCTGGCCCGGGCCCGCCACCACCGCCTGTACACCCAGTACCACCTGATCGCCTTCCGAGGACTGCGACGCGGCGAGTCCTGCGGCCTGCGCTGGCCCGACCTCGATCTGCGGAACGGGACGGCAACGATCCGCTGGCAGATCACCCAGATCGGCTCTGACACATTCGAAGGCAAACCCAAGACCGAAGCGGGCGAGGCCACCATCAGCCTGGACTCCACCACTATCAAGGAACTCCGTGCCCATAAGGCCCGGCAGAACGCCGAACGCCTCGCCGCCGGCGATGCGTGGATCGAGACCGGCTTCGTGTTCACCACTCCGACCGGCCAACCAACGAACCCCAACGATGTGACGGAGCAGTTCGAACAACTATCCATGGAGGCCGGGCTGCCACCGATCCGACTGCATGACCTACGGCACGGCGCCGCCACCTTCCTTCTCGCGGCCGGTCACGACATGAAGGTCGTCCAAGAGACGCTGCGACTGTCCTCGATCGCCATTGCCTCCGACATCTACACCAGCGTGCTGCCCCAACTGGCCCGCCAGTCCGCCGAAGACGCCGCCGCCATCGTTCTGAACGCCGACCGCCGCCATACACGGCGGCAACCTGGCCTGACCGTCACCCAACCACCCGGACACGCCAAGCCCAGCGGCGACACCACCCTGGACGCCGATCCGGACCGCAGCGACATCCACAATGCGCAGGAGTCCGACTCCGTCCCCCAGGTGGGGGCCTCCTGAAAGGCCACCCAGGGCGATGCTCCGGGCACGCCGTCACCGGCGGAGATAGGGCCGCACGGAAGCGATACACGCGGCCCGGCGCGTAGCGTCGCGCGGGAACCGGCGTCGGCACTCGGTACGGACCAAACCCGGCACCTGATGCTGCCGCCGTGGCCGATGTGTCCGTGGACTGGAATGCCGCGGGAGCCTGCGCTTCGACGTGCTCCGGCTGCGCGGCAATGAAGGCGGTACCCAGTGTTTGCCGGGTACCGCCGCTGCCGTTGCCGCGTTTCTCTCGTCCTCACCACCACGCCGGTCGTGATCGCGCGGGATGTGACTTGGGGAAGATCCGCTATCGGGAACGCGGGGATGTCCGGTGGGGGACGGGGCCAACCGGTAGTTCAGGTTCGTCGTGCCTGTAGAAGGGAGTGGTTGCGATGGCGCTGACCCGGATGAGTCGACGAGGTGAACGACAGCCACGGTACCGAGGACGGCCAGGACGCCGCTGACCACAGGTGCCGCCCAGCGGCGGCTGCGCGGGAGTCGATATCGGTGGCGTGGACGGATCCGCCACGGTTCATCAGGTTCAGGTGGCAGCCGCATCTGCTGCCTTGAAGGCGACTCGTTGATCACCACACCTGGCTACCAATGGTGATGGGGTACTAACAATCAGGCGCGCTGCTGGCGCCTCGTGTGGACGCCTCTGGAACGCCTGGACCCGCCGCCTAGTGTCCCGCGCCAGGAATTCGATCAAGATATGAGGCGAGGCGTTCGAGGATCTCGTCGGCGGTCTTGGTCCAGGTGAAGGGCCTGGGGTTGTCGTTCCACGTCTTGATCCAGTCGCGGATGTC
>NZ_JBDPLY010000063.1:0-9447 GCF_039871695.1 Actinomadura sp. B10D3
TCGATCTTGACGTACAGTGCGATCACGAGGGTGTCCAGGTCGGTTTTCACACATTGATCTTGGACACCCTCTTCGCATGCCGGGGCCGCTTCAGCACATCGCGATCATTAGGAATCACTCGTCTAGGCTGGAGGGGTGGAGCGCATTCTGGTCAGCTCATGCCTCGCCGGACGGCCCGTCCGCTATGACGGGACGGCCAAGCCGGTGGGCGGCGGCCTCGTCGAACGGTGGCGCACCGAAGGGCGTCTCGTCCCGTTCTGCCCGGAGGTGTCGGGCGGCCTGGCCGTGCCGCGCCCGCCCGCGGAGATCGTCGGCGGCGACGGCGGCGACGTCCTCGACGGGACGGCCCGCATCCGCACCGGCACCGGCGAGGACGTGACCGAGGAGTTCCTGCGCGGCGCCCGGCTGGCCCTGGACGCGGCGCGGCGGTCCGGCGCACGCGTGGCGCTGCTCAAGGAGGGCAGCCCGTCCTGCGGGGGCCACCGCATCTACGACGGCACCTTCACGGGCTCCCCGATACCCGGCACCGGCGTGACGACCGCGCTGCTGCGCCGCTCGGGCATCCACGTCTTCAGCGAGGACGAACTGGACGACCTCGCGGCACTCCTGACGTCCCTGGAGTCCTGACCGAGGCGCCCGGCTGGGGCGCCTCCTCGGCGGCGAGGTGCGCGAGAAGGCGCAGCGCCTCCGCCGACGGGGAGCCGGGGTCGGCGGTGAACGCGGCCATGCGCTGCCCCTCGTCGTTCGACAGCTCCATCATCTCGTTGTTCAGCGTCATCGCCCCCACCAGCGGATGCCGGAACTCGCGCGTGTGCCGGACGGCGCAGTCCTGCACGGGATGCGCGGCCCACAGCGCCGCGAACTCGGGGCTGTGCACGGTGAGCTCGCCGATCAGGCCGGTCAGCTCCGGGTCGTCCGGGTAGCGGGCGGCGCACCGGCGCACGTCGGCGACCGTGTCCCGCGCCTTGGCCCGCCAGTCGGCGTACAGCTCGCGCGTGTGCGGATCCAGGAAGACGAGACGGGCGATGTTGGGCCGGTCGCGGACGTCCTCCGGGGCCTCGAAGGGCAGGTGCCCGGCGAGCAGCGCGTGCGCCGCCCGGTTCCAGGCCAGCACGTCGTAGCGGCGGCCCAGGATCAGCGCGGGAGCGTCGCCGAACGCGTCCGCGAGGAGCCGGACGGCGGGGCGCAGCCGCTCGGGCCGCGGGCGCCGCCGGGCCTTCGCCTTCCGGCCCGCCAGGCTCCGCAGGTGCTCCTGCTCGGTCTCGTCCAGCCGGAGCACCCGGGCGAGCGCGTCGAGGACGGCGTCGGACGCGTTCTGGCTCTGCCCCTGCTCGAGGCGCGCGTAGTACCCGGCGCTGACGCCCGCGAGCTGCGCCAGTTCCTCGCGACGCAACCCGGGGACGCGCCGCCGCCCGCCGTAGTCGGGCAGCCCGAACTCCTCCGGACGCAGCCGCGCCCGCCGCGTCCGGAGGAACTGGCCGAGTTCGGAGTGCCGCGCCATGCCGTCCAGCATGCCTCCTGCCGCCCGTGCCCTGCCTGTACCTGCCAGGTGTAGGCACCGCGGGGCGCACCCCAGCAGAGGCCTGGGTAACGCCCGCCGCCCACCCCACCCTGGAGCCCGTGACCGAGACCCGACACCCGCATACCCAAGAGACGAGCCGGCTGGGCGGCCGAGGATCGCTGATCCTGATCACCCTCTGCGGCGCCACCTTCATGACCGGGCTGGACTTCTCGATCGTGACCGTGGCGCTGCCGGAGATCGGACGCGACCTCGGCTTCGCGAACGCCGGTTCCCTGCAGTGGGTCGCGACGGCCTGCCTGCTGCCGACCGCGAGCCTGCTGCCGCTGTTCGGCCGCGTCGCCGACATCGTCGGCCGCCGCCGGCTCTTCACCCTCGGCGTCGCCCTGTTCAGCGCGTTCTCGCTGATCGCCGGGCTGGCGACCGGCCCGGCGATGCTGATCGGAGGCCGCGTGGGCCAGGGCACCGCCGCCGCGATGATCGCGCCGACCGCGATCGCGCTGATGACGACCGTCTTCCCCGAAGGCCCGCGGCGTACCCGGGCCCTCGGCGTCAACGGCGCCGTGCTGTCGCTGGGCTTCGTCCTCGGCACCCTCGGCGGCGGCCTGATCACCAGCGGGCTGAACTGGCGCTGGACCATGCTGTTCCTGGCCGCCGTCGGCGCGCTGGTGCTGCTCGGGGCGGCCACCGTCCTCCCCCGGGCCGGCACGCGCGTCCCGGCCAGGCTCGACGTGCCCGGCGCCGCCCTCGCGAGCGTCGGCCTGTTCGCCCTGGTGTACGGCATCTCGACCGGCGCCGATGCCGGATGGGCGAGCCCGCCCACGCTGGCCTCGCTCGCCCTGGCCGCGCTGTCCCTCACCGCGTTCCTCCTGGTGGAGCGGCGGCACCCGGCCCCGCTGATCCCGCTCGGCCTGCTGAACAGGGCGACCGTGAAGTGGAGCGGCCTTCTCGGCTTCGTCACGTTCGGCATGTGCGGCGGCACGACCGTTCTGCTGAGCCTCTACATGCAGGACGTCCTGGGCTACTCGCCCCTCGCCACCGGCGCGGCCTACCTCGCCGAAGGCGCCACGGCACTGGTCGCCGGTGCACTCGCCGCAAGGCTGATCGCCTCACTCGGCTCGGCCCGCGTCATCGGACTCGGCCTGACCGTGCAGGGCCTCAGCACCGGGGCGATGGTGCTGCTCCCCGCGCAGGACGGCCTGGCCGTCCTCCTGCCGACGTCCGGTGCCATGGGATTCGGGCACGTCCTGACGGTGGTCGGTTTCATCACCGCCATGACGTCCGGTCTGCGGGACGACGAGCAGGGCACCGCGGGGGGCCTGTCCCAGCTCCCGCAGTTCCTCGGCGGCATCGGCACCGCCGGCCTGGCCGCCATCGTCACCGCCCGCGCGGACGCCCTGGCTCCGACGACCAGCCCGGCCCTGGCCACCCTCGGCGGCCTGCACGCGGCGGTCCTCACGGCCGGGACGGTCTGCCTCGCCGGCGCCGCCCTCGCGTTGCGTTTCCTCCGCCATCCTGCTGTCGGCGCGGGCTGACGCCCGGGGGGGCGTGAACCTGACGGCCTTCTCCGCCGACTGTGAGGGGGACGGGAGGTCGAGGATGGACGACGAACTGCTGGTGGTCCGCTGCCAGCTCGGGGAGCCGGAGGCGTTCGCCGAGCTCGTGGACCGATGGCACGTCCCGGTGTGGACGTTCGTCCGGCGGATGCTGGACGCCGAGCGGGCGGACGACGTGGCCCAGGAGATCTGGGTCGCCGTCCTGCGGGGGCTGCCCCGGCTGGCCGATCCGGGCCGGTTCAGACCCTGGCTCTTCACCATCGCCAGGCGGGCCGTTCTGGACAGGCTCCGCCACGAGTACACGACCGCCGAGAGGCCGGGCGAGGCCCAAGAACCACCGTCCGAAGACCTCACCGAGCAGGTCGTGGACCGGGCCGAACTGGTCGCGGCCCTGGCGGACCTGCCGCTCCCCGAACGGGAGATCCTCATCCTGTTCTACCTGGAGGACCTCTCGATCGCGGAATGCGCCCAGATCTGCGCGGTCCCCGCCGGCACCGTCAAGTCGCGCCTGCACCGTGCGCGGCGCCGGTTGCGCGAGCACCTGATCGAGAAGGGATATCGGCGATGAACGACGAACCGCGCACGTCCGCGGAGGAGATGCTGGAGCGGCTGACCCCGATGCTGTCGCGCAGGCGACGGCTGCGAGGTGTCGCGGCACTGCTGTCCGGCCTGGCCGGGACGGTCTTCGTCACGGTCCTGTGGGCTACCGAGCCGGGGCCGCTTCCCGACCGCACTCGCCTGTCCTTCGCACTGCTCATCCTGGTGTGCCTGGCCTGGACGGGCCACGGGATCTGGTCGGCCACCCGGCGCGCCCCGCTGTTCGCCCTGGACCGGGTGATCGGCGCCTGGCTGGGTCTGGCCGCCGCGCTTCTGACCACCACCGTCACGGTCACGCTCGCCGCCGTCCGGGACCGGGGTCTCGTCCTCGCCCTGGCGGTGAACGCGGTCCTCGTCACCGCGGCGGTCCTGGTCGCCGTCCGGGCGCACCGGCGCCGCTCGACCCTCCTGCGCCGGAAGGCGGAACTCACCGACGCTCGCGGATGAGGCGCCAGACCTACGCTCCGGTCTCACGGGCCGGATCGTCCATATTCCAGTAGTCGGGCAGGGGCGTCTCACAGACGGCACAGACGTAGTGGTCGTCCTTGACGATGTTGCGTTGGTGGCATTGAGGGCAGCGCCGGAAGGTGATCGGGTGGGAGAAGGCGGTGGGATGGTCGAGACCGGCCCGGTCGAGGGCCGCGGCAGCGGCCTGCCAGGAGGACACGTCAGGGCAGTAGCCCGTCGACTGGTTGCTGATCTCGCCGACCACCCAGCGGTCGCGGTCCCGGGTGAAGGTGATCTCGCCCGCGCTCAGGACCGCCTCACCACCGGCGCAGACCACATGCTCGCTGCGCTGCGGAGCGAGTCGTAGCGTCCCGGTCAGGTCGATGACGAACGTGAACGGTTCCTCTTGGTCCTGCGCGGCCTGCTGTGCGAGCCAGATGGCGAGGTCGTGGTGGGAGGTGATGGCCTGCCCGTGGCGGCCGGCCTGGACCTGCTGGAGGATTTCGGCGGGTCCGACGTAGCGGTAGTGCCGCGGTCCGGTCAGGCCCAGGGCTCCGGTGAAGGCGGAGAAGGTCGCGGCGACGGTGCGCCAAGCGTACTGATGAGGATCGGTCCAGATGTCACTTGCGACCACGCGGGGGTCGGTGGTGCTGGTGCGGTAGTCGAGTGCGACGGCGACGTCATCGCCGGCGTAGCGGCAGACCGCGATGAGAACGGCCATCTCGACGTCGAGCCAGGGCAGCTCCACCGGGTCCGGGCCGGCGCCCCCGCGAGCCACCCGGAACAACCGGGCGAGATCGTCGCTGTCGGCCAGGTGATCGAGTGCCCGGGTCTCTCGGCGGATCTGATCGACATCGGCGGGGAAGTCCAGGGGGTCCGTGAACCACGGCATGGCTGCTCTCAGCGCACGCTCACCGGGGTGCCGCCACTGTCCGGCGGTCATGAGTTCGATGAGGCGAGTCGGCAGCGTCAGCCCACGAACGGACCACCGCGTGCGAGGCGGGGGCTGTTCCTTGCGTGACCGATTCACAGGCAGAGGCTGTCATGGTCCGCCCGTGGTCGGCGAAACATAATCCATTGCACGCTGAACGGATGCCTGCCTACCCTCGCCGAGTGCGGCGCACCATCATCATCGGCGACATCCACGGCTGTTTCGACGAACTGCAAGAACTCCTCAACACAGTCGACCTCCAGCCGGAAGATCTGCTGGTCAGCGTCGGCGACCTGGTCGATCGCGGCCCGGCGCCGGGTGCGGTGGTCGGCCTTTTCCGCGAACGTCCGAACTCGGTCGCGGTCATGGGCAATCACGAGCGCAAGCATGTGCGGGGGATCTTCTCCTACGCACAGGAGATCACCCGCTTGCAGCTGGGCGAGCGCTACACCGAAACAGTCGACTGGATGCGGACGCTGCCGTACTACTTCGAGAACGACCATGTCCGCGTCGTCCACGCCGCGATGCTGCCAGGAATCCCGCTGGCGGACCAGAAGGAAGAAATGCTCTGCGGCACCACCAGCGGCGAACGGGAGCTCACCGCGCTGTTCCCCGGCAGCCACTGGCACGACCACTACACCGACACCAAGCCGGTCGTGTTCGGCCACCACGTCACCGGGCATGAGCCGCTGATCCGCGACGGCAGGGTCTTCGGCCTGGACACCGGTGCCTGCCACGGCTGGAACCTGACCGCGCTATGCCTGCCCGGGTTCACTGTCCATTCGGTGAAAGCGCACGCGGACCATTGGTCCATCGTCAAACGCCAATGGCAGTTGCCCGTCCTGAAAGCCAAGCCTTGGCGGGACTTCACGTGGCCTGAGCTGGCTGAAACTGCCGCGAAGTTCTCCGCGGCACCCGACGCCACGCGCAGCTGGCTGGAGGCGGTCGAAGAATGGTCATCAGAACTCCAGTCGTCCTTCCCCGCCCTGGTCACCGCAGCACAGCGCATCGCCGGCGAGCTCACCACGGACGAGATGCGGCAGCATCCCGCCGCGCGGTTCCTGTTCCAAGCGCGTAACGGCCGGCTCGACCAGACCAGCCTGGCCAGGCAATGCTCGACCCCTCGCAAGACGATCGACCTCGCGGCCATGTTCGACCTGCCCGTACGCGATCTGCCCGAGTGACCCGCAGGAGCCGACGGCACCCGCATCGGACTGGTCTGCCGGTCATGCGCCAGGATGGGCGGATGGAGCTCGAACCGTGCCGGGGTGAGCTGGTGGCGTACTGCTATCGGATGCTGGGCTCGTTCCATGAGGCCGAGGACCTGGTGCAGGAGACGATGCTGCGGGCGTGGAAGGCGCGCGACCGCTACGACCACACACGCGCGTCGGTGCGGACCTGGCTCTACCGGATCGCGACCAACGCCTGCCTGACCGCGCTGGAAGGGCGTTCACGACGGCCGCTACCGTCCAGGCTGGGCATGCCCAGCGACGATCCCGCGGCTCCGCTCACACCGGTGTTCGACGTCCCCTGGCTCCAGCCGTTTCCCGACGTGCGCCTCGATGCGGACGTGCGAGGCGACCTACGGCTGGCGGTGGTGGCGGCCATGCAGGTTCTGCCGCCCAGGCAGCGTGCCGTCCTGGTACTCCGGGACGTGCTGCAATTCACCGCCGCCGAGGTGGCGGCGCAGCTGGAGACCACCGTCGCGGCCGTCAACAGCGCATTGCAGCGGGCCCGCGCGTCCCTGGCGGACGCGGACGATGCGGGAGAGATCGCCGAACCCGATGATCCGCGGGTGCGCGAGGTGGCCGAGCAGGTTCGCCGCGTACGTGCCGGAGCCCGGCGGCGGGCACCGGCTGCACACGAGGGTGGGCCTTCCGGCACGGCCCCGAAGCGGTCGCCGGGGACAAGTTCCGGCTCGGCGAAACCCTCGACCAGGGAGTCCTGCTGCTGGGCCGGACGACCTGGCGACTGTTCTCACGGATCTGGCCGGGACGTGACGACCAGTTTTGGTGCTGGTGCACCCTCACACACCGATCCTCCCCGCGGGAGGCCTGGTGGATGAAGGGTGACTCACGCGGTCCGAAGCCAGCGATCAAGAACCGCGAAGTCATCGTCGCCGAGGCCTCGGAATGACGGCACGCGGTGGAGGAGCGCCCGGCCGCCATGGCGCGCGGAGACCCATTCGCGGTCGGCGTCGGTGATCTCGTCGTCGACCCAGGCGAACGGGCGTCCGGACGCCCAGGTCACCAGCGTCCGGGTCTTCCAGCAGAGCCCGAACCACCGGTCCTCGCGCTCGTGATCGTCGGATGGGTCCGTCCACTTCACCACCGGCAGCCGGGGCAGCCCGATACGGGAGGCGATCTCGGTGTTCGCTTCGTCTTCCCAGGTCGTGGCCCAGACAAGGTCGCACGGTAGCGCCGCCAGCCTGCGCCCTAGCTCCACGGTGAGCCGCGCAAGGCCAGTGTCCGGTGTGGTCCGCCGCTCCCCCTCCGGGCCGTCACCGAACGGGAGAAGCGGCCCGTCGACGTCCAGAAAGAGCAGCGGACGTTCACCGTGGCCGGTCATGCTGCGCTGACCTCGGTCCGGCGCCTCACGGTCGCAGGAGTGGTTCGACGGGCTCGGGCATCCATCGATCGATCATCGCCACCGAGCGCCCGATCTTCCACCCCTCGGCCGGATCGCCTGCGCCGGTGGCTCGCCCACGCCTGGGATCGGGTGTCTGCCGCTTACGACAGGATCATGTGTATGCGTTCTCCAAAGAAGGCGGCCACATGACCGATGAATCCCTGCTCAACTCTGACGGACGGGCCCTTCCGCTCCCTGCCGATCCGTTGAGCCCTGTTCCGGTCGAGGTCGAGGGCGGCCTGGCGGCGTACAGGGCGGGTGACGCTGCCCAGGCACGGGAGGTGCTGACCGAGATCGCCGACACGGGACGTCCTCGCGGCCCAGCTCACCGGCGACCTGGACACCGCCCGGGACGGGTTCGAGCGGGTCTTCGAGGCCTGCAAGGGCACGGACTCCGGAGACGTCGCCGGCCTCCTGCTCGGCAACCTCCTCATCCAAAGCGGCGATCCAGCGGCGGCCCTGGAGCCGCTCAGCCACACACGAGGAATGTGCGACGGCACACTCGCGGGCTATGCGGCTCATCTTGAAGGGCACGTCCTTATCGGGCAGAAGGAGAAAGAGCGAGCGAGCCAGATGCTCCAGTACGCGCATCGCGAGTCCCACCCGGCCAGGGGTGGTGACGAGGGGCTGCACCCTTGGGTCGCGGTCCGGCTCGGTGAGTTGCTGGCGAGCGACCCGTGGGTGGATCTCGTCTACGACCAGATGGAAGAGAGCGGTGTGAGCGAGGGTTCGGTGATCCGAGCCATTCGAGTCCGCCCTCTACCAGAAGGGGATCAGCGCTCCCGCGCTCGCCGACATCGGCTTGTTCCTGTTCCCGGCGACGTTCGAGCCCGTACACACGGCTCTGGAGCGCCTGGAGGCCTGGAGCGTCGAACGATACGAGCCGCTCGCAGGCTGATCCTCAAGCTCTACACCCACGTGGAGGACGGCCGCGACGACGAACGCACCCAAGGGCTGGCGGAGCTATGGGACAAGCTCGCCCTGCCCACGCCCAAGTACTGACCCCGACGATGGCAGCCGAGCCGACGTGAGAGTCCCGCCATGACCCGACGTCTGCTCGCGTGCCTAGGGCGCGGCCACCAGTTGGGTGAGGTGGTCGAAGGAACGGTTCCAGCCTGCTGCGGCGGCGGGCCGACGGTCGGCTGGGTAGGGGCGGATGAAGGTCATACGTGTGCCGGCAGCGTGCTCACGCAACTCGATGCGAGTAGTAACCGGATCAGGGTGACCGAGTTCTGGCATCGGCCCAGAGGTGAAGGCCAGCAAGGCCGATGGTTCCAGGGCGGTGATCTGCTGGCGCATCCAGAAGCGGATGCCGTCGGACGTTTGGACCAGGCAGTAGTCATAACGGCCACCGATGCGCAGATCGATGGTGATGAGGTCGCGCGGAGAGGTGCATCCCTCCGGGCTGATCCAGCGGGAGAGTTGGCCGGGGTCGGTCCAGGCATCGAAGATCCGGGCGCGCGGAACGTCGAAGTCTCGGACGACAAGGGGTTCGGTGGCGTCGGCTGATGCGGCGGTCATCGCATCCGCGATCTCGCGTGTTCCATGTCAAGTAG
Source organism: Actinomadura sp. B10D3 (assembly GCF_039871695.1). NCBI lineage: Bacteria > Bacillati > Actinomycetota > Actinomycetes > Streptosporangiales > Thermomonosporaceae > Actinomadura > Actinomadura sp. B10D3. The sequence continues at coordinate 9,235 of NZ_JBDPLY010000063.1, forward strand.
AACAGCCGAGATGGCGCGCTGCTTCCGCGTACCGCCACTGCACGGGGAGAAATGAGAAAGGCCCCGCCGAATCCGGCGGGGCCTTTCTGCAATATGAGTCCGGCGGTGTCCTACTCTCCCACACAGTCTCCCATGCAGTACCATCGGCGCTGAGAGGCTTAACTTCCGGGTTCGGAATGGGACCGGGTGTTTCCCCCTCGCCAAAACCACCGA
>NZ_JBDPLY010000064.1:0-7843 GCF_039871695.1 Actinomadura sp. B10D3
GGTGAGCGTGAGAACTTCCATCGAACCGCGCGGGCCCCACCCGCTACTTGCGAACCCCCAAACCCGCCTACCGGACCAGCGATCCCGCAGGTCACACCCTCATTTCACGACCTTGCCGGATCCCTGGCGAGCGGGGTCAGCACCGGATTGGCCCGTGCCTGGCGCAGCAGCGCGGCGAGCGGCCGGATGATTGCGCGCCGGATCCGCGACCTGCATCTCGATATCAAGGGCGTGGACAGCGGTGGCCGCCGTTTCCATGCGCTCGAACCCGAGACGTTCTGGTGGGCGCATGCCACGTTCACCTGGCACATGTTCCGGACCGCAGAACTGTTTTCCCGGCGGGCGCGCTGACCTCGGCCGACTGCGAGCGTCTCTATGACGAGACCGTCGCCTGGTACGCGCGGTACGGCGTGACGATGCGGCCGGTACCCCCTGACTACCGGTCATTCCAGGACGCCTTCGCCGCCTTCTGCGCCGAACGTCTGGCGATGACGCCCGCGGCGGCGCGGTCCGTCGCGATCGCCCGTACCGAGGGCATAGGCGCGGTGCCGTTCGTGCCGAGAGCGGTTATCCGGATGCAACGGCCGATCCTGCGGCCGCTGGGGACCCTGGTGGCGATCGGCTGCCTTCCGGCTCCGGTCAGAGAGCGATTCGACATCGCGTGGACTGAGACCGAGCAGCGCCGGTTCGACCCTTTCGCGCGACCGGGGCGTCAGATCGAAGCGGGAGGTCCGGGATGCGCCGGATGTTACTGATCGTTGATCAGGGCAAGTCCGCCATTCGCGTGGCACGGGCGGCCGCCGATCTGGGCTGGACCTCGGTCGCGCTGGGTGAACTGCGAGAGGTGCCTCCTGACGAATCGCAATGCTGGCAGATGTGCGTTGAGAACAAGGTTCGACCGACCATTGATCCGGGCGGTCCAAGACAGCGGATTGAAGCAGTTCACCCATCGAGGTCGCGCGGGATAGTCACCTGGAGGTTCGATTAATATGACCCCGCCGTCCAGAGACTGAATCGCCGCAGAAGGGGGGACAGCTAGGGCAGTTCCTTCGCCGCGTCTCTCAGTGAGCTGAGGACGCGGCGGGTTTGTGGCGCGTCAGGGAGCACCGCGAGAAGTAGCGGGGTGGTCGATGATTCCTGGACCAGGAGCCGGCGGACCCATTCCATTCCCGCCTCCACTTCGGCGATGGCGTCGGTCGTGCCGCCGCTGCGCGCCCAGTTTCCGAGAGCTGATCGGTGGATCGCGTCGACCAGGGCCGCAAGGCCCATCGACTGGAACGGCGGTGTATCCGGTGGGAGGCGATCGCGCAGGAACGAACGCGTGAGTGTCACGTATCGTTCGTGCTCAATGACCTCTCGCTTCCGTAGTTCGGGAACGAGACGCGTCAATTTGTAGCGCCGTAGGACGAGCTCAGGCCTGCTGAGGAAGTCATGCAGTGACTCCTCCGTGGCCGCGATGACGACCTCTACCGGATCTGCGTCGGGATTGGACTCGACGAGACAGCGCTGGACCAGGCCGATGCGTTCGTTGTGGTCCGGGAACGCGAGTTCGTCCTTGCTCTCGAAGTGCCGGAAGACGGTGCGACGAGACACTCGCGAAGCCTCTGCGACAGCCTCGACCGTAACGTTTTCGTACCCCTCTTCGAGAAACAGCGCCATTGCCGTTTCCGAGATCCGGTACTTGGTCTCAAGTACTCGCCGCGAAGTCACCGACAGGCCCCCATAATGATGTGGTCTGACACTGAGTCTAGTCCGCGTATTCGAAAGTCGCCGACTGTGAAACCCCGCGTTACCGCTGGAGGCCCTGCCGGTGACTGGACCGGCTGAGGCGAAGTAGCCGGCCCACAGCACACCGAGCTCTCGTCAATCCTCCGGTGTCCTTGAACGGCCATCGCGGGCTGCCGCCTGCTGAAGCAGGACCCTTGCGGGGCACTTGTGACGCGTGACACACTGGCACTCAGTGTCGGGAATGTGTGATTTGACGGCACAGCGTGCCAGCCTCCAGGAGGGGTCCGCAATGAGCCGAGCGCCGCGAGCTCGTAGAACGTCGAACCCGATCCGTGCCGGGCTGGGGCTCGTCATCGCGTCAGTGAGTGCCGCGGTGGTCTTGGTGCCACCGCCGTCGATCGCCGTGGCGGGCACGACGCCGAGGTGCACGGAGCTGGCGGGGAGGGAGATCCCGGCGTCGGCGGTCAGCCTGCCGACCAGGGGCGGCCGTGTCGAGTCGGCGAGTCTCACGACTCAGGTCGTGAGCGGCGAGACCGTCGAGTACTGCAGGGTCGACGCCGCGCTCTTCCCCGTCGATCGCTCTGCGCCGAATATCAAGCTGCGGATCGCCATGCCCGCCGGCTGGAACCGCAAGGCGATGATGTTCGGCGGTGGCGGATACAACGGAACGATTCCCGACATCGCGCAGAACGTGCCCTTCGGACGTCCCGATCGGCTGGCGCCGCTGGCCCGCGGATATGCGACGTTCGGAAGTGACTCCGGGCATCAAGCAGGACCCACGGGTTCACTGGACGGATCCTTCGGCACGAACGACGAGGCGGTACGGAATTTCGCCGCCGGCGATGCGCTCAGGAAGACCCGCGACGCCGCCATGTTCCTCATCCGTCATGGCTACGGCGCGGGACCGAGCCGCTCCTACTTCGCGGGTGGCTCGACCGGCGGTCGCGAGGCCCTGATCGTCGCGCAACGGTGGCCCGACGCGTTCGACGGCATCATCTCCGCCTACCCCGCCTGGAACAACATGGCCGAGATCCTAGATCTCGGATACCTCGTGCAGGTGATGTCCCGGCCTGGCGCATTCCCGGGACCCGAAAAGCAGACGCTCCTCTACAACAGCGTCATAGAGAAGTGCGACGGGCGAGACGGCCTTGAAGACAAGGTCATCTCGAACGAGGCCGGCTGTGACTTCGATCCCCGAGCGCTTCGCTGTCCGGACGGTGCCGACACCGGGCCGACGTGCCTGTCGGATCGGCAGATAGCGTCGGTGATCGCGGCGTCCAAGCCGTTCCGCTGGCCGTACCGGATCGCCAGCGGTGAGAAGGAGTACCCCGGGTTCCCGCTCCTTTCGGGCGCCGACATGAGGACGCCGTTCCTCGGGTTCGGCACGTCCGCGCCCGCCAACCCGATGCCGACGACGAGCGGATACGGGATGCAGTACTGGGATCAGTGGGTGAAGTACTTCCTCACGAGGGACCCTGATCACAACTCCCTTGAAGTCGACCCCCGGCGGCCTGGAAAGTGGCTTCACCGGATCAGTTACCTGTCCACCATCCAGGACCGGAACAACTCGAACCTGCGCCCCTTCGCGCGCTCCGGCGGAAAGCTGCTCCTGCTCCACGGCTCCGCGGACGAGCTGGTCTCTCACCGCTCGACAAACGACTATTACCAGCGGGTGCTGGACAAACTGGGCTACGGGCAGACCCGAAACTTCATGCGGTATTACCTCGTGCCGGGCGCGAACCACGCCAACTTCGGCGCACCCGCCTTCGCCGCCAACTGGGACTCGCTCTCGGCCCTGGAGCGATGGGTCGAGAAGGGGCGGCCGCCCGTCAAGCCGGTGGTCATCGACGGCCGGAGCGGCAGAACGCGTCCGCTCTGCGAGTACCCGCGCTGGCCGAAGTACCGCTCGGGTGACGCCGACAGCGCCCAGAGCTTCGTCTGTTCGCGGTGACCACCCGAACCACGCGCCGGTGGGCGTTCGCGCCGATGCGGCTCAGCGGGATGGGGTGTGGACGAACCGGCAGTGGCCGGTTCGGCAGTCATGCAGGCTCTGGAGGGCGGCGTCCCGGATCTTGGCCGGCTCGGCCATCCTGGGCAGCACTCCGCGCCGCTCGAGGTAGCGCACCGTGTCAAGGCTGACCCCGGCCTGTTCGGCGACCTCGCCTTCGAGGTCACCAGTGACGGCGAGCAGGTCATCTGGGACTGTGCGGTCAGCGACAACGACACCGCACGCGCATTGTTGGAGGAGTACTACCAACTGCCCGAAACCACTGTCCGAACCCCGGAGGAGTTGGGCGTTCACCTGGCCGGCCAGAGGGCTGCGGCTCGTCGCCGATCAGTCTGGCGGCCCCATGCACCACGTGGTCCACGAGCGCACCTGATCGCACCGGCCTGGACGGGCTACGCGCTGGGACGGCGCCGGTGGGCGCGCTGGCGGCAGGTGGGACCGCAGTACCGGGCCGGGCGCCCGGTGGTATTGACGCGGAGCCGTGCGCCGCACTCCGCGCAGTGCCTCACGACGGTGGTTTCGTGACGAGTAGAGGAGGAGTCACGGAATTCACCTTCTTTCGTGACAGCGTGGGGTCGCAAGCCGCCCAGCAGAAGCCGCACCAGATCTGTCGCGCGTGCCCGGTCTGGGTGTGCTGAACGCAGTGCGGCACCACCGACGGTCAGCGCGGACAGATCCTCGGCCCGTATGTCGGCGCGTACCGCCCCGGCCTGCTTCGCGTCGCGGAGCAGGCGCTCCAGAGCCTCGCGGAACCGCTGCGCCGCGGCGGCCAGCACGGCGCGCGGCCAGCCCTGATCGCTGGTGAGCGCATCGCACACGTGCCGGCGGCCGGCCGACTTCTCGATCACTTCGACCAGGAATCCGGCCAGGGCCTCCCCGGGCGCGGCGCGGGCGGCCCACCGGTCGGCGGCGGCCACCAGCCCTTCGACGTGCCGGGCCAGGGCCGCCTCGATCAGGATCTCCTTGCTCGGGAAATGCCGGTAGACGGTTCCGGCGCCGACTCCGGCGCGTTGCGCGATCCGGCCGAGTGACACCTCCAGGCCCTCCTCGGCGAACACGCGCATCGCCGTGCTCAGCACGATCTCTCGGTTACGGCGGGCATCGGTGCGCAGGGCAGGTGCCGCATCCGGTGCAGCTGTCATGTCACGAAATCCTTGTCCACGAGGCTGAAACGGGTGGAACATTCCGGATCTCGTCAGTATCCACGCTCTCCGGAAAGGGCACCATGACCACCGCGAAACCGGCCGGCACCGAGACCCCGATCCTCGTCACCGGCGCCACCGGCAAACAGGGCGGAGCCACCGTCCGGCGGCTGCTCGCCTCAGGGCGGCCGGTCCGCGCCCTGGTGCGCGCCCTGGAGGCCCCCGCCGCGGCCGAGCTGGCCGCCGCGGGCGCCCGGCTCGTGCGCGGCGACTTCGACGATCCGGCGAGCCTGCCGCCCGCGATGGACGGCGTCGCCGCCGTGTTCGGCGTACCACCTGCCGCCTTCGGACCGTCCGGATCCGATACAGATCTCGAAGTGACCCGCGGCCGGGCGCTGATCGACGCCGCGGTCAAAGCCGGAGTCGAGCAGGTCGTGTTCAGCACCGTCGCTTCGGCGTCGACCGCATCGCGGGGTTCGGAGGGGAAAGCGCGGATCGAGGAGTATCTGCGCGACCACATCGCGCTTCCCACCGTCCTGCGGCCGGTCCGGTTCATGACCAACTACCTCGGCGCCGGCGGGATCGGCCTCGACGGCATCTCACAGGGCGTGAACCGGCACCTGTTCCCGCCGCACGAGCCCATGCAGATCATCGCCCTGGCGGACGTCGCCGAGTTCGCCGCGCTGGCGTTCGCCGACCCGGCCCGCTTCGCCGGACGGACCCTGGAGCTGGCCGGCGACGCACCGACCCCGGTCGAGGCCGCCGCCGCGATCAGCGCGGCGACCGGCATCACCGTCAGGTACCGGCAGCTCACCGACGACGAGGCCGCCGCACTCAGCCCGGAGATCGCCGAGACCAAAAGGCGCTGGCAGGCCGGTCACCGCTGGCACGCCGACATCGAGGCCCTCCGTGTCATCCACCCCGGACTGCGTACGCTGACCGACTGGCTCACCGAATCCGGCGCCGCCGCCATCCGCACCCACCTCACCGACACCTGACCCACACGCGGTCCGCTGCGGACGCCACCAGCCGGACGGCGCGGGGTGCCGGCGGCACACCGGATGCCGGCACCCCGCGGGCCCATGGTTCAGGTGGTGGGACGGTCGAGGGCCAGCCGCAGTTGCAGGGCCAGCACCTTGGAGTAGGTGCGGCACATCTGGAAGTTGCCCGCGGTGCACCACAGGCCAGGCTGCGCGGTGGGCCGCCACATGTTGCGGAGTTCGCCCTCGTCGTCGTACCCCCAGATCGGTCCCACGGCGTCGGCGACCGCGTCGCCCATGAGGCGCCGGACGTTCTCCTGCTGCGGGTGGAAGCCCGTGGCGAGGACGACCAGGTCGGCGTCGAGCACGGTGCCGTCCTTCATCCGGAGCCCCTCCTTGACGAAGCGGTCGGTGTCCGCGAACTGCACGAGGCCGACCTCGCCCGAGATGATCAGCTCGGAGCAGCCGACGTTGAGGTAGTAGCCCCCGCCGCGGCGCATGAACTTCATCTGCTGGCCGGTGCCGTCCTCGCCGTAGTCGGTGCGGAAGCCCGCCCGCTCCAGCCCGGCGACGAGGTCGGCGTCCATCTCCTTCATGGCCTCCGTCAGCGCCTTGCTCCCGGTCACCAGGTCCGGGTAGGGCACCGACAGCCCGATCAGGTCGCTGTCCTCCAGGGTGGGCGCCGTGAGGTAGGACGCGTCCCCGAGGGCCGCGCTGGGGTCGACGCTGACGACGGTGGTGGAGTTGCGCTGCACCATCGTCGCGGCCGCGCCGTTGGCGTGCAGGTCCTGGGCGATGTCGTGGGCGCTGTTGCCGGTCCCGATGATGACCACCCGTTCACCGGCGTGGTCGGCGCCGCCCGTGTAGTCGGCCGAGTGCAGCACCCGGCCGCCGAAGTCGCCGAGGCCGGGCAGGTCCGGCCGGTACGGGATGCCGCTCACCCCGGTGGCGAGGACGATGTGCCGGGGGCGCAGGGTGCGGTGCCCGCCGTCCGCCCTGCGGATCCGCGCCTCCCAGGTCCCGGTGGCCTCGTCGAAGGCGCCGTGCTCGAACGTCGACGACCCCCAGAAGTTGATCTCCATGGCCTCGACGTACGCCTCGAACCATCCGGCGAGCTTGTCCTTCGGGACGAACACCGGCCACGTCGGCGGGAACGGCATGTACGGCAGGTCGTTCAGCCAGACGGCGTTGTGCAGGGTGAGCGCGTGGTAGCGCTTGCGCCAGTTGTCCCCGGGGCGTTCATTGGCGTCGACCACGAGCGCGTCCACGTCGAGCCGGCCGAGCCTGGCGGCGAGGGCGAGGCCGCTCTGCCCGGCCCCGACGATCAGGACGTCGGGGTCGCGGTCGGCGTACTCGACGGCCGCGAGCCGCCGGTCGAGCCAGTTGGGGCCGCCGAACTTGGAGGAGTCGGCCTGGCCGGTGGGACGGTGCGCGCCCGCCCGCTCCGGACGGCCCGCGATCTCCTCCAGCGTGGTGAACAGGTTCCGGGCCACGCACCGGCCGTCCGGTCCGGGCACGAGCCTGACCACCCCGAGCCCGCGGCCGAGCGCGAGGTCGAACTCGAAGATCGCCTCGACGCAGGTGATCCCGTTCCGCTCCACCTCGCGCGGCGGCGTCCGTCCGGCGGCGAGACGGAGGTTCGCCGCCTTCGCCCGCGGCTGGCGGGCGGCGAGTTCGGCGGGGGCGCGCGAGTGCGAGAACGTTCGAAGGTCGCCGGTGAACGACACGACGTCCCGCCAGTGGCACTCGGGGGCGAAGAGCCCGGACAGGTCGGCCCCGCGTTCGAGCGCGTCGCCGAACCGGGTGAGCCAGTCCGTCGCGATGGTCGTGGTCATGTCTGCCTCCGGAGGCACGCTGGGTCAGGGGATGAGGGAGAGGTCGCGCAGCATCGCGAGGTTGTCGAGGAAGCTCACATGCGTGTCGACGCAGTCGCCGAAACCCGCCTGGCGGATCTTGATGGTGCTCTGCACCATGTCGTCGCCGGC
>NZ_JBDPLY010000065.1:0-7329 GCF_039871695.1 Actinomadura sp. B10D3
CCGGGGGCGGTGGTGTCATGAAGGCCATCTCGTGGCGACCGACCAAGACCGTCACCCCGGCTCCCGCCGAGTCCCAACAACGCGCACCGTATCGGTGCCCGCAAGAAAGAGGGTGCCCTAGTGACCGTCCAACGCCACGGCGGGTTGACCGAACAAGCTGCCCAGGCCGCCGTCGACCAGGCCTGCCGGATGCTGCGGCTACCCACCATCCGCAGCCAATTCCCTGAACTCGCCGAGGCAGCCGCCCGCGAGCAGATGTCCTACCTGGGGTTCTTGGCCGAGCTGTTGATGGCCGAATGCGACGACCGCGCCCGCCGCCGCTCCGAACGCCGGATCAAAGCCGCCGCCTTCCCACGAGAGAAGTCGCTACGCGCCTTCGACTACGACGCCAACCCAAACATCGACCCCGCCGTCATCCACACCCTCGCGACCTGCGAATGGGTGACCAAGGGCCAACCCCTCTGCCTCATCGGCGACTCAGGAACCGGCAAATCCCATCTACTGATCGCCTTGGGCACCGAAGCCGCGATGAAAGGCTTCCGTGTCAAGTACACCCTGGCCACCAAGCTGGTGAACGAGCTCGTCGAGGCCGCCGACGACATGGTCCTTAACAAGACCATCGCCCGCTACGGCCGCGTCGACCTTCTCTGCATCGACGAGCTTGGCTACATGGAGCTGGACCGCCGCGGCGCCGAGCTGCTGTTCCAGGTTCTAACAGAGAGGGAGGAAAAGAACAGTCTGGCCATCGCCTCCAACGACAGCTTCGGAGGCTGGACCAAGACCTTCACCGACCCACGCCTCTGCGCCGCCATCGTCGACCGGCTCACCTTCAACGGCACCATCATCGAAACCGGCACCGACTCCTACCGCCTCGCCCAGACCCGCGCCCGAGCCGAACACAACGCCAGCTGACCGACTCACAATCCGTCAGCGGACAGGGCATCGATACCGACACTGTCGAAGGCCATGCCATGTTCGGCATGCTCAGCGTCCTGGCCGAACTGCAGCGCGAGCTCGTCATCGCCAACACCCTCGACGGGCTGGCCGCCGCACGGGCCCGCGGCCGCATCGGCGGCCGCCGGCCCCGCCTCACCCCCGAACAGGCCGCGCTCGCCCAAGAGCTGTACGACGCGCGCGTCAAGACCGTCCAACAGATCGCCGACCTGTTCGGCGTCCCACACTCCAACCGTCTACGGCCCACCTCGACAAAGACACCACCGTGCCGCGCCAGCCGAAGAAGACCACGGCCAAGGCGTAGACCGTCGATCCCGCTCAGGACCACATCGGAACGGCGGACGGCGGTAACACCACCCGGCCCCGCTTGCTAACGCCGTTGGCCGGTCGGTTGCTGGTCAAGCCCCGAGAAGGCCCAGGCAGGCCCGGCGGCGAGCGAGGTGGAAGCGGAAGCAAAGGCTGGAGATCCCGGCGCGACGACGTGAGGCGCCTCAGCTCTGAATCGTGCCCTCCAGGGCGGTGGTGATGATGACCTGCCAGATCAGCAGCGGGCTGTCGAACGCGGCCGGATCCAGCTCGCGCACCTCCTCGACCATTCCCTCCATCGTCTCCTCGATCCCGCGCTGGATCGCGGCGACCCGCTCCTCACTGGCGTCCGGGGGCAGGTAGATCACCCGCCACGCGATTTCCGGGTAGAGCGCGTTCACGACCTCGACGAACTGCCCCAGCGAGGAATTGAGCAGGCCGTACGGCTCGGTGTCGCCCGGGCGGAACCAGTAGACGCGACCGTCCGCGCCGTCGAGGCAGGCCACCCCCCCGCCGGGCCCGTTCGCGACGATCAGGTAGTCGCGAACACGCTCCGGCATCCCGTCCGCCGTCGAGAAGAACGTCTCGGCAAGCGTACGGGGCGGGCCGTCGGTGAAATCCTCGAAGGAGAGGGTCTCGAACAAGCTGTCGGGCAGACCCACCTCGGTGAGCACCCGCAGAGCCTCCGGATCGGTCACCTGATCCTCGAGGAGCTCCGCCGGGGCCAAGAGCACCTCGTCCTCGCCGAACGTCTCGACGAGTTGTTCATGCGTAATCAAGATCCATCCAAAGGATTCGCCGCCTCAAACCGCTCCCATCATGCCGTCGATCCATGGTTGTCGCACATCAGCGCGGACGAGGACCCCGTTCCGGATCGTGGCCTCGGGTCTTCGGCGCCCTCAGGCGACGGTGAGGACGAGCTTGCCGCGGACTTTTCCGGATTCCCCCACGCGATGGGGCGTCCGCGATGTCGGCGAGTCGGATACGACGGCTTCGAGTGGATCTACGCAGCGAAGCTGCCGAACTGAACAGGGAGCCGCTGCTCCACCCGGCACGGGTGGTGCCCGAACTCACCGACATTCTCGGCCCCTTCGATCACCGACTGGTGCCCCAACCCACAAACAAACGATGCCGGTTCTCGGCGACATAGCCACAACAAGACGCCCAACAGGCAGCGTGTCCAACACAGCGGCGCTGAGACCTTCTCTACATCCTCACGGGCGCTGGCTAGGCGGCCCGCTGACCGGTCCATCCGTGCCGGCGTGCGGCTTCTCCGCCCGGATCGCGCCCATCATGCGGATGGCGCGGGGATGTCTCATTGCGGAGGGGACGTGTTCAGTACGGCGATGGCTTGGAGTTCCACCACTGCTTGGGGATCCCAAAGGCGTGCGACGCCGATGCCGGCCATTGCGGGGTATGACGTGCCGACTCGCCGCCGCCACACGGCTCCGATCTCGCGCGCGTGGGCCTGGTAGTCGTCCATGTCGGTGGTGAAGATCGTCATGCTCGCCAGGTCGTCCGGGGCTCCGCCCGTGGCCGCGAGCGCCTCAAGGAGGTTCTCCAGCGCCTGGGCGAACTGCTCGGTCACGGTGTCGCCGACGATACGGCCCGACTGGTCCATGGCCGTCTGCCCGGCGAGGAAGACCGTCGTCCCGCTCGCCCGCACCGCGTGGCTGAACCCTTTGGGGGACGCCAGGGAGGCCGGGTTGATCCGTTCGACGCTGATGGCACTACCTTCCTTTCTCATCGGGCACCCCGGAACGCCTTCGGCGCTTGTCCTGCGAGGACTGGTCGATCAGCTCGGCGCAGCGCCTGCACCGACCGTGCCCGTTGTCTCGGGGCATGTGTGAGGAGGTGCGTGTGCACATGATCTACGACGAGGCTGTCCACGCAGCCAACCGCGACCACGCGCTCCGATTCGCGGCGTGAGGTTGGCAGAGAGGTCTCATGACTGGACCGCTCCTCCGTCGACGTTGATGCCCTGTCCGTTGATCGCGGCGTTCTCCGCGCAGGCGTGGACGGCCGCCGCGACCTCGTCCGGCCGGACCAGGCGGCCGATGGGCTGCCGGCGGGCGAGCAGTGCCGCCGCCTCCTCATCGCTCACGCCTCGCCGCCCTGCCACCGCCTTGACGGATTCGGCCGTCATCGGCGTGTCGACCCAGCCGGGGCAGACGGCGTTGACGGTGATCCCCGTGCCGGCCAGTTCGGCGGCGGCGGAACGGACCAGGCCGAGAGCGCCGTGCTTGCTGGCGGTGTAGGCGGACACCTGCGTCTCGCCGTGCTTGGCGACGACCGAAGCGATCACGATGAACCGGCCCCAGCCGCGGTCGAGCATCGGCGGGATCGCCCGTCGCAGCAGACGGAACGGCGCGGTGAGGTTGATCGCCAGCATCCGGTCCCAGTCTGCGTCGCTCGTCTCGACCAGCGGTGCAGCGAAGGAGCCTCCGGCACCGGAGACGACGACGCCGGCCGGGCCCCAGTGCCGCTCGACGGTCTCGAAGATCAGGTCGGCGGCGCCGTCCTCGGTGATATCGGCCGAGATGGGCAGCGTGGGCACGGGCAGTTCGGCGGCGGTCTCCTCCAGGGGGCCGAGGGTGCGGCCGACCAGGGCGACGCCGCCGCCAACCCCGCCTGGTACCACCACATCGCCGCACACCCCGACCGGATCCGGATCGAAGTCGACGGGCAGAAGATCCCCGTCCGGGCCCGGCAGTTGGGCGGCACCGAACGCGAGCAGGCACGGAAGCAGATCACCGCGGCTTCACCGCGCTTCGCCGGCTACCAGGACGAGACCGACCGGCAACTACCGAACCACACCCCGCGCACCGGGTCGTAGCGCCTCGGGTCGTCGGGTGCGCGGCTTTCCACCGCCAGCGCCCCTGGCCTCTACGAGAGCGACCAGGTGCGGGCGTCCACAGGGGATTAGAGGATGGTCGGGACCGACACCGCCGGGGTGCCCGGCCGGTTGTGGCGGTCCGCCCAGGCGGTCAGCGCCGTACGGCACGCGTGGTCAAGGTGCCGCACCTCCGACAGGTCCAGCTCGATGGGACGGTCGCGGGGCAGCGCCTCCAGGCTGTCGAGCATCTTCGGCAGCCGCAGGAACGTGGCGTTGCCGCTCAGCCTGACCCGGAGCGGGCCGTCCTCCTCCTGGGCGACGTCCACGTGGAAGTGGGATGTCTCCCAGGCGGTCTTGACGATCGCCAGCAGCAACCCCAGCAGGACACCCTCGAAAAGGTTGAGGGCGAGGACCGCGATGGCGGTGCACAGAAGGACCACCGCCTCGCCGCGGTGCCGCCGCCACAGCGGCGCCAGCTGCCTGATAGGCATCAGCTTCCAGCCGGCATGTACCAGCACTCCGGCCAGCGCCGCCAGCGGGATGACCCCGAGAACGGCGGGGAACAGCGCGGCGAACAGCAGCAGCCACACCCCGTGCAGGACCCGGGAGGTCTTGGTCCGTGCGCCCGCCTGCACGTTGGCCGAGCTCCGCACGATCACGGCGGTCATCGGGAGCGCGCCCAGCACGCCGCAAACGGCGTTGCCTGCACCTTGGGCGATGAGTTCCTTGTCGTAGTCGGTGCGCGGGCCGTCGTGCATACGGTCGACCGCGGCGGCACTGAACAGGGTCTCCGCGGAGGAGATCAGCGCGAACGCGACGACGGTGCCGATCATGCCGACCTCGGCGAGCGAGGCCAGATCGTCCAGGCCGGGTGGGCGGATCGCTTCCGCCAGACCCCGCACGTCCAGCCGGGCGACCGGTAGCCCGAACGCCGCCACCGCGCCGGTGGCCAGGGCGACGGCCGCGAGCGGCGCCGGAACCGCCCGGATCGGCGCCGGCAGGTGCGGCCAGCCGGCCAGTACCGCAACCGTGCCCGCGCCGACGCCGCAGGCGGCGAGTGCGCCGGGCGAGGTGAGACTGTCGGCCAGCAGGGCGGGCAGCCCAGCGAGCTTGGCCGGCCCTGATCCGGGGGCCTTGGCGTCGGCCATCGCGTACAGCTGCCCGGCGATGATGGTCAGGCCGATTCCGGCGAGCATCCCCTCTACGACGGCGATCGAGATGGCGCGGAACCATCGGCCCATCCGCAGCAGGCCCAGCAGCAGCTGAAGCAGCCCGGCCGCCAGCACCAGGGCGCCCAGGGCGGGCAGCCCGTATCTGTGCACGGCCTCGAAGACGAGCACGGTCAAGCCCGCGGCGGGGCCCGACACCTGCAGGCTGCTGCCCGGCAGCAGCCCGGCGACCAGCCCTCCGACGATGCCGGTGATCAGGCCGAGCTCGGCGGGCACGCCGGAGGCCACCGCCACGCCCACGCACAGCGGCAACGCGACCAGGAAGACGACGAGTGAGGCGGCGGCATCGCGCCGCAGGGTCTCTGGAAGCAGAGTGTTCGGTAGCATCGGCTCCCCGTTCAGAGGGGTCGGAAGGTGTCGGCGCCGGTCCGGTGGGTGAGCACCGTGCCGGTGTGGACCTCGTAAAACCAGCCGTGCAGGGCGATTCGCCCCTGGTCCAGGCGCCGCCGGATGGCGGGGTGTGCACGCAGCCGTTCCATCTGCGCCACCACGTGCCGTTGGACCGCCCGGTCCAGGCCGTCCGCGCCGAGGCCGTCCGGCCGGTCGGAGGCCGCGCTAAGCCATTCGGCCATCGCGGGCACGGTGGTCAGGTCGTCGCCGCGCGCCAGCGCGGCAACCGCGGCGCAGTGGGAGTGCCCGCAGACCACGACGTCGGCCACCCGCAGGACCTCCACGGCGAACTCGATGGTCGCGGCCTCCGCGGACGGCCGGTCGAGGCTGTAGCGGGGCACGATGCCGCCTGCGGTGCGCAGCTCGAACAGCTCTCCCGGCTTGGCACCGGTGATCAGGGACGGAACGACCCGCGAATCGGAGCAGGCGATGAACAGCGCCAGCGGAGTCTGTCCCTCGGCCAGCGGGGCCAAGGGCGCACCGTCGGCAGCGGCCCGGTCACGGAACGAACGTGCGTGCTCGATGAGTGCGTGCATGCCAAATCCCTCCAAGGTGCGCCGTAACGGCGGCGCGTCGATGGAGTTGGTGATGACGGTCGTCTAAAGACGGCGGGCCCTTTGCCGGTCTTCAGCCTGCGCTGATCTCCGGCGGGCCTGCCCGGTGGGCCGTCAGCAGCGGAACACCTGGAGGAAGGCGGAGATCTCCCCCGTGGTGCGTCTGTCCCAGCCGCGAGGGTGCCGGCCGAAGCCGTTCGGCGGGTCGGCAGCGGCGGCGTGCATGGCGCACAAGTACGAGAGGACAACTCCGGCGAACGCACAGCCGCCCTGGTGGACCTCGGCGGGCGCACCGCGCATCCACAGGTGAACGTGCTGAAGGGTCGCCGGTGCCGAAGGCTGCTCGTCGCAGCAGTCCCACGGCGTCTGGACCACGGAGACCTGTACGGGGATCGAGGACGCCTCAGCGGGGCCTCGGCCGCTGAGGCCGGCGTTCAGGAACAGCAGCAAGGCCATGCTCAACAGGCAGGCCAAGACCTCGGGGGCGCGCGAGAACGCCCTGCGTCGCGCCACCGAACCCCTTCCTTGACGGTCTCTGCGAACCCGTGACGTTAAGGAGTTCGGCTCCGTAAGTATCTCACTCTTGCACACAATGCGCGAATCCGCGTAAGCAAAGCGTTACGGTGCGGACGGGTGGACGAGGCCGGATTGGTAGGCGATGAATGCGCGTACTGCCGATCGCACCCATAGACGAGTAGTTCCGAAGTTTCGGTCCCAGACGCAGGTGAGGGTGTCCAAGATCCGTTTGTGACGACAGACCTGAACACCCTCGTGACCGCACTGTACGTGAAGATCGATGACGAGTTGGGAGGAAGCCGGTGTCTGGGCCGCCCGCCGAAGCTGACCGATCCCGAGCTGCTGTGCCTGGCGGTCGCTCAGGCCCTGCTGGGTTGCAGGTCCGAGGCCCGGTGGCTGAGGTTCGTCGCCTCCCACCTGGCGGGGATGTTTCCGTATCTGCCGCAACGGCCCGGCTACAACAAGCGGCTCAGATCGGCGTTGCCACTGGTCAAGCGAGCCATCCGGATGCTGGCGGCCGACACCGACTTCTGGCTGGACAATG
>NZ_JBDPLY010000066.1:0-7254 GCF_039871695.1 Actinomadura sp. B10D3
GCCCGCGACCTCCTCGCCGAACATCAACCAGGACTGTTCACCCTGAACCACAGCGAACACTGAAATTCGCCCCATCACCCAGCACAACACACAGACCAGCCGACCACTCTCAAAACTCCCTCTCAGCCGCAGGCCAGTATGGCGATGCACCGTTGCCACCTTGACCATGATCGAACTGATAAAGATGCGCTCAGACAGTCAACTGACCGGTCGAGCAAGATCCGGAAAATACGCGGATTCTGTTCGCGGTAGCCAAGGAGCACAGCTGACGTCTGTGCAGGTCAACGCGGTAGAGTCGCCAAGATCCGTGACGGGCTGTAAATCCGTCGGCTTAGCCTACCCAGGTTCGAATCCTGGACCCGCCACCCCAGCAGAAACAGCCCCTGACCAGGCATGACCCGGTTAGGGGCTGTTCTCGTCGTGTCCGGCTGTCTCTGATCGTTTGCGGGTGCCTACGGCTGGGCGGGTTGAATACGGGTTGAAGTTCTGACGGTCCTAGGCGGCCTCTTCGGGCGTAAGGGCATTCGCTCGTGCTGTCCGCCAGGCGCCGAGGCAGGTCCGATCGGTCATGATCCCGCCACGCGGCCCGCCAGGTCGCTGGCAGGGAGCAATGACCGGGATGTTGAAGGACCCACTCCCGACGGGAGAGGGTCCCATTTTATAGAGCTCGGATCAGCCAGTACGGCGGCCCGAACTCACGTGATCAGCCGTCCTGAGGCTGGTCTTCCGACCCGCTGCCGCCACCGTCGGTGTCAGCGTCGGTGTCAGCGTCCTCGGGGAGCTCCGTGACCCGCGCAGGGAACGTGAACCCCCCCATCGCGATCATCGTGATCTTCTTTTCAGGCTTCTCAGCCATGAGTCACTCCTCAGTGAGTGGGTTGTTCCGTGGGATATCCACGAGTGAGGGCCTCTTGCCGCTCACATCAGTCACCGTGAGGTCATTTGCGCGAGTGTCAAGGGCTGGGCGAAGGGGAACTTCTGACGGCTCTAGGCGGCCTTGTCGGGACCTCCGGGGGCGTCTTCGTCGCCGCTGGCGGGCTTGCTATTGACTTTGGTCGCCTCCGTGATTCTGCGTTTGGCTTCCTCCTCCTGGCCGGCTACGCACTTGGCGTAGACGGCAGCAGGACGGCGACGCGGTGGCACACTCACTCGGCCACCTGGGCGGGAGGAACACCCGCGCTCAACCAGGTGGACACGGCGGCGTGCCGGAGGGCGTACGGCGTCTCAGCGAGCGGTGAGGCGGCCTCTTCGAGCCTGAGGACATTCGTCCACCTGGACCCGCTACGCGGCTCTGAGTGCGTGAGCCGCGCCTCTCCCCATCCCTCTGGCGGGAGAGAAACGAGGTTGTCACGTCGGAGGTCTACAACCTCCTCGGGGCGAAGCGCGGCGTAGTACATGGGGGTGAAGAACGCGACCATGCGTTCGCCTCGCTTGCCCTGCGGCTTGACGGCGAGGAGGCGCGCGGGTTGTCCGGCGTTCACCAAACACGGGGTGGATGGGTGTTGTGCGGACCAAGGTACGGGTCGAGGTCTCAGCAGCCCCATGGTCAACGGCGAGGCTGCCTCACGTTCGCTCGGGGCCGCCTCTTGGCATTGTGCCGGGAGCAAGGTAGGTCCGTCGCCCTGACTTCGGGCCGTGTCGAGGGGCGGCGGGAAGCGGCTTAAGGGCGTTGTCGTCTGAGATGTCAGCGCGGGCGGTCAGTAGACTCGCAGCAGGTCCCTGTCTTCTGGGGCTGCGGTGGTGGCCCGCCGCCTCCGCTCGCGAGTGGAGTAACCGCGGCGCTCGCCGCCGATGGTCCCTGCCGATGACGTCGTCATCTCGGTAGGAGGACCTATGCCCAGCAGCAATGCTCGTGGCGTTATTTCGATGGTGGTTCGCCTGTCGTCCAACAGCGGCCTGCGTCGCGCGGACGAAACTGAGGCTCCGCGCTGCGGCTGACGATCTTCATCGAGGAGAGCGACACCTGGCACCGCTAATCGCCGTACCACGAGATTGTGCGCCGCGCCCATCATGCCGGGCTGGCCGGCGCCAGCGTGATCCGCGGCATCGAGGGTTACGGCGCCTCCAGCCGCATCCACCACGCGGATCTTGTAGCTGTCGGAGGACCTTCCCCCGGGCAGGAGATGCGGTGAGCGTGCCGACCGTACTGGGGGCGCCCCAGCGTACCCACCGCCTCAAGGTCCGGGGCGGGACTGATGGCTTGTGGGTGGCTGTGTCCGCCGGTCACCGCCGATGGTGCAGCACGGGGTGCCCTTCTGCCGGATGGCCGTCGATGCTCAGCGCACCGCCTCCGGCATCTGTGGCGTGCGCGGTTCGGGTGCGGCGAGTTGGGAGTCCCGAGCCTGAGTCCGCCGAGACCACACACCGGCCAGTTGCGGTGTGAAGATCGACAGCAGCACCAGTGCGACGAAGAATGTGGCGTTGATGATGCCTGCGGCGAAGGTCACCGAGGCCAGAACGATGCCAGGTCCGCCGCGGGCGTTCATGGCCACCGCGAAATCGGTCGACCACGCCCGGCTGTTGCCGGCCAGCCGGGCTCCCGCCCACACGCCGCCGAACTTGATCAGGCAGGCCAGGACGAACAGCCGGGCGAAGAAGGTCACGTCCAGGTTGTGCACGACGTCGAGGCGGAATCCGACGAGCGCGAAGTAGATCGGGACGAAGAAGGCCAGGGAGAATTGCCGCAGCGGGCCGAGCCCCGGTGACGCCGCAGGCGCCGCTGCCGTCGGCGCGTCGCTGGTATCGGTCCTCGCCTCGGCCATGGCGATGCCCGCCAGCAGGGCACCGAAGATCGGGTCGATGCCCAGGCCCATGCAGCACAGGCACAGCGCGAACAGGAACAGCAACCGCAGCGCCACGGGGCTACGCCGCTCCAGCACGCCCAGCGGATGGTGAGTGAGCCAGCGGAACAGCGCCTGGCCCGTAGCGAGGAAGATTGCGAAGAACAGCACGGACGCGGCCACGTAGTAGGCCACGTACCACTCGATCGCCTCGGCCCCGATCAGTGGGGGCAAGCCGTGGGTGGAGTCGGCCTGAACATGGGCGAGGCCGAGGATCACCGCCAGGACCACGTACAGCAGGATGTCCTCGATCACGGCGACGGTGAGGACCGTGCGGGCGAACGGGGTGTCCATGATGCCCAGGTCCATCATGATCCGGGAGATGACGGGGATGCTGGTCACCGCGATCGCCAACCCCAGCACCAGGGAGATCGTGGCGGCCGAGCCGTGCGGCCCGGCCAGCGCGCTGGGGTCGATCACCTGAGCGATGGCCAGGCCTCCGGCGAAGGGGATCACCAGTCCCAGCACGCTCGTGTACGCGACGGTCCGGCGCCCGGTGCCCTGCTCGCCCGGTCGCATCTCCAGCCCCGCCAGGAACACCATCAGGATCGTGCCGAGTTGGTAGATCACGGCCAGCATGTGCCCGTTCGGGGTGCCGGACGGGGCGAGCCAGCCACCGACCGCCGGGGCGACCAGAGCGAGGACGCTGGGGCCGAGGAGGAGTCCTCCGGCGATCTCGCCGATCACCGGGGGCTGGCGCAGCTTGACGAACAGGGCGGCGCCGAGATGGGCGGCCAGTAGGAAGATCGCCAGCACGGTGAGGATCCGGGCTTATTCGCCTACTTCCAGGGACATCGCTTACCTCCTGTGAGGGGCAGGCGCTGTTCACCGCAACGGGGTGAGAGCCGACCAGCACACCCCTGGAAACTACGTTATAGAAGCGTTATTTCACGATCCACGGAAAAGAGCTTGGACGGAATTTGACGGGACTCCCGGTCGGGGCGCTTGAGTGCCACTCGATCAGGACGTGACCGGTTGCGTTTTGTGTTTGTCTGTGGTGCGGTGACGAACCTGGACCTGTTCCGAGGTGACCAGTGCCTCGCTGACCAGTTCGTCGATCTCTGGAAGATATTCGTGGATTCTCTCCTCGGTGTCGACGAT
This sequence comes from Actinomadura sp. B10D3, assembly GCF_039871695.1. NCBI lineage: Bacteria > Bacillati > Actinomycetota > Actinomycetes > Streptosporangiales > Thermomonosporaceae > Actinomadura > Actinomadura sp. B10D3. Next base: position 3,942 of record NZ_JBDPLY010000066.1, read on the forward strand.
GACGATCGTGACCGGCACATCGTTGCCGAGTGAGAAAGCGCGGCCTGTGGATCCGCGCGGAGGCGCCGAAGCCCTCCAGGCCGCGGAACCCGCTCGCCCCGGCCAGTCCCCTCCGGTGCGCCCGGCGCACGATCTCGCAGTACACCGGCCGACGGCGGTCTTGGTCGGTCTGCAGAACAAAGATCGTCAACCGGACGGCCAGATCGTAATCGGTGATTCGCACATCGTCCTCCCCGCTGTCGAAGGGCAGGGACCTTCGACAGGCTCGACGCCGCGATCGACAGCGGGTCCCGCCATCACCGGTCCGGGGTGTCATCGTCTGTTCGGGGCGGGAAGAGCGGTTCAACCGATGTCCGGAGCGTGGTCGTCACGGCCGTGGGTTCCGCTGTTCGGCATCTCTCCCTGACCGGGGGGTGTGCAGTGGATATGGCCTATCACCTGGTCCATAATCCGATCGCCCATGGGTGACAGCAGTAAATCTGCACCGCCGGCTCAAGCGCCTTTCCTGGCGCGATGTGCCACGGGTCGAGGCGAGCCGCGACCTGTGGCCAGGGCCGCGACGAGATCCGCCGCCTGAAGGTCTGCACCGTAGACGGGCTCCCTCCAGGTCGAACGACGCCGCACCCAGGTGACCGGCAAGACCACGATCACCACCGTGTACACCGTCCCCAGCCCTGACCGCCGGACGCGCCAACCTGCCCGACTCACCGTGCACATCCGCGGCCACTGGCAACTGGAGCCCTGCACCACATCCGCGACGTCACCTTCGCCGAGGACGCCTCGCGCATCCGCCGACGGGCCTGGCAGGTGCACCGGCACCGCACTCCGCGCCATGGCCAGTCTTCGTAACCTCGCTATCGCCCTACAGACGAGGCTCGCCGTTCAAATGCGACGACACCTTGACCCGCTGTCCTAACGGAGAACTGGACCCCCACTTGTAGTGTGCACTTAGTGGGGGTCCCTGAAATCCGACGGAATAGACACTATCTACTATCCCCTCTCAGACCAAAAATCCCGGAGGACATTGGCGACGTAGTCGACTTCGCGAGGAGTGCTCTGACCCCAGACGCGACCAGCCGTGTTTAGTACAGCGGTCAGATCGGCAATCATAGACCGTATTGCCTTCGATGGGAGAGTTCCTTCCCTGATCTTCTTGAAGACACGGGAGGTGTCATTGATCGCCGATTTCACTTGATTGAATTGCAGGTATACCTGCAGGTCGGACTGCCATCCTTCGGTTGACGAAGGCGGCATTTTTTCGAGCCAGTACCGTAGGACGGTCTCTTGCTCTTCCTCGGAGTAGCCCATGTAATGCAGGTGGGTTGCCATCTCGTATACCGGGTCCCCCACCAGGGCCATTTCCCAGTCCACCACGACCGCATGGTTGTCGGGACGTATAATCACGTTCCGACGGTGCAGGTCGTTGTGCAGGAGTTGAAACGGACGGGAAGTGGTTCGCTCAAAGCAAATATGCTCCAGCGGCTCGTCCGGTATACCGAGCAAGCGAAACTCCGGCCGGTTATGTTTTGCCACGTAAGCGGCTAGACGCCGTCCGAAGGCCACCGAATCGCCGTCTGCCGGCCAATCGAGATGCAGCGGCAACTCCTGCCATCGCACTTTGGCCAGTTCACTGAACAGATCGGCTGTCTCCCAGAGTGTGAGTGGCGGCACCGGTCGGTTCGGTGGTGCCACCTCGTGAAGCAACCGCCCCTCGTCGAACATGTGCACAGACCAACCCTCTCCCTCATATACGAGACGGGTTGCTCTGTTGCCGAGATGGGGTTTTATGGCACGCAGCACATCACACTCAGGAATGAGCCGTAGATCCAGCCTATCCGCGTACGCGACAGGAGAGCGAACCAAGAGGTTCCCGACCCGCACGTTCCGGTGGAAGGCTCCGTTGAAGACCCGTGGCTGCGCCTTGGCGACCACATGCAATTGGCGAACGAGTTTCGGGTCACGTTCGAGCAAATTTCTTGCGACATCACTGTCGGCCTCGGTGACGAGGCGTGTGAATTTGTCCACGCACGTACCTCCGTTTTCCTTGAGTCGAACATGTTCCGGCCCTTGCCAGAACATGTTCTACTGTCCGAGGCAACGGAATTACCGCAACCCCAGAAGTGGGTCATAGGTGTCACGATCTCGTAACAGTGGAGTTGCGTGCCATGGCATCGAAGACTTGCTGTGTTGCCAGGAGTTGGTTCGCACGCCCTTACAGGTCTTGAGATGAACTCCAGACTGCGCCTTCGGGGAGCACATGGGAACTTCACCGCAGGCTCATCGCTGAACGCGCGTGGTAAAGCCACACCGCGATCCCGTGTTGGAAAGCGCACTGAGTGCTTTGGCCTGGTCGCTGTCGGCGATCCAGCGCTCGGTATCGAACTCTCGGCCAGTGGTGGGGTCGAGGTAGCCGTCGGCGTTGTCGCCCGCGACGTCGTCCCAGAGCTACAGGTTCGACGGTGGCGAAGTACTGGACGTCATAGCCGACGAACCGGCGCAGGTTCTGCACGAACCGGTCGACCAGCTTGGATAAGTGCAACGCGTCCCGCGCGGCCTGGGTGTAGTCGTAGATGTCCGGGGTCGACCGGCGTTCCATCACTGACGTCGAGGTCACGCACCACGGCATCCCAGAGCCCGACGTCTTCCCGTCCGCCGAATGGCGGCTTTGTCGGGACCTCCGGGGGCGTCTTCGTCGCCGCTGGCGGGTTGCTATTGACTTTGGTCGCCTCCGTGATTCCTACGGCAACTCAAGCTTGGGTGTCTTGGTCAGGTCCCGGCCGCTTCGGCAACGGGGCCGCTTTCGCCGCTCTGGCCGGTGTGAGCCCGATCCAGGCCAGCAGCGGACGGAACGTCCGGCATCGCCTCAACCCCCATGGCGACCAAGCGCTCAACCGTGCCCTGCACCGCATCGCGCTCACATTGGAACGCTGCGACCCGCAGATCAAGGACTACCTGACCCCGCCGCACTCACGAAGGCAAGACCCGCCGCGAAGCGATCCGCCGCCTCAAGCGTTACCTTGCCGCAGATCTACCGCGCTCTGGAGAACGGCTCACCACTCGCCATTCACCCCGCTTGTCAAACATAGAAGCGTCACGCGATGGCCGTCTCACGTCACGACGCCACGCCCTCTGACAGAGATGATGTAGGTGAGCGCCTCCCAGCCGGGCCTGACCCACCCTCTGACTGATACGGCAGCTGTAGATCGTGGCTGTGGGGATGATGCTGCTGGTCGGCGGGGCGCCCGGGATGATCACGATCGGGTGGAGTGCCGGACATGCGAGACGGCCGCCGTGATCGTTGCTTTGTGTGACA
>NZ_JBDPLY010000067.1:0-5573 GCF_039871695.1 Actinomadura sp. B10D3
GGCACCGGCGACGAGGACGGTGCCGTCCCCGGCGGGCGGATTCTCGTCGGTCATCATGATGTCCTTCCGGTTCTGTGGCCCGTCGCCCGGGCCCCGCGGTCCGTACGGGTCACGCGGCCGCCCCCGGCGCGGGCGCCTCGCGCACGCGCAGCCGGTCGACCGCGACGGCCAGCACGATCACGACGCCCTGGATGATCTGCTGGTAGAAGCTGGAGACGTCGAGCAGCGTCATGCCGTTGACCAGCACCCCGATGATCGCCGCGCCCACCAGGGTGCCGACCAGCGAGCCCTTCCCGCCCATGAGGGACGTGCCGCCGAGGACGACCGCCGCGATCGCCGACAGTTCGTAGCCGGTGCCGAGGTCGGGCACCGCGCTCTGCAGCCGCGCGGAGGCGATCACGCCGCCGATGCCCGCGCACAGCCCGGAGATGATGTACACGCAGGTCAGCACCCGCCGCACGGGGATGCCCGCCAGCCGGGCCGCCTCCTCGTTGCCGCCGACCGCGTGGACCCAGCGTCCGAACACGGTGCGGTTGAGCAGGTACCAGCCGGCGGCGAAGACCAGCACCATGATCACCACGGGGACGGGCACGCCGAGGACCGTTCCGTTGCCGATCCACGCGTAGCCGAGGGTCGTGGAGAACAGGGTCTTGCCGTCGGTCCCCACGTAGGTCACGCCCCGCAGGTACGTGAGCGCGGCGAGGGTGACGATGAACGAGGCGAGCTTGAGCCGGGCGACGAGGACGCCGTTCACGGTGCCGATGACCAGTCCCGCTCCGAGCGCCGCCAGCACCGCGATCGCCGGCGGGAAGCCGTCGAGGGCGGGCCGCACCGCGAACAGGGCGGTCACCCCGACGGCCGAGCCGACCGACAGGTCGATGCCCGCCGTCATGATGACGAACGTGAGGCCGGCCCCCAGGATCGCCGTGACGGAGATCTGCCGCGCCACGTCCAGGAGGTTGTCCACGGTGAGGAAGTACGGCGCCGTCGCCGCGAAGACGAGCACGAGCACGACGAGCGCGCCGGCCACGCCCGCCTGGTCGGCGGCGGTGGTGACGCGGCGCCGCAGCCGGTCGTGGTGCGTGCGCGCGGTACGGCCCGCCGAGGCCGCCGGGCGGCCGGGTGCGGTTGTCTCCTTCACGAGTTCACCTCGCTGGCTTTCGTGCGGTCGCCGGCGACGCCGGTCGCGTGGCGGATGACGTTCTCCTCGGTCCTGGCCGGTCCCGCGAGCTCGGCGACGATCTCGCCGCGCCGCATGACGAGGACGCGGTCGGAGAGGCCGAGCACCTCCGGCAGTTCGGAGGAGATCAGCAGCACGGCGACGCCGCGCCGCGTGACGTCGCCGATGAGCGCGTAGATGTCGGCCTTCGCGCCGATGTCCACGCCGCGCGTCGGCTCGTCCAGGATGAGGACGGAGGGGTCGCGGGCGAGGCACCGGGCGAGGAGCACCTTCTGCTGGTTGCCGCCCGAGAGCTGGCCGGCGGGCTGAGCGAGCCCCGTCGCCCTGACGCGCATCGCCTCGGTCAGCGGCCGGGCGGCCGCGCGCATGCTCGCGGGGCTGGTCCGGCCGAGGGCGCGGCGGCCCTTCGGCGTCCCGGCGCACACGTTGTCGGCGATCGACATCTGCGGGAACAGCCCCTGCTCCTTGCGGCTCTCGGGGAGCATCACGATCCCGGCCGCGAGCGGGCCGTCCAGGCTCCCGCCGGCCACGGGGGCGCCGTCGACGGTCACCGTGCCGCCGTCCGCGCGGTCGGCGCCGGCGATCAGGCGGCCGAGCTCGGTGCGGCCGGCCCCGACGATCCCGGCGATCCCCACGACCTCCCCGGCCCGCACCTCGAAGAAGGCGGGACGGACGTCCGGCGAGCGCAGCCCGGAGACGCGGAGCCTGATCCGGTCGGCGGCGGGGGCGCGGTCGTGCCGGTAGAGGTCCTGGACGGGCCGCCCGACCATGGACGTGACGACCCGGTCCTCGGTCATCTCGGCGCGCGTCATGGAGTCGGCGACCACGCCGTCCCTCAGGACGGTGACGTGGTCCGCGATGCGGGAGATCTCCTCCATCCGGTGGCTGATGTACAGCAGCGCCAGGCCCTCGGCCCGGAGGTCCTCGACCTTTTCGAGCAGCATGTCGGCCTCGTTCTGGGACAGCGCCGCCGTGGGCTCGTCCAGCACCAGCAGCCGCGGCTCCTCGCCCAGGGCCCGGGCGATCTCGACGAGCTGCCGGCGGCCCGTGCTGAGCCGGGCCACCTTGACGTCCGGATCGAGGTCGACGCCGATCCGGCCGAGGGCCTCCAGCGCAGTCGCGCGCGCGCGCCGGCGGTCGAGCCGGCCACCCAGGCGGCGCGGCTCGCGGCCGAGCAGGAGGTTGTCGGCGACGGTCAGCTCCGGCACCAGGCTCAGCTCCTGGTGGACGACCGCGAGCCCGCGCCGCCGGGCGTCGCGGGGCCCCGCCAGGGCCACCGGGACGCCGTCGAGGACGATCTCGCCGCGGTCGGCCCGTTCGATGCCGGTGAGGATCTTGATCAGGGTGGACTTGCCGGCGCCGTTCTCGCCGGCCAGCACGTGCACGCGTCCCGCCTCGAGGCCGAGCGAGACGCCCCGCAGGACGGGGTTGCCGTGGTAGGACTTCTCGATTCCGGTCAGGCGCGCGACGGCGCCCTCCGGCGGCCCGGCCGCGCTCATCCCCAGCTCTCGTAGTCGCCGAGGGTGTCGGCGTTGACCAGGACGGTCGGGATCAGCTTGGGCTTCGGGTCCACCTTCTCCCCGCCGGCCAGCTTGATCGCCAGGTCGAGTCCGGAGCGGCCGAGCTCGCGCGGGTTCTGGCCGGCCGTCCCGATGATCGGGCCCTTGCCGAGGAGGTCGGTGAGCTGCCGCGCCCCGTCCACTCCGACGATCTTCACGTCGGCCTTGTGCTGCCCGGCGGCGAGCGCGATGCCGACCGCCGTCGGGTCGTTCACGCCGAAGAAGCCGTCCACGCCCGGGTTCGCGGTGAGGATGTCGCCGGCGACCTTCATGCTCTTGTCGCGGGTCAGGTCGGCGCGCTGGGTGGCGACGACCTTGATGCCGGGGTTGGCGGCGATGGCCTCCTTGCAGCCCTTCATCCGGTCGCTGATGGCCGAGACGGCGGAGCCGTCGACGATCGCGAGCTCGCCCCGGCCGCCCAGCCGGCTGATCAGGTACTTGCAGGCCTCCCGGCCCGCCTGCACGTTGTCGCTGGTGACGGTCGCGTCCGCGCCCGCCGCGGCGACGTCGACGGCCACCACGGGGATCTTCGCCTGCTTGGCGCGGAGCACCGCGGGGCCGATGCCGTCGGAGTCGACGGCATCGACGATGATCGCGTCGACCCGCTGCCGGACGAACGTGTCGATCTTGTCGGTCTGCGCGCTGACGTCCGCGTTGGCGTACTGGACCGAGACCTTGACGCCGCGGGCGGCCGCGGCCTCCTGGATGGCCTTCCCCTCGGCGAGGAAGAAGGGGTTGGACGCCGCGTTGAGCACGACTCCGATCGAGGTCTCAGCGTCGGTGCCCGCCTCGGACGCGGCGCAGCCGGCCAGCGCGAGGCTCGCGGCGCCCGCGGCGGCGGCCGCCGCGAACCGGGTGAGGCGGCGGGGGTGGTTCACAGCCTTCATGGGATGTCCTCATCAGGGTTAGACGACCGGCGTGACGCCGCCGTCGACACAGAAGTTCGCGCCGGAGACGAAGCCGGCCTGGTCAGAGGCGAGATAGGTGACCAGCGAGGCCACCTCGTCGACCGTGCCGAGCCGGCCGGCCGGAATGCGGTTGAGCTCCACGTAGCGGGTGAGCGCCGTCTCCCTGTCCACCCCGAACTCCTCGGCGAGCGAGTCCGCCAGGCCGCCGGGGCGGTCGTACAGCGGGGTCCGGATGAAGGCCGGCGACACCACGTTCGAGCGGACGCCGGCCGGGGTGAACTCGGCCGCGAGGACCTTGGACAGCATCAGGACGCCCGCCTTGGAGACGCTGTAGTCGGGTAGGCGCGGATTGGGCATGCGCGCGGCCTCGGACGCGATGTGGACGAGCGCTCCACCGCCGCCGTCGAGCATGGCGGGGATGGCCGCGCGGGCCGCCCGGACGTATCCGAGCAGGTTGAGCTCCAGCGTCGACGTCCAGTCCGCGTCGGTCGTGTCGAGGAATCCTGGACGCAGGGCGGCGGCGCCGGCGTTGTTCACCAGGACGTCGACCCGGCCGAACGCCTCCACCGCCGCCGCGACCAGCGTCTCCCCGGCATCCGGCTCGCGCAGGTCCGCGGTGACGGGCAGGACGCGGTCGGGGCCGCCGAGCTCGCGGAGGGCGTCGACGCGGAGATCCGCCCCCGCGACGAGCGCGCCCGCCGCGTGGAGGTGCCGCGCGCAGGCGAGCCCGATGCCGGCGCCCGCGCCCGTCACGACGGCCACACGTCCCGCCAGGCCCTGGTTCATGTGTCGCCTCCTTCCCACAGGTCACTCAGCCCGTGATGAGGCCCCACATTCTCATAAGGCGGACGAGATGTCTAGACAGTGGGACATTTCTCGGAAGGAGGCGTGCGGCGGCGCGTCAGCCCAGGTCGAGCAGGTCCGGCCGTGCCACGTCGGAGCCGAAGGCGCGCGAGATCTCCTGGCCGGCCTCGACCAGCGCGGCCCGCCAGGTCGCCGAGTCGGGCCCGAGGATCGACTCGCGGACCCCGCTGATGGACAGCGCCGCGCGCAGCCGGCCGCGGTAGTCGGTGATGGGCACGCCGAGCGCGGCGACGCCCAGCGTGACGTCCTGATCGCTGATCGAGATGCCGCCCGCCCGGGTGGCGGCGAGGACCCGCCGCAGGTCACCGGGCTCGACCGGGGTCGAGGGGGTGAACCGGAGCAGTGGCGCGTTGCGCTCGATGTAGGCGTCCCACTCGTCCTCGTCTCGGTGGGCGAGGATGCTGCGCGCCGCCGCTCCGGCGTGCAGGGGGAGGGTGCCGCCGAGCTGGAGGGCGAGCGACTGCACGCGCTTGCCGTCGATCCGCTCGATGCACACGGCCTCGTCGCGGCGCGGCACGCACAGGAAGACCGTCTCGCCCGTCAGCTCGTGGATGCGCTCCATCGTCGGCCGGGCGAACGTCCGCTCGTCGAAGCGCGCGACCACGGCGGTGGCGAGGGGCAGCAGCTTGAAGCCGAGGCGGTACTTGCCCCGGCGGCTGCCGGGCTCGACCAGCCCCTCGGCCTGCAGGCTGGCCAGCAGCCGGTAGATCGAGCTGCGCGGCTCGCCGATCGCGTCCGCGATGTCGGCCGCGGAGGATTCTCCGTTCGCGAGGTGGTCCAGCAGACCGGACACCTTGCGCACCAGCATGAGGTTGTTTTCAGTCGCCACGCACCAAAGTTATCGCTCAGCGGACAGTCCGTCCAACCAATTCGTCTTACTCTATGGACATGCTGTCCGCTGGATAGTACTTTCGGCCGCATGGTAGATCAGATTCGTCCGCCCGTGGCGGCGGACGCCCAGCTTGTGGAGCTGATTAGGGAACGGGCGCTGTTCGCTCGGCTGGAGACGGTCCGGCTCATATCGATCGCGAAGACCGGCCACTACGCCTCGGGATTCTCGTG
>NZ_JBDPLY010000068.1:0-5247 GCF_039871695.1 Actinomadura sp. B10D3
CGCATGGTCCACCTGGCGCCGACGCCACCAATACCGAGCCCGAAAATGCCACCAGGCATGGCACGCCTACGCCGACACCAACACATGATCACCGCAGGCCAGAGCCTCAATTACAGCTGCCGTATCAGCTCCGGCGGTGACTCCGACCCGGTCGCCTTCCACCAGACCTACGACCCGATCATGGCCGAGAGGCCCCCACTGGAAGTACATCGGCAACCAGCGCGGCTACGTCGTCTGCGACGTCACCCCGTCCCGGCTCCTGGCCTCGCTCCGCACGGTCAGCACCGTCTGGTCCACGAGTGGCACGACGGTGACCACGGCAGCGCGCTTCCAGGTAGAGGCAGGACGCCCAGGCATCACGGTGGTCGACCAACAGGACACACGGCAGACCCTCACTTCGTCCACACGCCGCTACAAGGTAGACGACGACCAGTTCTAACCACCTCCGCCGCCGCCCCGTTCATCGACCGGCGAACAGGGCGGCGGCATAGCAGGGAAGCCCGACCCAGGTGCGTAATGAATGAGCGCCGGCCCCAAGGAGCCCATCGCCGTCCCCATCGACCTACCTATCGATCGATGGCGGAGTCTGAAGCCCGGCGGTTCGGCTAACGCAGCCACGTGACACCGCGCAGTAGGCACGCAACCTGCCATTAGGCCCCGACACGATCACCATGGGACACCGTGCGAAGTTGTCGCCCCCTCATGATCGAAGAAGAGCAACAAGACGGGCACCCTCGGCCGCGTGAACACCTGCCGACCGTGGCTTGCCGGTGGTCAACGCCCACCTCCACCCCGAAATAGCGGGCCGCTACTCCCCTGCGGCGGAGACGCTGTCCTAATGGTGGGCGGACGTGAGGACAGTTGGCGACTCATCCCTGACCAACTGCAGCCAGACGCCCACTTCTCAACCATGGTCACAAACCAGGAGCGAGCATCATCCTGGCTAGGAAGACGACGTCTACAGGCCGCTGGAGGCCGACATGCATACGGGGGCGATTTCACTCAGGTGGACGCGGTCAATGTGCTGCTGGATTAGCAGGCCAGAGGCCAGCGTCGTCCTCCGCGACAGGTGAGGCTCCGGCGCCACCGCACCAGGGGCCGCGCCCGCAGGTGTTCCCGGCCGCTCCAGTGGGGGGGCGCGCGGCGGCGAGGGCGAGCCCGAGAGTGGCAAGGAGGACGGCAAGGCGGCCCCACCGAGGGCGGGGCGGGCCGGGAGCCGCCATAGCCCAGCTCGCCAGGGTGCTCCCGGCGGCGACCGTGGGGCCTCGACCGATCCGACGGCGCCGGGCTGGTGGTGGCGCTCGGTAAAAGCGATGGCAGCAGCCCGGTGGAGCCGAGGACGACGCCGGTCGCCGCCGCGTCCACTGGGCCCATGCCTGGACATGCAAAGAAGAAGGACGCGGCGCCAAGCAGGGCTGTCGTGCCGACGTACGGGACGATCTGGTCTCCCGAGAGACCGCCCAGTTCTCGGAGGTTGAACGTCCGGCCAACGATCCCCGGGGACCTGACGGCCGAACATCCCCGAAGCGGACTCCATCGAGACGAACGCGCACCAAGTGCCAGCTAAGTGGTTGTGCGCCAGGAAAAGCGTCCAGGCACGGGATGCGGTGCGTGCGGCGGAGGGTTCATCGGCAGTTCGGCCTACGCACACCGCAGAGCGCCGACGCTCACCAGGTGTCGGCTCTACTACCGACTCCCGATGGCTCTGCGCACATCGGCCTGGCAGGTGAACGGCCACCGCCGACTACGGGTGGCTACTCAGCCAGGAGTCAAGCCGCTTCCCAACTGCTCGATCAGCCAGAGGCAGCAAGCGAGATGTTCCGCCGCCCTGGGAAGCAGAGGCTATCTGTCCAGAGTCAGGACGATGGGTTGCCAACGAGCGCTGGGCACCAATCGACCGGCGACTCCAACCACATACCTAGACAAAATAGACATTGTCGTAATACTCAAAGTTTGACCATCCAAACCATGAATCAGCGCGTCACCACGAGTTGTACGCGCGAAACAACACCTTGCTCGTGATCGTTTCGCGCGAGTTGATGGTCGAGCCTCGAACCTCGGATGCCCGCACGTGCAAAGTTCGGACGTGCGCGATTACATAGGGGCTCGGCGTGCTCCCGATGTCAGCCCCGCGCGTCAGGGGCCACGCCTGGCGGCCCGTTCGACGATGCCCTGATGGCGGTCCGCCTCCCCTCGATGAAAGGGCTGCCAGCGTGGGCGTGGAACACGGCGGATCAGACAAGGGCCCCGAGACCGGCGACAAGCCCACAAAGCCCGATAGCGCCAGCGCACCGCCGCCCGACAATCCCGGATCACCCGGACAGCAGTCCCGCATCGAAAGCCTCAAAGCCGCAGGCTGGAACGTCAACGGCCAGCAAGAAAGCAGTGAACGCGGACAGACCACCAAGGAGTCCTCCCCCACCGGATCGAGCGCGGAAAACGCCTCCGCCGCCCCCAAGACCGAGAAGGTGACCGGATCGGAAACTGGCTCCCAGCCTGGTGACGGCAAGAGCGAGCCTGGCCGTCCAAAGCCCGAAACCGTTGAGGCGGCGCCGCCGCCGGACGAGGGCAAGAGGGAACCACGGACGACCGAGCCCGGGGAGCGACACCCGAAGGCCGAAGCCGAGCCGCAGTCGACCAGCGAGCGGAACGGCGAAGCGGCCAAGAACACAGAGCCTCTCGGCCATAGGGACGGCCGCACCGAGTCCGGCGAGAAGCCGCGCGCAGACGACACCGGCAAGCCGCCCACCGAGGCCCCTGATCCGTCCAAGCCGATGACCCGCCGCGAAAGCCTCCAGAACGCCGGCTGGGACCTGGGCGATCCACCCGCGACCAGCACCGATCAACCACGGTCCGAAAAGACGGACCAAAACGCTGCTCCACTGGAGACCCGAGACGGAAAGCCAGCGACCAACGCAAGCGGTCTTGAATCCGACGAAACCACACAACAGGACAAGCCCGCCCCACCAGTAGCCGAAAGCGATAACGCCAAGGCAGACGAACCCGGCGATCTTCGCGCCTCAACAGACGACCGGAGCACGGGCAAGGCGGCGGACAAGCCGGCACCCGAACTCGGCGAGACCGGACCACAGGCCGAGCGCGACGGACAAGCACACCCACGGGACGCCGACATCCCGGCTGGCGAGCAGCCCACCACGAACACCGTGGGCGATACCGACCAGCCCACTGGGCAAACACCCAAAGACCAGCCCAGCACCGGCAACTCGGAGACCAAACCTGCGCAAGAGACAGCCCCAGAGCCGGAGACCCCCGAAAAACCACCGCCCGGCCAGCAACTACCCGGCACAGACAGGCCGACCAACGAGGACCCGCAACCAGCAACCCCAGAGACGGCCACCATCGCCCCAGAGTCCGCGGACCATGGTGCCAGGCCACAGGAGCAGCAGCCGGAACAGCCCTCTGTCACAGAAGACGAGACTAGGGACGCCCCAGCAGACCAACGCGCTGCCAGCGATGCTCCATCCCCACCCACAGAAACCCGCGACCATGATAAGAAAACCGAGGAGACAGACCTTCCAGAACCCTTCACCGGCAACGATCCGCCCGACCGCGACCCAACCCAAACCGGCGAAACGGAAGAACTTGGCAGAGAACTAAGTAGCCATGAGGAGAATCTGCCGGAACCGGAACCAAACCCGTATCGCGCAAGAATCACCTTGCGCCGCGACAGCGACGGCAATTTCATCCAAGAAAGCCGCTTCGACGTCGAAGACGACACGCCGGACCGCGCCGAACCCCGCGACCCCGAAGACGACCCCGCACTCCGTGACTACCGGGAATCTGATCCGGAGAGCCGATCTCGCACACGCGACTTCATGCGCGAGTTCACCTCACGCGCCGATGACATCAGGGACACTGCAGATAAGACCAGTGAACCGGCCCAGAAGAACTTCGAGGAAGTCCGCCCTACAGGTCAGCTCTGCGGGTCCCGCCCTGCCGGAGATCAAATGAAGCCGCCCGACAACACCGTCAAGGGTGGATCACTGGTGCTGGCGGCAGCAGGAACGTTGATAATCGTAACCGAGGTCGGACGCGTCGGCCTCAGGGCAATTCAACACATGAGAGGGCGCGAGAATGCCGGTGACCGATGAGCAGATTGCTACACTGCGTGCTCAACTGCAGGGAAACATAGTCGAACACCGCAGGCTGCTGAAGCAACTCGATGCCGACGAAGCCAATGTGGGTTATCCGGCACTGATCTCCGCCGCCTTCATTGCAGCCGTACAGCAGCGGTTTATCAGAGACGGACAACCTGCAGACAGGTCAGAGGTAGTCGATTTCGTAGCGCGTGCGCGAGCGAAACATGACGAGGCGCCAGACGTCATCAACCCAGAGATCGCCGAAGGAATGATTCTTCGCCTACTCGGCAAGGGGCCGATGGTCGAAACCGACGAGGAAAGCAAACTAGCTCATCAAATCATCCTGCTCGCCGCCTTGATCAGCCAGGAGAATTTCACCGATCCCGAGCTCGACGCCTTCCTAGCAAAGGCACGATCGATCGCCGACGATTTCCTCGGATAATGGATTACTCTCAAGTTGAGATTCGCGAGGAGAACATCCTTGCATTGCGGTCGTTCTTGCTGGAAGGGCCTGAGGCGTGGGTGCCTCTGCAGGACGAGATGCAGAAGGACGACGAGACCGCGGCCGGGTACATGTCGTTGCTCTTCGGGGCGTTCGAAGTCGCGGTGCGGCGGAGGTTTTCGCCGACCTACACCGTGGGTGACATCGTTCGTTTCGTCGCCGATCTGCGCATCAAGGCCGAAGAAGACGCCCACCTGATCAACACGCTGGTCGCCGAGGACATGATCCGCCGCGCTGTCGACGCAGCACCCCTGAAGGCCGATCTGCCGGACGATCCGTCGACCGTCCTGCACGCCCAAGTCTTCATCCTGCTGTACCTGATCGCCGAGTTCGACTTCGACCGCGCAGGCTTGGAGCAGTTCATCGACGAGACCACGGCATACACCAAGATGTGGCTGGACGCCCGCCGGAGCGAGTCCGCCGATTCCTCCGCTCAGCAGAATTGACAGTTGATACCTGTCTCCGTAGGTCAACTCTGGCCAGCGACAGCGATGAGCCACCGTGGCTGACAACAGTCTCAATGACGTTTTCTCACTGACTTTCAGGTGATCCGGCGGTGTTCGAAATGGACTAGGACGAGGGCGGCCCGGACGAGATCGCCGATCCGGCTGGGGCTGAGCGTGATGTGCTGGAGCGTGGTCCAGC
>NZ_JBDPLY010000069.1:0-5175 GCF_039871695.1 Actinomadura sp. B10D3
TTTGTCACACAAAGCAACGATCACGGCGGCCGTCTCGCATGTCCGGCACTCCACCCGATCGTGATCATCCCGGGCGCCCCGCCGACCAGCAGCATCATCCCCACAGCCACGATCTACAGCTGCCGTAACAGTGCCGCGCGGCTGCGTTCGGTGGCATCTGGCTGCATCCGGCCGATCTGGCGCGAGAGGCGTTCTCGCAGGTCAGAGGCTAGATGGCCTGGTTGTAGAGGCGCGCCCGGCAGGATTCGAACCCGCGACCGTCGGATTAGAAGTCGCATACCAGCACTGTCGGGCAGTTTTTCCAGGTGTCGGTGAGTGTCGTTCCACTCCGTTATGTGCAACCATCGGTGGACTCCACGACCGATTGGTGTTGGCTACTGTCAACGCGTTCCGCGACATACGAGCAAACACCGAGCGAACACACCATGCGTGGAACTCGCCGCTTCTGACCCCTGCCCCCTCCTGGTGGATGTCCTTATTCGCTTCAAGTGTCGAGCGTATTTAGTCTGTGGGCGATTGCCGTCCGAAATGATGGAGCAGGGGTTGAGTGATTGTTTCCTTGAGCAGTCGTGGTGCCGCTATAGTAGTTTTCGGAGGCGGAAGCACTCCCGCTGCCGTGAGCTCTGATGTGCTGATTGTCTGATGAGTGCATATTCGCTGCAGGAGGTCTTTCTGTTGGTCCTGTTGGATCACGCACCCGGTGAGGACCGCGGTGAGGGCGAGGAGTTCGTCGGTCATCGCGGCTGTCCAGCGTTGTGGTCTGACGTGGTCTAGGGGTGAGGACCGGCCGTGGTATTCGGCGGTCCGGTAGTTCAGCCAGTGCCGCATGACCCGCATGCCCCCGACGTCGTATTCCCAGACTTCTGGTGTCACGGGACGGATACTTCCAGTGCCGATGTGCAGGGTCAGAGAGGCCGCGTCGTGGGCGATCTCTCCTGCCGAGCGGGAGGGCAGCGTGCTGATGGGCGCGGGGTTGCGGATGCCGAGATGCTGGGTGAGCGCTCGATGGCCACGTGGTCGGCCTGCGGCCGCGTCATGATGGTGTTCGCCGAAGGTGTGCAGCCACAATAGGCGGCGCCCGAGATCAAGAGCTTCGGCCCACAGCGCGGGTTGTGTCGTCAGAGGTACACGGACCCCAGGATGCCTTAGATCCACGCGGAACCGTTCGGTGTAACCGGGGTGGGCGGTGACGGCGGCCATGTAGGAGAGCAGGTCACCGGGTGTGACTGTGGTCTTCAAGATCTGCGAGAGTACGGAGAGCAGGCCCGGGGCGATGTTGGCTGAGGCGTCGCTGGTGTCGTCGGCGTTCCGGTAGAGCGGTCTTACGCCGCCACCGCGACCGTTGAAGTGATGCAGGTCGGGAATGTGGGTGGTGAATAGCAGTCCTGGGCCGCTCTCGATGCTTTCGGAGTCCTGTTCGGCCACATAGATCTGGTGGTCCGAGCGTACGGCCCATAGGGGAGGGCGGGCTCTCTCCATCAGGCGGTTGTCGGGGATTACCCACTGCCGATCGAAGGGGCGGTAGGAGACCGGGATCGGTTCTGGGCAGGGGCCGGTCTCTTGAGCGAGTGATCCGCTGGCGGGTGGGAAGCCAGGGAGGGGTCCGGGCACAGTATTGATCTTTCGATCATGTCCCTCTTTGAACAAGTCGGCGCGGCTGGTCCCGGAGGCTGTGATGAGGTGGAGCCAGCGGGTCTTGAGCGTGTCTGGATTGGGGGCGTAGATCCATGAGCGGCCGGGGGTGATGCCGCGTGACCGCCACGGCATGATGTCATTGAGCGTTAGGTATTGTGACCATTCGGGTGTCGCTTCTGGGAGGAAGGGTGATTCCCAGTCATTTCTGCAGGTCCGCCATTCTTGATCGTTCGGCCCGAGAGTGGCGAGTCGGGTAAGTTTGTCCTGTCGGCTTCCGTAAAGTGCCAGGTACCGGACGATGGCAGGGCTGCTCGGCGCAGGATCGTTGGAGCGGCTGAATACGGCGATGCAGAGCTGTCGGCTGACCGCCGGTCCGAAGATCCGTGTTCCGCCTTTTGATCGGTTGCCCTCGGGTGACAGCTCGAAAATCCAGCCCTCGTCGCAAATGCTCCGTAGGTAGCGGCGGACGCCGGCGAACGCCTTGCCGCTGATGAGGCTTGCCGGAACTATGAAGGCAACGATCCCCTGATCGTGGTCACGGTGGGCTTCAAATGCCTTCCAGATGGCCCAGCGCCAGAACAGCCACGGCGTGCCGTGTAGGTCGGACGTGTACTTGCCCAGGCCGGGGGGCCGGAACTCATCAAGGGAGGGGCGGATGCGGTTGCTGTCCGTGCCTGAGCGGCGGGGTTGCTCGATCCAAGGTGCTTGTCCCTTGGTGTTCTCCACATGGGGTGGATTGCCGATCACCACCATGACCGGGACTTCGCGTTTGAAGCGGTTGGCCTCTTGGCGAGAGCGTTCTAGAGGCCAGGTGGCGGCGCCGCCCATGCGTCCTTGCTGCGCTGCTGGATTCTCCAGTGCGTCGGTCAGGAACCGGGTCTCCACGCTGGGGACCTCGGTGCTGAACCGGGACAGTGCTTGGTGGATGCGCAGTTCGGTGATCGCGTAGGGAGCGACCTGTACCTCGAAGCCCACTAGTCGTTTGGAGAGCAGTTCGCGAAGGCGCTCGTTGCGCGCTCCGTCTCCTTGAGCCTGGCCGATGGTGTCGGCGACGCGTTGAATGACCTCCACGAGGAAGGTCCCTGTCCCCATCGCGGGGTCGACCACGACGACGTCGTCGTCGGCGAAGCCCCACGGGATCGCCAGGCGGGTGCGTAGGATCTGGTCGACGAAGTCGACCATGGCGTGCGCAACGGGTTCGGGGGTGTAGTAGCTGCCGCTCTCTTTGCGTCTGCTCGGATCGTAGGCGGTGAGGAACTTCTCATAGAGATCGATGTAGATGCTTGGCCGGACACCCTTGGGTCGGCTGAAGTCGACCACACCGATGATGCGGTGAAGGGTCTCGATCGTGCGGAGTTCCTCCACGGCGGCGCTGTCCAGCAAGACCTGGAAGGCACGCCCGATGAGGAGGTGCTTCTTGCTGAGCTGGCGGCCGATCTCCAGCAGCGGTGTGCCTTGGAAGACAATGCCGTCCAGGCGGGCAAGCAGCATCGCAAAGACGATGGTCTGGGCATAGGCATCGGCGAAGCCGAGGTCGTCCAAGCCGGGGAAGAGTAGGGTGCGCCAGTCCTCGGCGAGCAGGCTGAGACCTTGGTAGGCGCGGTGATCGGGCGCCCCCCGCAAGATCGCCACAACCTCATCGCGCAGAAGCCGGCACAGTCCTGCGACTCGCCGTATGAGCTCGGGCAGTGAGGTCAGTCGTTCAGGCTCCCAGCACAGAAAATCGAGCACGAGCTCCGAGAACCCGGTGCCGGAGAGCTGAAGGGGTTTGCGTGGATCTGTGAGGTCACCTTCGAAACGGAAGAGATTCTTGCATTCACCGAACGAGTAATGTGCCCATGACGTCCCATCGGTGTAGATTAGGTTGGGTAGGGCGCAGAGCCGTTCCCACTGCTCTCGTTCACGTTTGTTCGGGCGCCACTCTTTGGTGCAGGGCACGCCCCGGTTCGGGGCCTTGATCTCCAGGTAGCCCACACGGGTGCTACCGAGATCAACGGCATAGTCGGGGCGGGCGCGGATGTCCTTCAATAGCACCTCACCGTAGGCTACGGCGTCAAGTCCGAGCTTGAGTGCTACCCGCTTCAGCAGAAGCTCCAACGGTCCGCGAAGCTGATCTTCCGGGGCTCCGCCTCGGCTCAGCTTTTCGCTGACGTCGGCCCCGAAACCCGCGATGGTGTCCTCGACCGTGTACCCGGGCAACGGATCACGGCTTTTGCTGTCGGCCATGAAGGATCCCGCCTTCCAGGACAGCGAATCACCCTTCCTGGAGAATGACCCTCAGCTCTGTAAGGCTCAAGAGCCTGCCTTAAACCTTTTTGGCCGTAATGGGCAGCGTGCACTGGGTAACCCACTCGTATGGGCCACATCGACGGGCCGTGGTGCGATGAGCTCGCACCGGCTGAGGCTCAGAACGCCATCGACCGGTCGTGCAGTGAGCTCAATGTGGCGACGGCCTGCTCGTTGAGTGCCGCAGTCTGGCCACCTCGGTGTTGAACTCCTTGTCGCAGCCGCGGATGTCGCACTTGGGTGCTCGTTTGATCGGGACGATCGTGATGCCGTCGACGCCGACGTATCCGAGGTCGCCGATGGCGGGGATGTCGGCGAGGAGCTGCTTGAGGCCGGAGGCGGTGAAGGCGTGGGCGCCGTGGACGGCGGTCGGCCCGCCCACCGACCGTCCGCTCCATCCGGCCGCTGGTACTGCGCCTGGTGCGGGAGAACCCGAGCTGGGGCTATCGGCGGGTGCACGGTGAGCTATTGGTGCTCGGCGTCGAGGTCGCGGCCTCCACCGTCCGGGAAATCCTGAGGGACGCCGTATCGGCCCGGCCCCTGAGCGTTCCGCCACCATCTGGGCTGGGTTCCTGCGTTCCAAGGCGCTGCTGGCGTGTGACTTCCTGGAGCCGGTGACCCTCAGCGGCGTCCGAGGCTACCGGGGCCCCACCCGCCTCGCCCAAGTCCTTGGCCACCGACGCATACGTCCGCATCGGATCCGACAGATACAATGCCACCGCATCGGCCTTGAATTCCTCGGAGTACACCTTCATCCCCACACGGGATCCCTCTCACCCCCAGATCTCCATGATCCAGGGTGCTCAGGGTGTCCACACCTCGGGGGAAGGCCCCGGGTGAGGTTCCCCCGCTTTCCCGGAGACTTGGTTATCTGGCTCTGGCGGGGTCGGGTTGGATGGTAGCCGGTTCGGGTTGATCCAAGAGGATCTGTGGTTTCTAGACTTGAATTGTGAGTTTCTGGTCAGCCCGCGATGTAGGCGAGGTGGGGGTCGGCGAAGAACGACAGGACGAGCCGGGGAAGCTTCTGGAGCCGGTGCAGGGCGGCAGTCGCGAAGAGGCGGAGCTCCTTGTTGCTCTGGACGGCCTGGCGGCCGACGCGGTCACGCTTCACGTTCTTCCACACCCACTGACGTTTTCTCACTGACTTTCAGGTGATCCGGCGGTGTTCGAAATGGACTAGGACGAGGGCGGCCCGGACGAGATCGCCGATCCGGCTGGGGCTGAGCGTGATGTGCTGGAGCGTGGTCCAGCGTT
>NZ_JBDPLY010000007.1:0-256452 GCF_039871695.1 Actinomadura sp. B10D3
ACGATCCCCCGGAGCCCCCTGTGCCTCCGCCATCCCCCACCCGCCCGCCCCCGGGCCTCTGCCCCTGTCCCCCGGGTGGTCGGGGGTTTCTGTCTCCGGTTACGTTGGGCCATCGGGTTCTCTCTTGGGAGTTTCCAGTGGAGCGGACGGTCGGGGATCGGCTTCGGCGGGCTCGGCGGCGGCGGTTCGTCGGGCGGGGCGGGGAGATCGAGCTGTTCCGGACGGCGCTCGCCGACGGGGACTTCTCCGTCCTGTTCCTGCACGGGCCCGGCGGGGTCGGCAAGAGCGCGCTGCTCGGGGAGATGGCGGAGGCCGCGCGGGAGGCCGGCGTCGTGCCCGTGACGGTGGACGCGCGGACACTGACACCCGAGCCCGCGGCGTTCCTGCGGGCCGTCGAGACGCCCCGGGAACGGCACGCGGTCCTCATCGACACCTACGAGCTGCTCGCTCCGCTGGACGACTGGGTGCGGGAGCGGTTCATCCCGGGACTGCCCGCCGACACCGTCGTCGTCATCGCCGGGCGTGACGCGCCGCCCGCCCGGTGGGTCGCCGACGCGGGATGGCACGAGCTGCTCCGGGTCGTGTCGCTGCGCAACCTCAGCCCCGACGACACCCGCTCCTACCTGCGGGTTGAGGGCGTCCCCGCCGAACTGCACGAGCGCGTCCTGCGGCTGGCGCACGGGCATCCGCTCACGCTCTCCCTGCTCGTCGACCTCATCCGGCGGGGGCAGGACGTGCCGGGCGCGCTGAGCGGCGTGCCGGACGTCGTGCGGGCGCTGCTCGGGCGGCTCGTCGAGGACGTGCCGGGAGCGCGGCACCGGGAGGCGCTGCAGATCTGCGCGCACGCCCGGTTCACCACCGAGGATCTGCTGCGGGAAATGCTGGGTGAGGACGCCGGGCCGCTGTTTCGATGGCTGCGGACGCTGTCGTTCGTCGAGGAGCGCGAGTTCGGGGCCTTCCCCCACGACGTCGTCCGCGACATCCTCGACGCCGACCTCCGCTGGCGCGATCCCGAAAGGTACGCGAAGCTGCATCGGGAGCTGCGGGCCCGTTTCGTCGAGCGTGCGCGGACGGTCCGGGAGGACGAGCGGGTCCGGCACCAGGCCGTCGCCGACATCATGTTCCTCAGCCGCCACCATCCGGTCGTCCTGGGCTACTGGCGGCTGGCCGGGCTCGGGCACGTGTCCGTCTCCAGGCTCCGGCAAGGGGACGTCGGAACCGTCGTCGCCATGACCCGGGAGCACCAGGGCGAGGAGCAGGCCGCGTACGCGGCGCGGTGGGCCGAGCGGCAGCCAGGGGCGTTCGGGGTGTTCCGGGACGAGGCGGGCGAAGCCTTCGGGTATGCCGCCTACCTGGCCCTGCACGAGGCCGCCGAGGAGGACCTCCAGGCCGACCCGGGGACCGCGGCGATGTGGGGCCACGTCCACCGGCACGCGCCGCCCCGGCCCGGAGAGGGCGTGCTGGCCTGGCGGTTCTTCGTGGACGCCGAGCCGGAGCAGCGGCCCTCCCGGTCGGAGACCATGATCAGGCTCTGGCACGGGCAGGAGATCATCACCCGCTCCGGCCAGGCCTGGGACCTCGTCACCGTCCTGTCCGAACGGGACTACTGGGACCCGCTGCTGTCCTTCTTCGACTTCCACCACGCGCCCGAGGCGTCCTACCGGGTGGGCGGGCGGCTCTACGACGTGTACGCGCACGACTGGCGTGTGCTCGGCGTCGACGACTGGCTCGCGCTCACCGCCGAACGGGAGCTCGGCGCGCCCGTCACCGCCGCCACGGTCGCCGCGCCCGAGCTCGTGCTGTCGCAGCAGGAGTTCGCCGGCGCCGTCCGCGGCGCGCTCCGCGACCTGCACCGCCCCGACCGGCTCCTCGGCAACCCGCTGGCCCGGTCCAGGCTCGTGCGGTCGGACGACGACCCCGCCGCGTCGCTGCGGAGGCTGATCGAAGAGGCCGCCGGGGTGCTGCGCGAGGACCCGCGCGAGGAGTCGCTGTACCGGGTCGTCGACCGCACGTTCCTGCGCCCGGCCGCCACCCAGGAACGGGCCGCCGAGATGCTCGGGCTGCCGTTCAGCACCTACCGGAGGCACCGCAACCGGGCCGTCGAGCGGATCGTCGCGGTCCTGTGGGACCGGGAGGTCTACGGAACCGGCCACCAGGTGGACAGCGACCGGCCTGGTGGGTGAACAGCGCGCCGCCGCATCGTCGCCTCATCGACCGACAACGGGAGGCACGAGATGCGGAGCATCGGAGAACACGCGGTGGTGCTCGGCGCCGGAATGGCGGGGCTGCTCGCGGCCCGCGTCCTGACCGGGGCCTACGAACGGGTCACCCTGGTGGAACGCGACCAGGGCGCGGCCGGAGCCTGCCGCAGGGGAGTACCGCAGGGCCGGCACGCCCACATCCTGCTGCCGCGCGGGCAGCAGGTCCTGGAGGACCTCCTGCCCGGGGTCGAGGCGGAGCTCATCGGCCGCGGCGCCGTCGTCGCCGACCCCGGCCTCGACCACCGCTTCACCCTCGGCGGGCACACCCTGTCCAGGCGTCCCGGCGTGGAGCGGGCGGTCCAGGCGAGCCGGCCGCTGCTGGAGGGCGTCGTCCGCGAGCGGGTCGAGGCGCTGCCCGGCGTCCGGGTCGCCGGAGGGCGCGATGTCGTCGGGCTGCTCACCGCGGCGCCCGGCCGCGTCACCGGAGTCCAGGTGATGCCGCGGACGCCCGGCGCCGCCGCCGAGGAGATCCGCGCCGACCTGGTCGTCGACGCGATGGGACGCGCCGGACGCGCCCGGCGGTGGCTGGAGCGGCTCGGCCACGGGCCCGTCCCGCGGGACGAGATCAAGGTCGGGGTCGCCTACGCCACCCGGCCCGTCCGGCTCCCGCTGGACACCGTCGCTCAGGGCAAGGCCGTCGTCGTCGGCCCGCGGCCCGGCCGGCCGCGCGGCATGGCGATGGTCGCCGTCGAAGGCGACCGGCACCTGCTCACCGTCGCCGGGCTGGACGGCCCGAACCGGCCGCCCACCGACGAGGAGGGCTTCCTGGACTTCGTGCGGACCCTCGCGCCGCCGGAGGTGTTCGAGGCGATCCGCGCCGCGGAACCGCTCGGCGGGATCGCCGCGCACCGGTACCCGTCCGACCTGCGCAACCGCTACGAACGCGTGCGGGGACTGCCCGCCGGCCTGCTCGTCATCGGGGACGCCCTGTGCAGCTTCAACCCCATCTATGCGCAGGGCATGACCGTGGCCTGCCTGGAGGCGCTGGTGCTGCGCAGCTGCCTGGAGGACGGGCCGCGCGGTCTGACCAGGCGGTACTTCCGGGCCGTCGCCAAGGCCCTGAACGACCCGTGGCGCATGGCCGTCGCCGCCGACCTGTCCATGCCGGAGGTCGAGGGGCGGCGCACCCCCGCGATCCGCGTCATGAACGCCTACGTCGACCGCGTCCAGGCGGCGGCCGCCCGTGACGCCGACATCGCCGAGCGGTTCTTCCGCGTCATCGGCCTGCTCGACCCGCCCCCGGCGCTGATGCGCCCGTCCGTCATGGCTCGGGCGCTGCGCCCGGCCGCCTAGCCTGGAGGCATGCGGAGTTCCCTCAACCCAGAGGTCGCAGGATCGATTCCTGCCCCGCTACTGGTCCTGGGTCTCCTTGGCCGCCGCTTTGCGGCTTCCCCGAGGGGACCCTTCGTTGCGGGGTGGGGCTTGGTCAGCTTGCGGTCGTCGGCGGGGCGACGATCTCGCGTTTGAGGATCTTGTTGGTGGGGCCCTTGGGGAGCTCGTCGAGGAACCAGATGTGGCGGGGGTACTTGTACGCCGCGACACGCTCGCGCACATAGGCCCGAAGCTCGCCGGCGCCGACCGCTCCGGGCCGGGTGAGGACCACGGCGGCCCCGATCTCTTCGCCGAGCTCGGCGTGGGGCACGCCGATGACCGCGCACTCGCCCACGGCGGGATGTTCGTAGAGCACTTCCTCGATCTCCCGCGGGTAGACGTTGTAGCCGCCGCGGATGATGAGTTCCTTCTTGCGGTCGACGATGTAGAAGAACCCGTCCTCGTCGACGCGGCCCAAGTCGCCCGTGCGGAACCAGCCGTCGGTGTCGAGCACCTCGGCGGTGGCCTCGGGACGGCGCCAGTAGCCCTTCATCACGTTGTGGCCGCGGACGGCGAGCTCGCCGACGGTCCCGGCCGGGACCTCGGTGCCCTTCTCATCGACGACGCGCATCTCGGTGCCCGCGATGGGGAGGCCGATACTGCCGGGTCGTTTCGCCTCGGGAAGGTTGAACGAGGCGATGGGCGAGGTCTCGGACAGGCCGTAGCCCTCCAGGAGCGCGCAGCCGAAGCCGCTTTCGAAGCCGCGGAGGATCTCGGCCGGCAGTGCGGCTCCGCCGGAGACGCACAACCGCAGGCGAGAGACGTCGAAGCGGTCGCGCTCGGGATGGTGGAGCAGCGCGTTGTACATGGTCGGAACACCCATGAACACCGTCGCGCGGTGCTCGTCGATGGTCTTGAGCACCAGGCCCGGCTCGAAACGGGAGACCAGGGACAGCAGGCCGCCGGAGGCCAGGAGCGCGTTGAGGCCGCAGGTCTGGCCGAAGGAATGGAACAGCGGGAGGGCGCCGAGCACCACGTCCTCGCCGGTCAGACCGAACAGGCGGGCGCCGGACTCGGCGTTGCGGGTTAGATTGGCGTGGGTGAGCTCGGCGCCCTTGGGCCGGCCGGTGGTGCCGGAGGTGTAGAGGATGACCGCGGTGTCCCGCGGCTCTCGGTCGGCCACGCCAAGGTACGGCGTCTGCTGGGCCGTCAGCGCTTCGAAGAATCCCGGAGCCACGAAGACGGTCGTGACGTCCAGACCGTCGGTGCCCGCCGTGACCTCCTCGCGGCAGGTGTGCCAGGCGAAGATCACCTTCACGCCGGGATCGGACAGGTGGTAGCGGATCTCACGGCCCTTGAGAAGCGGATTCATGGGCACCACGATCGCGCCGGCGCGGAGGGCACCGTAGTAGGCCACCGCGAAGGCGGGATGGTTGGGCACCATGACCGCGACCCTGTCCCCGGCCCCGATGCCGGCGGCGCGCAGCATCCCGGCCGCATGCGCGGTCAGGGCGTCGAGCTCCCCATAGGTGACCTCCTCATCGCCGAAGCGGAACGCGGCGCGGTCGGGACGGGCGGCCGCACTGCCGGCGAAAAGCCCGAACAGGTTGTGGTTCACGGTTCTCTCCAGGTTCGGATCGTGGGCCAGGTCTCAGCCGCGCAGGGCGGAGGCGAAGAGCGCCGGCAGCGCCCGCCAGCGCGGCCGCGCCGTGAAACCGGTCAGCAGCCTTCCGGTGGTCGCGGCGGTGCGGTTGGTGACGAACCACGGGGGCTTGGGGGAGATGGACCTCTCGCCGTGCAGGACTGATCGTGGCGAGGGACGGAACGGCCCGGTCACGACGGTGCGCTCGGTGTGGTCGAGAAGCAGGGCATTGTGGACGACGCCGACGCCGCTCTGCACGTCGTCCACGGTGTGCCCCGGGTAGGCGCCCCAGGTCGCGCGCGGGGTGAGGAAGCCGACACCGGTCCAGGCGTTCACCCCGATCGTCCCGTACCGGAGGTCGGCGATGGCCGCGCCGAGACGGTCCCCGAGCGCCCTGATGGTCCGGGGATGCACGATGACGTTGGCGCCCAGGGTGCCGCGCAGCCGGTCGTTGGCGGCCGCCACCGCGGCGTCGAGGAACCGCGCGCCGGTGCCGGGCAGCTCGGCGACTCCGAGGACGGGACCGAAGTACTCGGTGGAGAACGCCGATTCTCCCGGGTCCGCGAGGTCCAGCCCGGTGAGCAGGGTGCGTTCGGGCGTCCCGCCGACGGCGTCGGCCGCCGGGTGCAGGTCGCGGGCGGAGCGGACGCGTGCGCCGCACCCGGGATACCACGCCGGGCGGGCGGGTGCCTCCTTCAACGCCCGCCGGAGCGCGGCGAGGAAGGCGTCCTTCTGCGTCCAGTCGGCGCTGAGGATCACGATCTGCCCGGCGACGCAGTTGAAGCCGCTGTTGTGGAGGCGCTGGGTGGCCACGTGCTCGGCCTGGTAGCGCAGGTCCGCGGCGGACCAGTCCCCCGGCACGACGATGACCGGGCAGACCCCGCCGAGTTCGCTGGTCATCGGCTTGTCCAGCTTCGGGGTGCCGGCGGCCTTCGCGCCCGCCGCCTCCTCTCCGACGCCCCAGACGATGGCGTCATGGGTCGCCTCGCTGCCGGTCATGTGCACCGCCGTGATGCCCGGATGGTTCGCCAGCGCCGAACCGACCTCGGCGCCCCCGCTGACGATCTCGACGAGACCGCGGTCGATCAGCGGCTTGAAGGCGGCGCGGAAGACGTCGAGGAGCGGATCGGTGATGGGGTTCAGCTTGAGCGCGACGGTGCGGTTCCCGGCGTACAGCTGGTGGAGCACGTCGAGCGGGGCGATGGAGAAGATGTTGCCCGCGCCCAGGACCAGCGCCACCCCGTTGGTCTCGTGCGGCGTTCGCTGCCCGAGTCCCGCGCCGTCGTGGAGTTGCTCCTCGGTGGTGCCCGGCGTCGTCCAGACCTCGGCGCGGAAGCCGTTCAGCAGCAGCCTGTCGAAGGTGTTGTGGGGCAGAACCCGGACGGCGAGCCGGTCGCCGGGGACCTGCCTGACGTCGTGGCCGGTGAGGACCGGCGCGCCCTCGACCAGGCGTCCGAGGGTGTCCCGCAGTGCCCGGGCGTAGCCGATCACGGCGTAGGGGCCACTGATCCACTCTTCGCCCACCAGCGGAGACGCCGGATCCAGCTGCTTGATACGCGCCGCGACGCGGACCCATTCCGCCGCGTGCGCGTCGACGGCCTCGATCACCTGGAGGAGGAGGTCGCGGCGCCCGGAGACGGGCAAGGCGGCCCAGGCCTCCTCGCCCGCGACGAGGCGCTCGACGAGCGCGTCGAGATCGAGGTGGGCGTCGGCCGGTTCGGTCAGCCTCATGATCAGATCCTCGGGGTCGCACGGCGGTCGGACATGGACGGGCGGCGGCGGATCGCCGGCCCTCCGGGTTCAGGAGAGCCCGGTCAGAACCTCGGCGGCGGCGCGGCGGCCCGAGCGGACCGCGCCGTCCATGTAGCCGTTCCAGATGTCGGACGTCTCCGCGCCCGCCCAGTGGATGCGGCCGACCGGTGGGGCGAGGGCCCTGCCGTACTGGGTCCAGGCGCCGGCGCCGAGGTGTCCGCCGTAGCAGCCGCGGGTGAACTCCTCAGCGCTCCAGTCCTGCTCCACGATGTCGAACGGGCGGGCGGCCCTGTCGCCGAAGTACTTCACCAGGTCGGCGACGACCAGCTCGCGCCGCTCCTCCGCGGTCAGCCGGTGGGCCGCGCGGGCGTGGGCGCCCTCGAGGAAGCCGACCAGGACGCCGCAGGACGCGTCGGGCGGGGAGTTGTCCAGGACGACGTTGAGGCGGTCGTCGAGGCTGAGCACGAAGCCGTTGAGGCCCTCCTCACGCCAGAACGGCGTGTCGTAGCCGACCTGGAACTTGATCACCGAACCGGCCGGCATCTGCTGGGTCAGGCCGTCGCGCAGCGCCGGCATCGCCGGGGTGTAGCGGATCCGGCCCGCGAGCGTCTGCGGAACCGCGACGATCACGCGTTGCGCGGTGACCTCGCCGCCCTCGTAGGCGACGACCGCTCCCGCCTCGTCCTGGGAGATGGACCGGACCACCGCGCCGAGCCTGACCCGGTCACCGAGTTCCTCGGCCATCCGCTCCGAGATCAGGTGGGTTCCGCCGACCACCCGGGTCTCCTGGGCGCCGCCCGTGGTGGCGACCAGGGTCTCCAGGCTGGTGCCCGACTTGACGTAGAAGAGGAAGTGCAGAAGTGAGAGCTCCGGGGACTCCGCGGAGAAGAGCGCGGGCACCAGCAAGCGGAAGAAGCGCAGGGCCACCGTGTCATCGGTGTTGGCGACCAGCCACTGGTCGAGGGTGTGGCGATCGAGGTCCTCGGCGCCCTCGGTCTCCCACGGCGCGCCGGTGGTGACCGTGGAAGCGAGGCCCTCGACCAGCTCCCAGAGCCGGCCGACCTCCAGCGCGGAGTCCAGGGGGAGACCGAAGGTCTCGTCGGAATACCGCGCCGTCTTTCCGTCGTAGACGGTGAGGGCGTCGCCCTCGTCGTAGCTCGGGAAGGTCTCCAGGCCGAGCTCTTCGATGAGTCCGAGGACCGCCTCCTGGGTCGGGCCGACCCACTGGCCGCCCATCTCCACCGGCACACCGTTGCTCAGGAAGCCGCCGAGGGTGCGGCCCGCGGCCCGGTCGCGGGCCTCCAGGACGGTCACGGTCCGGCCGGCGGCCACCAGCGCGCGGGCCGCGCTGAGGCCGGCGAGGCCGGCCCCTACCACCACTGCATCGACGTCATGCATCCCGTCCTCCCAAGTAATACAGTCGTATGACTTGGTGGGAGGTTAGGCGTCCAGGGTTCGCGGTGGCAAGGGTCTGGGGGATGAAGTTGTGCAGGTGACCGGATCGTCTCCGGCTGCGAACGGCCCTCAGGCGTCGTCGGCGGCGCGTGCCCGGATGGCCGGTCGAACCCGGGCGAGGGCGATGAGCATGTCGATGACGGTGTCCAGGTCCTCGCGCGACCGGGCCGGGTTGGGGTCGCAGACGTGCTGGAGGATGAGCCCGTCGACACTGGCGACCAGCACCCTCGCCAGCCGGGCGAAGGGAACCGCGCAGACCTCGCCGGCATTGCTGGCGGCCTCCTGGCACCACTGGGCCACGATGCCCGCATAGCGTTCGTACTGCCAGCGCGCCAGGTATTCCTGGCGCGGGGTGCGCCGGGCATAGGTGGTCAGCTCGTACTGCATGAGCTGCAGATCGGTCTGCTCGGCCACGAGCCGGGACCAGAAGCCGGTGAGTCCCTGGCGGATCGCGTGCTCCAGGCCGTCCTCGACCTGAACCGAGTCCTGGAGCACCCCCGCGATCTCGTCGACCACGTCCTCGATGACGGCCCGCAGCAGGAGCTCCTTGGAGGGGAAGACGTACTGCAGCGTCCCGAGCGAGACCCCTCCCTCCGCCGCGACCGCCCGCAGGGAGGTGCGGGCCACGCCCTCCCGGGACAGCACGCTCCGAGCCGCCGCCACGAGCTGCTTGCGGCGAACCGAGGATTCGATGTACGGCATTGCTCTCCAGTTCGGTCGGATGACCGAAATTATCTCACACCGTCTTGTCAACGGGCCGTCCGTCTGCTTAGGGTCCGTCTATGTCAGTTGACTGACTTGAAACAAGGGCACCTCCTCTCCCCGGCGCCGCATCCTGCGGCGACGACGAGCGCCCGCGGCTCGCCGGACGCCGACCCCCACCCGCGAACGAACGCGACCCCCAGCTCTGCGAAAGATGGGCGAACAAGTGCATCCATCCGTGAAGAAGATGTTGATGAGAAAAAGGCTGGTGCCGGTTCTGGCGCTCCTCCTCGCCTTGGGGGTCGCCGTCGGTGTGGGCTTCTCGATCGTGGAGCAGCCCCGCCGCCCCGGGGGGACCGGGAATGCTGACACGGTCTTCGTGAACGGCCGGATCTTCACCGCGGACACCTTCTCTCGCACCGTCGAGGCCGTGGCCATAGACGACGGGAAGTTCGTCGCCGTCGGATCGAACGAGGAGGTGCGCCGGAAGATCGGTTCCAAGACGACCGTCCACGATCTCGAGGGCCGCATGGCGATGCCCGGCATCACCGACATGCACGTCCATCCGATCAGGGGCGGGCTCGCGGAGCTGACCTACTGCAAGTTCTCGGACCAGCTCGAGCTCCCCCGCGCGCTCGACGCCGTCCGTACGTGCGTGGCGGGCAAGAAGCCGGGTGAATGGATCGAGGGCGCCCAGTGGGACACGAGCCTCGCGTCGTCACTCGACAAGGCGGCGCTCGACGAGATCGCGCCCAAGAATCCCGTGTACCTGCATGACAACACCAACCACGTCATCTGGGTGAACTCGGCCGCCCTGGCCGCTGCCGGGATCGACAAGTCCACGCCCGATCCCCCGAACGGCAAGATCCTTCGCGATCGGAAGACCGGTGAGCCGACGGGCGTCCTGCTGGAATCGGCCATAGCCATGGTTCACAAGGTCAAACCGAAACCGGAAAGCGGCGACATCGAGCACGCGGCCAAGTGGATCTTCCAGAAGCTGAACGCCTACGGGGTCACCAGCATCCAGACCGGTAACGCCGAGGCCACGCACCTGGCGGCTCTTCGCAAGCTCGAAGGCAAGGGCGACCTGTCGGTGCGCGTGAAGGCGAACTGGGATTTCAACACGCCGCTGGCCCCGGTCGAGCCGGAGAAGATGCTCGAGCGCTTCGACACCCGCGACGAGCGCGGCCCGGTCAGCGCCCTGATCAACCCCGACGGCGGGAAGATCTACGCCGACGGCATCCCCATCGGAGCCCAGTCGCCTTACCTGGAGCCGTACGTCCACGAGCCGACGCACGGGCATGCCGCGATCGACAAGACCAGCCTCAACGCCGCCGTGAAGAAGATGGACGAGCTCGGCCTGTCCGTCATGATCCATGCCATGGGCGACGCCGCGGTGCGCATGTCACTCGACGCCTTCGAGGCCGCCAGGCGGGCCAACGGCGACGGCGGGAAGCGGCATGTCATCGCGCACACCTTCAGCGTCGACCCGGCGGACAGAGGGCGCGCGCACAAGCTGAACGTCGCCTTCGAGAACTCTCCGCCGATCGTCATGTTCCCCAATGACCTCACGGTGGTCGTCGCGGACCAGCTCGGCCGCAAGAGGACGAGGGAGATCGCGCCGATCCGCTCGCTCCTGGACGCGGGCGAGAGCGTCGGCTACGGCAGCGACTGGGACAACATCCCCGAACCCGATCCCTGGCTCGCGCTGCAGGCCATGATCACTCGGCGGAACCCGGCGAGCCCGCAGAGCGGTGTCCTCGCGCGCTCCGAAGCCGTCGACCTGATCACCGGTCTGGAGATCCTGACCTACAACGGGGCCCACGGCCTCGGTCTGGAGAAGAGCACCGGATCCATCGCGGTCGGCAAGGACGCCGATCTCATCGCCCTCGACCGGGATCTGACGAAGACGCCCGTGAACGACATTCACAAGACCAAGGTGCTGAGGACGATCCTGCGAGGTAAGACGGTCTTCGCCCGGGAGTGACCACTGGGTGCGAGGCCGTCGCCCACTGGTCGTAGCCTGGTGGGCATGCGGAGTTCCCTGGCCGGGCTGGTCGACGTCTGTTGCGTGCTCGTCTTCGTGGCGATCGGGCGGGCGTCGCATGGCGAGGCCGCCGGCCTGGCCGGGTTCGCCGGTACCGCCTGGCCGTTCCTCTGCGGCCTCGCCGCCGGATGGGGCGCCTGGCGGGTCTGGCGGCGCCCGGAGGCGCTCGTGCCCACCGGGGTCGGTGTCTGGGTGACGACCGTGGCCGTGGGGATGGTGCTGCGCGTCCTCTCCGGGCAGGGGACCGCCACCGCGTTCGTAATCGTGGCCTCGGTGTTCCTGGGGCTGGCGCTGGTCGGGTGGCGGCTCCTCCGGACGGTCGCGGTACGGGGCGGCGCGCCCGCCGAATGACCGCCCGGTCCGTTCGATGATCGAAACGGTTGACGGAAACGCGCCGCACTGGTGAAGTTACCCGCGAGTCACGTGGGTGACCGGGACCAACGCCGAAGGGGAGACGATGGCATCTGCGCTGCGCGGATGGCTGGACAAGCCGAACACGGCACGCGGCGTCCACCTGGCGGCCGACGACGGCGGCTGGGACTACCGCGACTACGGCGAGCTGGCCTCCGCCGCGCGACGCACCGCCGGGGCGCTGATCGAGGAGGGCGTCCGGCCGGGCGACGTGGTGTGCCTGGTGCTGCCCACGGACTTCACCTGCATCGAGACCTACTTCGCCGTCTGGGCCGCGGGCGCGACCGTGTGCTTGATCACACCGCCGCTGTTCCAGGACGGGGACGACTACGTCGCGCACGTCGCGGCGATCCTGCGGCAGGCGTCCCCGGCGCTGGTCGTGGCGTCCGAGGGCCTGGCCGAGTACGCGGGCCGGGCCATGGCCCAGGCGGGGCTGGACGGCGAGCCGTGGCGGCCCCGCCAGGCGGCCGAGGAGGCCGAGGTGCAGCCCGCCGGCGAGCTGGCGCTGCTCCAGTTCACGTCCGGGTCCAGCGGCGCGCCGCGCGGCGTCATGGTCACCTGGGCGAACCTGGAGGCCAACAGCGACCTGATCGGGCGGATGGCCGGGTACGAGGACGGCGACGTCGTGGCGTCCTGGCTGCCGCTCTACCACGACATGGGGCTGATCGGCTGCTTCCTCACCCCGATCACCCGGCAGGGCACGCTCAAGCTGATGCGGCCCGACCACTTCATCCGCGATCCCGCACGGTGGATCCGCTGCTTCGCGGAGGCCGCGCACACGGCCGCGCCGCCGTTCGCCTACGCGTACTGCGCGCGGCGGGTCAAGCCGGAGCAGCTGCAGGGCCTCGACCTGTCCGGCTGGAAGATGGCGCTGATCGGCGCCGAGCCCATCGACCCGCACGCCCTGGAGGTGTTCGCGCAGCTCACCGAGCCGTTCGGGTTCTCCCGGACGATGTTCAAGCCCGCCTACGGCATGGCGGAGACCACGCTGCTCGTCACCATGGACAGCGCGCAGCGCGAGCCGCTGGCCGTCCGCCCCGACCCGGAGACGCTGTCGTTCGGGGAGCCGGTCCGGATCCTGGAAGAGCACCCGCTCGGGCCCCGGTTGCTCGGCGCCAAGGCCGGCTGGATCGTCGGATGCGGGACGCCCGAGGACGACGTGCCCGTGACGATCGTGGACGACGACGGCGACGAGCTCGCCGACGGGCTGCTCGGCGAGATCGTGGTGGGCGGCCCCTCCGCCTGCCCCGGCTACTTCGCGGGCGCCGAGGCCAAGTCGACGCGGTTCATGGACGGGAAGGTCTACACCGGCGACGCCGGCTTCTTCCACGAGGGCCAGCTGTTCGTCCTCGGCCGGATGGGCGACAGCATCAAGGTGCGCGGCCGCTCGGTGTACGTCGAGGACCTCGAATCCAAGATCGCCGAGGTGAGCGGGCTGGGGAAGGGCCGGATCGTCGTCGTCGGCGTCCCCGGCGCCGGGCAGAAGGGCCTCGCCCTGTTCGCCGAGACGCAGGACGAGTCGTGGGTCCCCGCCGTCCGCGAGACCCTGCGCCGCCGCGTCGGCGACGACGTCGAGCTGACGATCGTCGTCGGCACGGGCCTGATCCAGCGGACGTCCAGCGGCAAGCCCCGCCGCCGCTACATGTGGGAGCGCCTCCAGGCGGGCCACATGGACGGCGCACGCGTCGTCGGCTGAGCATCGCACCGGCTTGATTGCTAAAGCCAGTGATAACAGGACAACATGGCGTTGACGCTGCGAGAGGTCGACGATGCCTGTTGCCAATACGCTCCTTCGCCTGGGCGCCCGCCTGGGCTCCACAGCCCAGAACGCCTTGGAGGTCGCCCGGTTCGGGGGCTTCGACACCGAGGAGGACGCCTCCCCGTGCGAGGTGGTGACCGAGCAGCGGGTGTACCGGCTGCGGCACTACTTCCCGGACGCGCCGTCCGGCGACGAGCCCGTGATGCTGCTCGTCCCGCCGCTGATGATCACCGCGGAGGTGTACGACATCTCCTCGAGGGTCAGCGCGGTGAAGGTGTTGCGCGACCGCGGCGTCGACCCGTGGGTGGTGGACTTCGGCGCGCCCGAGCGCGAGCCCGGCGGGCTGGAGCGCACCGTCACCGACCACGTCCTCGCCGTCGGCGACGCGGTCGACCGGATCCGCAAGGCCACCGGCAAGGACGTCCACCTCGCCGGATACTCCCAGGGCGGCATGTTCGTCTACCAGGCCGCCGCGTACCGGCGCAGCGAGGGCGTCGCGTCGGTGGTGACGTTCGGCAGCCCGGCCGACACGAGCGTCGGCCTGCCGTTCGGGCTGCCCGGCTGGCTCGCGTCCGAGGGCGTCGAGCGCGTCCCCGACTGGCTGCTCGGCGGGTTCGCCGTGCCGGGCTGGGTGACGCGGCTCGGGTTCCAGCTGCTCAGCCCGGTCAAGTCGGTCCGCTCCCGGGTCGACTTCATCCTCCAGCTGCACGACCGGGAGCGGCTCGCGCAGCGCGAGCGGCAGCGGCGGTTCCTGGAGCGGGAGGGCTGGGTGTCGTGGCCCGGCCCCGCGCTCGCCGAGTTCATCCGCCAGTTCGTCCAGCACAACCGGATGCTGACCGGCGGCTTCGTCATCGGCGACCGGCTCGTCACGCTCGCCGACATCACCTGCCCCGTCCTGACGTTCGTCGGCGAGGTCGACGAGATCGCGCCGCCGCCGATGGTGCGCGGCATCCGGCGGGCCGCGCCGCGCGCCCAGGTGTACGAGGCGTCCCTGCGCGCCGGGCACTTCGGGCTCGTCGTCGGCGGCCTCGCGATCGCGCGGACCTGGCCCGCCGTCGCCGGGTGGGCGCGCTGGCGCGAGGGCGGGGACGACCTGCCGGAGATCGTCGCGCCCGTCACCGGGGACGAGGAGGCCGAACCGGCCGGCCTGCCCGGCGGGCCTGCCGGGTACGCGCTCCAGCTCGCGACCGGCGTCGGGACGAGCGCCGCCCGGTCGGCCTACCGGACCGCGTCCCGGGCGGTGCACGGGACGCGGCAGCTCTCGGGGGAGGCCGCGCAGAACCTGCCGCGGCTCGCCCGGCTCGAACGCATCCAGTCCGACACCCGCATGTCCATGGGACTGCTGCTGGACGAGCAGGCCGCCCGCAGGCCGGGCGAGGTGTTCTTCCTCTACCGGGGGCGGCCGTACACGCACGAGGCCGCCAAGCGCCGCATCGACGCCGTCGTCCGCGGGCTGATCCACATCGGGGTGCGGCGCGGCGACCAGGTCGGCGTGCTGATGGGCACCCGGCCCACCGCGCTCGCGCTGGTCGCCGCGCTCAGCCGGCTCGGCGCGGTCGCGGTGCTGCTGCGCCCCGACGGCGACCCGGCGGCCGAGGCGCGCCTCGGCCGCGTCACCCGGGTGATCGCCGACCCCGAGCACGCCGCGCGGGCCGCCGCCCTGGACGGCGTCCAGGCGTACCTGCTCGGTGGCGCCGGGCGCGGCGACCGCGGCCCGCTGACGGACATGGAGGTCATCGACCCGGGGCAGGTCGCGCTGCCCGGCTGGTACCGGCCGAACCCCGGACGGGCCGGCGACCTGGCGTTCGTGGTGTTCCGGGGCGACGGCGAGCAGCTGCGGGCCAACCGGATCACCAACCGGCGGTGGGCGCTGTCGGCGTTCGGGACCGCGTCGTCGGCGGCGCTGTCGCCGTCCGACACCGTCTACAGCATCACGCCGCTCCAGCACCCGTCCGCGCTGCTGATGAGCCTCGGCGGCGCCGTCGCGGGCGGCGCCCGGCTCGCGCTCGCCAGCTCCTACGATCCGGAGACGTTCTGGGACGAGGCGCGCCGCTACGGCGTGACCGTCGCGTCCTACACCTGGACCTCGCTCGGCGACCTCGTGAACGCGCCGCCGAACCCGGCGGAGCGGCACCACGCCGTCCGGCTGTTCATCGGCTCCGGCATGCCGCGCAATCTCTGGCGGCGCGTGGAGGAGCGGTTCGCCCCGGCGCGCGTGCTGGAGTTCTACGCCTCGACCGAGGGCGAGTCCGTCCTGGTCAACCTGAGCGGCAAGAAGCCCGGCTCGCTGGGGCGCCCGCTGCCGGGCAGCGCCGAGGTGCGGCCGGCCCGCTACGACCTGGAGAGCGGCCGACTCGCCGAGGGGCCGGACGGGTTCGCGGTCGAGTGCGAGCCCGGCGAGATCGGCATGCTGCTCGCCCGCGTCCGGCTCGCCGCCATCGGCTCGGCGGCGCGGCCCGTGCGGGGCGTCTTCCGGCCCGAGGACGCCTGGACGATCACCGGGGACCTGTTCCGCCGGGACGCCGACGGCGACTACTGGCTGGTCGGCCGGGAGACGGAGCTGATCCGCACCGCCGACGGGATCGTCCCGCCCGGCCCGATCCGGGACGCGCTCGGCGACATCCCCTGCATCGGCACCGTCGCGGTCTACGGCATCCCGGTCGGGGACACGGAGCTGGCCGCGGCGGCCGTCAGCCTGCGGGACCCGGCCGAGCTGAAGCCGCTCGACCTGTCCGAGGCGCTGCTGCGGGTGGAGCCGGCGCTGCGACCCGCGATCGTCCGGGTCGTGGACGAGGTGCCGGTCACGGCGGGACGGCGGTTGCGGACGGCGCCGCTGCGCGACGAGGGCGTCCCGCCCGCGGGCGACGGGCGCGCCTACTACCGGGACAGGGCGGGCGCGTACCGGCCGCTGAGCGAGGCGGCCCGGCGGCGGCTCCTCAAGGCGCCGCCCGCCCGGGAGGCCCGCTGACGCCCGGATCACGTGCCGTAAGCCTGGACTTACGACCGTCCGCTACGTTAGAACAAAGCGACAGAATTTGCGTTTTTGTTGCACGCGTTCGGAGGGATCCATGGCCAGCGTCCTCGCACCGCCGCCGCAGGGCAGCGGCCTGAAACCGGTCCCCGGCGTGCCCGGCGTCCCGTACATCGGCAGCACGCTCGCGGTCATGCGCGACCCCATCGGCATCGCCAGGAAGCGGTACGAGGAGTACGGCCCCGTCGCGTGGGGATGGCTGCTCGGCCAGCGGACGGTCACCGTGCACGGCCCCGAGGCCGCCGAGGTCGTCCTGGTCAACCGGGACAAGGCCTTCGCCAACGGGCCCGCGTGGAGCTACTTCATCGGCCCGTTCTTCAACCGCGGCATCATGCTGCTGGACTTCGAGGAGCACCTGCACCACCGGCGCATCATGCAGCAGGCCTTCACCCGGCCCCGGCTGCGCGCCTACATGGACGCGATGGCCCCCGGCATCGTCGCCGGCGTGGAGTCGTGGGAGCCCGGCCAGGGCTTCAAGGTCTACGACCACTTCAAGAAGCTCACCCTCGACCTCGCCGCGGACGTCTTCATGGGCGTCGAGCTGGACGACGCCGAACGCGCGCGGGTCAACGGCGCGTTCATC
This sequence comes from Actinomadura sp. B10D3, assembly GCF_039871695.1. NCBI lineage: Bacteria > Bacillati > Actinomycetota > Actinomycetes > Streptosporangiales > Thermomonosporaceae > Actinomadura > Actinomadura sp. B10D3. The sequence goes on from NZ_JBDPLY010000007.1 coordinate 16,955, forward strand.
GACGCCGTCCGGGCCGGGACCGCGTACGTCCGGTTCGCCGTCCCCGGCCTGCGCTGGCACCGCGGCCTGCGGGCCCGGCGGGTGCTGGAGGACTTCTTCCGCCGGCACCTGCCCGCCAAGCGCCGCGACGGGGGAGACGACCTGTTCGCGGCGCTCTGCCAGGCCGAGACCGACGATGGCGAGCGGTTCACCGACGAGGACGTCGTCAACCACATGATCTTCGCGCTGATGGCCGCGCACGACACCACCACCATCACGCTGACGACGATGGCGTACTACATGGCCAGGTTCCCCGAATGGCAGGAGCGCCTGCGCGAGGAGTCGCTGGGGCTCGGCGCGGCCCCGCCCGGCTACGACGACCTGGACGCCTTCACCGGCATCGACATGGTGATGAAGGAGTCGCTGCGGATGGTCACGCCCGTCCCGGCGCTGCCGCGCAGGGTCGTCAAGGACACCTCCATCCTCGGCTTCCACATCCCCGCCGGCACGACCGTCGTCGTGCCGATGCTCAGCAACCACCACATGGCCGAGTGGTGGCCGGACCCCGACCGGTTCGACCCCGGCCGGTTCTCCCCGGAGCGCCGCGAGGACAAGGCGCACAAGTACGCGTGGGCGCCGTTCGGCGGCGGCGCGCACAAGTGCATCGGGCTGTACTTCGCCGGGATGCAGGTGAAGACGATCATGCACCAGGTGCTGCTGCGGTACCGCTGGAGCGTCCCCGCCCGCTACGAGTGGCCGCTGGACACCACGTCCCTCCCCTCTCCCAAGGACGGGCTGCCCGTCCGACTCGACCGGCTGGAGTCCTGATGAGCCTGGAGTACCGATGAGCCTGGAGTGCCGATGAGCAAGGTCGTCGTCATCACCGGGGCCGCCCGCGGGATCGGCCTCGCCACCGCCCGCGCCCTCAAGGCCCGCGGCGCCACCGTCGTCATCGGCGACATCGACGGCACCGCCGTCAAGGAGGCCGCGGAGTCGCTGAGCGTCACCGGGCTGACCGTGGACGTCACGTCCCGCGAGTCGTTCACCGCGTTCCTCGACGCGGCCGAGGAGGCCGCCGGGCCCGCCGACGTCGTGGTCAACAACGCGGGGATCATGCCGATCGGGCCGGTCACCGGCGAGAGCGACGCCGACGCCCGCCGCTGCGTCGACATCAACCTGCACGGCGTGATGCTCGGCACCAAGCTCGCGCTCGACCGGATGCTGCCGCGCGGCTCCGGCCAAATCATCAACATGGCCTCGGTCGCCGGCGTCATGTTCACCCCCGGCCTCGCGCTCTACAACGCCAGCAAGGCCGCCGTTCTGGGGTTCACCGAGGCGACGCGGCTGGAGGTGCTGGACCGGGGCGTGCACGTCAGCGCCGTCCTGCCGACGTTCACCAACACCGAGCTGGTCGCCGGGACGCGCAGCCCGAAGGGCCGGCGCAACTGCGAGCCCGAGGACGTCGCCGCCGCCGTCGCCGGGCTGATCGCCCGCCCGCGCCCGCAGGTGATCGTCCCCGCGAAGCTCGGCCGGCAGCTCAGGCTGAGCGCGCTGCTCCCCGACCGGGCCCGGTGGGCGGTCTCCCGCCGCCTCGGCCTCGACACGATCTTCCTGGACTACGACGCGGAGGCCCGCGAGGCCTACGACGCCCGGATCCGCTCGGCTCCCGGAGCGGAGCGCTAGCGGGCCCGCCGGGCGCGGCGGAAGGCGCGGCGGGCCTGGGGCAGGTAGCGGACGGCCTCGGGCAGCAGCGGCCACACCCGGTTCCCCGCCCGGACGGCCGCCGCGAACCGCCGGTAGCGGCGCTCGTCGGCGGCGCTCCACGGCAGGTCCAGCAGCTCCCGCATCCGCGGAGGGAACCCGCCGACCGTGATGAACCGGGCCACCGCGTCGAGCGGCGGCGACACCGCCCGCCACAGCGGCGCCGGGACCCTCCTCGGCGCGGGCAGGCCCTTGGTGACGTAGCCGACGCCGTACCGGGCGGTCCGGTGCGGGACGATCACCTCGTCCAGCATCCGCTTCCAGTACGCCTGGAACGCCTCCCAGTCGTCCGGCATGGCCCGGTCGCTGACCCCGTACATCCGGAACCAGGTCTTGGACTCCTCGTAGATGCGGCGCTTCTCGGCCTCGCTCAGCGGCCGGACGAACGTCTCGACGCAGTACAGCATGCTGTCGAGGAAGGTCGCGTGCGCCCAGTAGTAGGTCTCGGGGTCGAGCGCGTGGTAGCGGGAGCCGTCCGGCATCGTCCCCTTGATGTCCCGGTGGTAGTCGCGCACCTTCCGGCCCGTCTCGGCGGACCGCTCCCCGTCGTACACGGTGTTCATGATCGGCCCGGCGGACCGCTTCACCCGCGCGAACGTCTCCTTGAAGAACACCGAGTGGTCGAGGACGCCCTGCCCCAGCTCGGGGAGCATGTTCTGCAGGACGGCGGCCCGCGGCCCGGCCAGGAGCATCCGGGTGTCGCCGAAGTACCGCCAGGTCAACGAGCCGGGTCCGAGAGGGGCGGTTCGGGCGTCGGCCTGATCAGTCATCTGCACCGCCGGAGAACGCAACAGAACTACAGAACGACGATTATTGTAACTGTGTAGCGCCTGGCGGGCGGAGGCCGGGCCCCGAGCCGGTTAGGGTGCGGCTATGACCTCGGATGCGACACTGCGGGAGCGGCTGGCGGCGCCGGAGGCGGACGCCGGCGGCCTCGACGCGCGCATCCTCGACGCCGCGCTCGCCGAGTTCGAGAGCTACGGGCTGCGCCGCGTCAGCGTCGAGGACGTCGCCAAGCGGGCCGGGGTCGCGCGCACCACCATCTACCGGCGCTTCGCCGGCAAGGACCAGCTGCTCCAGGCCGTGATCCTGCGCGAGTGCCGCCGGTTCCTCCTCGCGATCGCCGAGGCCACCGACGACCTGCCCACCCCGGAGGACGCCGTCGTCGAGGGGTTCGTGGCCGGGCTGCGCAGCGCCCGCGCGCACCCGCTGCTGGCGCGCGTCCTGGAGAGCGAGCCGGAGGCGTTCCTGCCGCAGCTCAGCATGAACGGCGGCGCGGTGATGCTCGCCGCCCGCGACATCCTCGCCGACCGGCTGCGCCGCGCCCGCCCCGGCGACGCCGGGGACCACGACACCGTGGCCGAGGTGCTGCTGCGGGTCGCGGTCTCGCTGCTGCTCGTCCCGGGCGGCGGCCTCGCGCTGGACGACGAGGACGCGATCCGCCGGTTCGCTCGCGACCACCTCACCCGGATGCTGCGCCCCGGCAAGGGCTGACGGGCCGTTCCGCCGCGTCCGCCCGTCCCGTACTTCGTCTTCGACAACCTGGGCGCCGCGGGCGAGCCCATGACCGGCCCGAACCCGCCGCAGGCGCTCGCCGACCGGATGCACCGCGCGTGGGTGGACTTCGCCGTGGGAGGCGACCCCGGCTGGGAGCGGTTCGACCCGTCCACGCGGGCGGTGCGGACGTTCGACGACCCGGCGGACGAGATCGTCCACGATCCGCACGGCGAGGACCGCAAGCTCTGGGACTAGACGCGGCGCACGGCGCGGGCGGTGCGCCCGCGCCGCGCGCCCACCCGTCCATCGCGGCGCCCGCGCCCGGGAAGGGGCGGGCGGGAGCTCAGCTGCCCAGCCTCTTGCGGCCCTGCGCGCGGACCCGCTTGCGCTGGGACGGGTCGAGCATCATGTACCCGACGACCGGTGCGCCGAGGACCCCGAGGATGATCAGCGCGCTGAGCCACCAGGGGAACACGAACAGGGTGAGGAAGCCGACGACGACGCCGCCGATCACGAGCTTGGTCTGGGTCGACATCTGGTACCTCCGTTTACGGGCCGCCCATCATGTCAACGGCCGTCCCGCGACCGCTGTTCCACGATATGTCGCGAGTCTGCCTGAAGGCCATGATGATCTGGCCTCGCGGACTGTATTCCCCGTCTCCCGCGGTCGGATGCGGATGGGTGCGGTCAGATGCGCAGGGAGAGCTGGCCGCCGCCCAGGGTGCGCAGGACGTCGGCGTGCAGCTTGCCGTTCGTGCACACGACGCTGCCGCCGTCCGGCCCGGGCACGCCGGACAGGTCGGTGAACATCCCGCCGGCCTCCTCCACGATGACCTGGAGCGCGGCGAGGTCCCACAGCGACACCTCGGGCTCGGCGGAGATGTCGACGGCGCCCTCGGCGACCATCATGTGCGACCAGAAGTCGCCGAACGCCCGCGTCCGCCACACCGACCGTGTCAGGTCGAGGAAGCGGGGGAGTCGGCCCTGCTCCTCCCAGCCGCTCAGGCTGGAGAACGACAGGGAGGCGTCGGACAGCTCGGTCACCGACGACACGGTCATCCGGGTCGCCCGGGTCAGGCTGCGGCCCGTCCACGCGCCGCCGCCCCGGGCGCCCCACCAGCGGCGGTTCAGCGCGGGCGCCGACACGACCCCGACGACGATCTCGTCGTTCTCCATCAGCGCGATCAGCGTCGCCCACACCGGCACGCCGCGGACGAAGTTCTTCGTCGCGTCGATCGGGTCGATGATCCAGCAGCGGTTGCCGTAGCCGGTCTTGCCGTACTCCTCGCCAAGCACCGCGTCCCGCGGCCGGGCCCGCTTCAGCGTTCCCCGGATCTGCTCCTCGACGCTGCGGTCGGCGTCGCTGACCGGTGTGAGGTCCGGCTTGGTCTCGATGGCGAGATCGAGGGCGCGGAAACGCTTGGTCGTGATGTCGTCGGCCCCGTCCGCCAGTACATGTGCGAGACGCAGGTCATCGGAATAGCCCGCCACGGCGTGCCACGCTACCCTGATCACCGCGCGTCCCAACACACTTACCCGGCCCGATCCGGCTTTTCGGTCCCGCGGTGGGGCGCGCCGGGCCGCGAACGCCGGTTTCCGGGGCCCCGGGGTGGCAGCATGGGGCCCATGCCGCACGACCTTCCCGCGTGGGTGGCCGAGCTGACCGACCCGCGCCGGGCCGAGACGCTCGACGAGCTCGCCGACCGCCTCGTCCCCCTCGCCGAGCACGCCATCGACGTCTCCCGCCGGCTGCAGGCGCAGCTCAACGAGCTCAACGATCCGTTCAAGCGCGAGGCGCTGTACGGGCGCGTGGAGCGCCTGAAGGCGCGCGTCGGCGAGGCCCTGGAGGAGATCACCTCCGAGATCAGCGCGTCGGGGGAGGAGCGCATCGAGCGCGTCTGGGCCGAATGCGCCGGGCAGGCGGGCCCCGGCGGGCGCGGCGCGGAGGAGCGCGAGCTGCGGCGCGTGCTCGACCGCGACATCGTGGCGGTCCTGTCCCGGCAGCAGCAGGAGGTCGCCGAGCGCGTCGCCGACCGCACCTCCACGGCCCTGGAGGACGCGACGCAGAAGCTGCTGACACGGGTGGAGGAGCTGGCCAAGGCCGTCACCGACCTGATCCACGACGTGCTGCCGCTGGCGCGCGAGGGCCTGACCCTGGCCAGCCGCATCTCGGCCCTGTCCGGGCACGCGCGCAAGACCGGGCGCGGCCCGATCCCGGACGAGCTGAAGGACGCCGGAGCCGAGACGTCCCGGGCGTTCGACGAGGCCGTCGCGCGGCTGGAACTGGAGTGGGCCGCGCTCGGCGCCCGCTCCGCGACCGTCCGGGCGGCGCTGCGGGGCGCGGAGGAGAGCGCGTTCAGCCAGGTCACCGAGGAGATGACCCGCTGCGTGGAGGAACTCGCGCCCCGGCACGTCCAGGCGCTGAACGAGGCCGAGGCCAAAGCGCGCAGCCTGTTCGAGGAGGCGCGGGGCTAGCATCGATCACGAGGCCCGGGCCCGTCGACCAGCCCGCGTAGCTGTGCCCGCCGCAGCGCACCGCGACCGGCATCCGCCTCAGCGTCGCGAACGCCAGGCACTCCGAGACGTCCTGCGGGGTCTCGCAGTAGGCGATCCCCGCCGGGCGGACCCGGTCGAAGCGCGGGATGTGGAGGTGCCCGGCCTCGGGGTAGGCGCCGTCGGACGGCCGGATGAGCCTCCCGTCGAGACCGCGTTCCAGCGCGCCCCAGTCGGCCGGGCCGGTCGGGCGGGGGCGGGACGGCGACGGCGGACGCCCGCGCGGGGCCGGTCCTTCCTCAGAGCATCCCGCGGCCGCGAGCGTGCCGAGGACGGTCGCCTTGAGCACCGTGCGCCGCTCCATGCCGCCATTGTCGCGGCGATCACTCGCGGGCGTGGGGAAGTCCGGCTTTTCAGGACGGCGCCCGCCACGTCCGCAGGAACGTCTCGAAGTGCGCGACGCCGGGCTGCCAGTCCTTCTGCGCGGCGAGCAGCGTGACCTGGTAGAACCCGCCGCCGAACTCGAAGGCGCGCATCCGGGCGCGTCCCGGCGTGCCCTGCTTCGTGAAGGTGAACTGGAGCTCGGCCGCCTGCCCGCCCTGGTAGGGGATGTTCCGGGTGAAGCGCTCCTGCTTGAAGTCGGGGAACTCCTTCGGGTCGTTCTTCATCTGCCGGGCCGCGGTGGCGAGACCGTCCCCGGCGTCGCCCGACCGGATCGAGACGAGCTGGACCGCGATCGCGCGCCGCACGCCCGGGGTGGGATCGGTGAACGTCACGTCGTCACCGGACGGCTCCTTCTTCCAGCCCTTGGGGACGGCCGCCTCGAAGGCCGACCCCCGGTACCGCTCGTACCCTGCGGGCACCCCCGCCTGCGGCCGCGACGAGGGCGACTCGCCGCCCTTCGACTCGTTGCCCCCGTCGTTGACGAACACCAGGATCGACAGGACGGCGGCGAAGAGCGCGGCCGTGAAGATCCCCGCCGGCACCACCAGCGGCCACGGCACGCGCCGCTCGCGGCGTGGAGGGGCCAGGGGCGTCGCGACGGTGGGCGCGGCCGGGGACTGCAACGTCACGTCGTGCGGCGGCGGGGAGGGCGGAGCCACCGAGGGAGCCGCCGGCGGAGGCGCCCACCGCGAACCGCCCTGCGCGATCTGGCTGAGCAGCCGGCCGGCCTCGCCCGGCCCCATCCGCTGCTCGGGGTCCTTGCGCAGCAGCCCGTGCAGGACCGGGGCGAGCGGGCCCGCGTGCTGGAGCGGGTCGGGATCGTCCGCCAGGACGGCCGCCATCACGCCCCACACGTCCGGGCGCCGGTACGGTGGGCGGCCCTCCACCGCCGCGTACAGCGTCCCGCCCAGCGACCACAGGTCGGACGCCGGCGTGGCCTTCTGGTACCGCGCCTGCTCGGGCGCCAGGTACGCGGGCGACCCGACGATCGCGCCGGCCTGGGTGAGGGTCTCGTCGCCCGCGACGGTCGCGATCCCGAAGTCGGTGAGGACGGCCCGGCCGTCCCGCAGCAGCACGTTGCCCGGCTTGACGTCCCGGTGGACCACTCCGGCGGCGTGCGCGGCGCCGAGCGCGTCCAGCAGGTCGAGCCCGATCGACGCGACCCGGTCCGGCGGCAGCCGCCCCTCGCGGGCGATGGCCTTGTCGAGCCCCTCCGCGCGGACGAGCTGCATCACGATCCACGGGCGCCCGTCCTCCTCGACCACGTCGTAGACGGTCACGATGCGGGGATGGTCGAGCCGCGCCGCCGACCGCGCCTCCCGGAACGTCCGCGCGTGGATGCGCGCGACCTGCTCGTCGTCCAGGCCCTGCGGCAGCGACATCTCCTTGATCGCCACCTCGCGGTCGAGCGTGCGGTCGAGCGCCCGCCACACGGCCCCCATCCCGCCGCGGCCCAGCACCTCCACGAGTTCGTAACGCCCTGCGATCAACCCCGGCATGGGGCGCACCTTACCGACGCGAACCGGGCGCCCGCAGCGGCATGGCGGCACCCCGCACGGTCACGCGGGACCGTGCCGCGGGGATCGGCCGGTGCGCGGCCCGGGTTCCACGGCGTCGTCGCCCGGGGACAGGGTGCCCCCGAGGGCCAGCAGCAGCCGGCGGAGGGAGTCCAGGCGGGCCTGGGACGCGTGGCCGTCCTCGACCCAGCCGTCGAGACCGCAGTCCTCCTGGACGTGGTCGCAGTGCGGCGGGCAGCGTTCGGCGGCGCCCTCGGCGAGGTCTTCGAACGCGTTGAGCACGTGCTCCGGATCGACGTGCGCCAGGCCGAAGCTCCGCACGCCCGGGGTGTCGATGATCCAGCCGTTCCCGCCGGGCAGCTCCAGCGCGATCGCCGACGAGGAGGTGTGCCGGCCGCGCCCGGTGACCGCGTTGACGTGGCTGACCGCCCGCTCGGCGTCCGGGACGAGCGCGTTCACCAGCGTCGACTTGCCGACGCCCGAGTGGCCGACCAGGACGCTCGTCCGGCCGGACAGGTGCTCGCGCAGCTCGCCGAGGTCGCCGCCGCGCCGCGTCACCACGTACGGGACGCCGAGCGGCGCGTACTCGGCGATCAGCGGGCCCGGATCGGCGAGGTCGGCCTTGGTGAGGCAGAGCAGCGGGTCCATCCCGGCGTCGTAGGCGGCGACGAGCTGCCGGTCGATCATCCGGGGGCGCGGCTCGGGATGGGCCAGCGCCGTCACGATGACGAGCCGGTCGGCGTTCGCGACGATGATCCGCTCGAACGGGTCGGTGTCGTCGGCGGTGCGGCGCAGCGCCGACGTGCGCGGCTCGACCCGGACGATCCGGGCCAGGGTGTCCTGGTCGCCGGAGACGTCTCCCACCAGCGCCACGCGGTCGCCCACGACGACGCCCTTGCGGCCGAGCTCGCGGGCCCGCATCGCGGTGACGGCGCGCTCGCGGTCGGTGCCGGGGTCGGCGAGGCAGCGGTACCTGCCCCGGTCCACCGCGGTCACGAACCCGGGGGAGGCGTCATCGTGCGCGGGGCGGCGGCGGGTGCGCGGGCGCGACCCGCGGCGGCCGGGCCGCACCCGGACGTCGTCCTCGTCGTAGTCGTGTGCTCGTCGTGCCAGTGGTCCGGTCCCTGCTGTCAGGCGGGCGCCAGCATCGACGCCCACTGCCGGGTGAAGTCCGGAAGAGTCTTGCCCACGGTGCCCGGATTCTCCACTTCGATGCCGGGAACGGCCAGTCCGAGAACGGCCGCCGCCATCACCATCCGGTGGTCGTCGTAGGTGTGGAACACGCCGCCGCGCAGCGGCCGCGGCCGGATCTCCAGGCCGTCCGGCAGCTCGGTGACGTCGCCGCCCAGCCCGTTGATCTCGGCGGCGAGCGCGGCGAGCCGGTCGGTCTCGTGGCCGCGCAGGTGCGCGATGCCGGTGAGCCTGGACGGCGAGTCCGCGAGCGCGCAGAGGGCCGCGAGCACCGGCGTCAGCTCGCCGACCTCGTGCAGGTCGGCGTCCAGCCCGGCGAAACCGCCGGCGCCGCGCACGGTCAGGCCGTCCGGGCCGCGGGTCACCTCGCCGCCCATCGCGGCGAGCAGCCCGCGCAGCGCGTCGCCGGGCTGCGTCGTGTCCTCCGGCCAGCCGGGCACGGTGACGCGCCCGCCGGTGACCAGTGCCGCGCCGAGGAACTGCGCCGCGTTCGACAGGTCGGGCTCGATCACCCACTCGCCGCCCCGCAGCGGGCCGGGCGCGACCCGCCAGACGTCGTGCTCCGTCTCGACCTCCGCGCCCGCGTCCCGCAGCATCCGCACGGTCATCGCCAGATGCGGCGCGGACGGCACCGGCGGCCCCTCGTGCCTGACCTCCACGCCCTTCGCGAACCGCGGCGCGGCCAGCAGCAGCCCCGACACCAGCTGGGACGAGGCCGACGCGTCGATCGTCACCCGCCCCCCGGCCACCGAGCCCGTCCCGCGGACGGTGAACGGCAGCGCCGCCCGGCCGCCGTCGTCGATCTCCGCGCCCAGGGTCCGCAGCGCCGCGATGATCGGGCCCATCGGCCGCTCGCGGGCGCGGGGGTCGCCGTCCACGGACACCTCGCCGGTCGCCAGCGCGGCGACCGGCGGCAGGAACCTCATCACCGTTCCCGCGAGGCCGACGTCGACGCGGGCCGGGCCGGTCAGCGGCTCCGGCATCACCTGCCAGTCGGTGTGGTCCTCCCCGATGCCCGTGCCGAGGGCGCGCAGCGCGTCCGCCATCAGTTCGGTGTCGCGGCTGTGCAGGGGCCGGGTGATGCAGACCGGCGCCTCGGCGAGCGCGGCGAGGACGAGCGCCCGGTTCGTCATCGACTTCGAGCCGGGCAGCGGCACGGTGGCGTCCACCGGGGCAGGGGCGACCGGGGCGGACCAGTGCGGAGCGGACATGCCCCAAGGCTATCCGGCCGGATCCCGTCAGAGCGGAATCGTCAGCAGAGTCCCGCCGCCGTCGAGCCGGACCTCGAACCGGCTGATCTCCTGGCGGGGCAGCCCCGTCCCGCCCTGCATGGTCAGCGGCTTCGGCTGACCGGGCACGCCGTACCCCTTGTCCGGGACGCGCCATCCGGCGACGACGCTGCGCTCACCGTCCCGCGACACCGCCTCCAGGTGGCACCGCAGCGGCCCCTTGATGCCGCGCAGCTCCAGGCTGACCTGCGTCCCCCACCCCTTGTCGACCAGGCCGACGGCGCCTGACGCGCCCGTGCTCGCGTTCGTCGCCTGGAAACGCTCGCCGGTGATGGCCTGCGCCGGCGGTCGCTCGGCGGGGGTCCCGTCGTCGTCGAGCACCGTCCCGAGCCCGACTCCGGCGGCCAGGGCCACGCCCGCCGCGGCGGCGCCGATGACGTACGCGCCGCGCCGCACGCGCCGGTCGGCCCGGCGCTTGCGGCGCATCATGTCGATCACCGGCGCCGGAGGTGCGGACGGCTCGTCCTCCGCCTCCAGCCCCACCTCCCCGGGTCCGCCGCCGAGCTCGAAGAGGGCGCTCGCCGTCCCCGACAGCGCCCTCAGCTCGGCCTGGCACGCCCCGCAGCCCCGAAGGTGCGCCTCGAACGCCCGCCGGTCGCCGGGTTCGAGGAGGCCGAGCGCGTACGCGCCGACGTCGGTGTGCTCCACCTGGGAACTCATGAGGTCACCCCCCTCTCCTCCAAGGCGACGCGCAGGGCGCGCAGCGCGTAGTACACGCGGGACTTGACCGTCCCCACCGGGATGCCGAGGTACTCGGCGGCCTGGTTCACCGTCCGGTCGCGCAGCACCGTCTCCGTCAGCGCCTGCCGGTGCGCGGGCGACAGCGATTCGAGCGCCTCGGTCACGACGACCTTGCGCAGCAGGCCGTCCATCTCGTCCGCCATCGGCAGGTTCTCCAGGGGGCCGTCGCCGACCTCCGGCGGCCTCACCTCGCGCTGCCGCCGGTTGTCGATCACGATACGCCGGGAGACCGTGGCCAGCCACGGCATCAGCGAGGACGTCCGGTCGTCGAGCCGGTCCGCGCTGCGCCATGCCCGGATCATGGTCTCCTGCACCACGTCCTCGGCCCACTGGCGGTCACCGCCGGTGAGTCGCAGGACGAACGCGAGGAGTGGCCGATGGTACTCGCGATACAGCGCGGCCACCATGTCCTCGTCGCGCACGGGCGCGTCATGGGGCTGGACGGGCCGCGCCGTGCCGGGGCGGCGGAGAAGGCTCCGCAACCCGCCGCTCTGGCGACCGGTCGATCCGGGAACTGCCATGGCCGGGGCGTCTCCGTCGGGGAATCGAAGGGCGGTCACCAGGCAGTACGGAACCACCCCGGTCCGCGGTTCAATCCTCTTGAGCCTCTTTTAAGGTTCTCTTCGGGAAGTCAGCGCTTCGCCGCGTGCAGCACCTTGCCGGCCTGCGCCGTCGTGCCCGCCTTCACGGCCTGCCCGGCCCGCGCCGCCCTGCCCGGCTTGGACGCGCGCCCGAACTTGAACCCGGCGCCCGCCGCCTTCTTCAGCGTCCCGCCCTTCTTGCGGGACTTCCGCGCCTTCAGCGCGCCGGCCGCCTTGCCGACCTGGAGTGCGCCGCCTGCCTTGGCGGACTTCGCGCGCTTCGTCGCCTTCGCGGACTGCTTGGCCGCCGTCCGCGCACCCTCGGCACGGGCGGCGCGCACCTGCCGGGCCGCCTCCCGCCGCGCCTCCCGCAGCGTGGCGGCGGCCTCCCGCCGCAGGGCCTTCGCCTCGGCGCCGCCCTTGACCTGCGTCTCGCGGGCCGCGCGGCGCAGTTCCGCCGTGCGGGGCTTGCGGCGCGGCTCGGTCGCCGCCATGAGCAGCGCGCCGAACATGCCCGCGTTCTTCAGCAGGTGCGAGCGTTCACCGGCCCGGCGCTCGGGGTCCTCCTCGGTCCAGAAGCGGTGCTCGGTGGCGAGCGCCGGGACCATCTGCGCCGCGAGCAGCAGCGTCGTCAGCCGCCGGAACTTCCCGGTGAGCAGCAGCGCGCCGGTGCCGAGGCTCAGCGCGCCTTGCATGCGGACGAGCGTCTCCGGGTCCTTGGGCATCCAGTCGATCCGGTCGGCGACCGGCTTGACCGCGGGTCCGACCCGCTCGGCGCGTTCCCGCGGATCCCGGACTGCCTCCAGGCCGGTCATGATGAAGGGCGCCGCCACGAACGGGCGGGCCAGGGTCGTGAAGGGTCGCATGACCCGCTTCATGCCCAGCGCGCCGCGCCTCAAGCGCGGCAGGATGGGACCCATGTGCGGACGCTATGCCACCACCCGCGCGCGTCAGGAGCTCCTGGACGAGTTCCAGGTGCAGCTCGACGCGGTCGACGGGGACATCCAGCCCGACTACAACGTCGCTCCGACCAAGCAGGTCCCGGTCGTCCTGAACCGGCGGCCCAAGGACGAGCCCGACGAGGCGCAGGCCGTGCGCCAGCTCCGCACGGTCCGGTGGGGCCTCGTCCCGTCCTGGGCCAAGGACGTCTCGATCGGCTCCCGGATGATCAACGCGCGGTTCGAGACGGTGCACGAGAAGCCGTCGTTCCGCCGCGCGTTCGCCAGGCGGCGCTGCCTGCTGCCCGCCGACGGGTACTTCGAGTGGTACACGCTCCAGGACCAGGGCGACCCGGCCGAGAGCGAGAAGAAGGCCAAGAAGAAGCCGCAGAAGCAGCCCTACTTCATCCACCCGAACGACGGCGCGATCATGGCCATGGCCGGCCTCTATGAACTGTGGAAGTCGCCCGAAAGCGGTTCCGGGGGGTCTGGAGGGTCGTCCTCCCAGACAGGACCTGGCGAGTGGCTGTGGACGTGCACGGTGATCACCACGAACGCGCCCGACGACCTCGGCCGGATCCACGACCGGATGCCGATGATCGTCGAACGGGACCGCTGGGACGCGTGGCTGGACCCCGCGCTCACCGACACCGAGCAGGTGCGGGGCCTGCTGGTCCCGGCGATGGCCGGGACAATGGAGGCCTACCCGGTGTCAAAGGCCGTCAACAGCGTGCGAAACAACGGACCCGAACTCATAGAACCGGCGAATTCTGGGGATAGTTCCGGCAACCAATCCGACAGTTTGTTCTGACACGGGGGCCCACCGGGAGGAGTTCGCAGCACCGTGGACACCGCCGTCGCCCGTGCCCGCCTTGAGGCCATGCTCCATGATCTGGACCGTTCCATCGCCATTCTGCGCGGGGAGGCCCCCGAGCGCGACAATTCCGCCGCCGACGCCGGGTCGGGGCTCACCGACCACCACCGCGTGGAGGCCGCGCTGGAGTCGCTGGAACGCCACCGCGGCGGCGTGGCCGCGGCCCTGGACCGGATAGGCGCCGGCACCTACGGCCGCTGCATCGGCTGCGGGCACCCGGTCCCCGAGGGCCGCCTGGAAGCCCGCCCGGACGCGGCCCGCTGCATCCCCTGCCAGACCAAGCACGACCGCCGCTGACCCCACCCACCCCCAGTGGGGTTCCCGCACCCGCCCCCTCTTGGGGGTACCCCCGCCCCACCCCTCTTGGGTTAAAGCTCAGCCGGGGTCACGGGCAGGTGCGTGGAGCGAGTGCAGCGAGCGGAGGGCGCATGCCCGTCGAGCCGGGCGACCGCAGCGGCACGTCGCAGACCCGCACGGTCACGGGGCACCTGCACCGTGGCGTGAGGATCGACCGGCTCGTGACGGGGGGTCCCAGGGGGGTCGCTACCCCTGGGACAACACAGCACTTGCCAAAAGATGGATGCCTAGGGATTCGTCGGGTTGTTGGGCGTTCAGTTCTGTGCGCACCAGGCGGGGGAGGGCTCGCGGGGATTCGGTGAGGACGTGTTCGACCGTCGAGGGGGAGAGCACGGTGCGGGGGCGGATCCACTCGACTTCCAGGCCGGCGTCGGCGAGGAGTTCGCGGAGCTGGTGGGAGGAGAAGGAGCGGGTGATCGTGCCGTCGGGCCAGGGGACGAGGACGACCTCGGCGCTCGGCACGTCCGACAGGTGGGCCCAGTAGTTCCGCTCGGCCAGGAGGGCCATGCCGAGGGTGAGGGAGTCGACGCAGAGCAGGACGCGTCCGCCGGGGCGCAGGACGCGGGCGATCTCCGCGATGGTGGTCTCGGTGGCCAGGTGGCGGGACAGCGCGCGGTTCTCGGCGATCACGGCGTCGAGGGAGGCGTCGGCGAGGTAGGGGAGCGTGCCGGAGTCGCCGATGAGCGGGGTGGTGCGTTCCCCGCGGGCGGGGCGGGCGAGGGCCGGGCGTCCGGGGTCGCGGACCTCCAGGACGGCATGTCCGGCCGCGGCGGCCTGGGCCGCGCTGTGGCCGGGGCCGCCCGAGACGTCCAGGACGCGGGACGGTCTGCGCGGCAGCCATCGGATGAGCTGGGCCTCCGCCACCGCCCTGTAGAACGTCCAGTAGTGCGCCAGGGAGTCTCCTGGGCCGCCTCCGGACGTCTCGCGCAGGCTCGCGATGGTGGGCTCGGACGATTGCGCCGAAGGCACCGAGTGCACCAATTGCTCCTGTTCTCTCCGTTATGTCAGTTCTTCCCCGTCCGGAGCCCCCATCACCCTGTGTGATGGACAGGGCGGACGAGCCCGTGCACCGATACGTCCGGCCGCGGCCGGGAATCGCCGCGGGCGTTCCGGTGTTGCACCGTCTCACAAGCCCGGTAAGAGCCTCACATCCCAGCACACGGAGGTGCGAACCCCATGACGACGGCCGTCGCCGATCAGCAGCGGAGCGCCGGCACGGCGGCGTCCCGTGGGGGCGCGCGGGAACCCGCCCGCGTGAGCAGGCCGCGCGGACCGATATCGTCTGGTGGACACGGCGCCGCCGGCCCAGCCGCGGCCATGCGCGCCACTGCCGAGGAGGTGGTTCAGGTACCGGGCACCACGGAGACCGTGGAGCAGCGCCAGGAGCGCTTCCAGCGCGACGTGCTCCCCTTCTTGGACCAGCTGTACTCTGCCGCGCTGCGCATGACGCGCAACCCCGCGGACGCAGAGGACCTCGTCCAGGAGACCTTCGCCAAGGCGTTCGCGTCCTTCCACCAGTTCAAGGAAGGCACCAACCTCAAGGCGTGGCTCTACCGCATCCTGACCAACACGTTCATCAACTCCTACCGCAAGAAGCAGCGCCAGCCGCAGCAGGCCGCGACCGAGGACATCGAGGACTGGCAGATCGCCCGCGCCGAGTCGCACACCTCCAGCGGGCTGAAGTCCGCGGAGGCCGAGGCGCTGGAGCACCTGCCCGACTCCGACGTCAAGCGGGCCCTGCAGGACCTGCCGGAGGAGTTTCGCATCGCCGTCTACCTCGCCGACGTCGAGGGCTTCGCGTACAAGGAGATCGCCGAGATCATGGGCACGCCCATCGGCACGGTGATGTCCCGTTTGCACCGCGGCCGGCGGCAGTTGCGCGGCATGCTGGAGGACTACGCTGAAGAGCGCGGGCTCACCCGTGCGAGCAGGGGGTCATCATGAGCTGCGGCAACCATCACGAGACGCCGTGCGACGAAGTCCTCGCCCGGGTCTATACCTATCTCGACGGTGAGCTCGACCAGGGCGGCTGCGGCGAGGTGCGCCAGCACCTCGACGAGTGCGGCCCCTGCCTGCGCGAGTACGGGCTGGAAGAGGCCGTCAAGAAGATCGTGAACAAGTCCTGCGGCTCCGAGCAGGCCCCGACGGACCTGCGCGCGAAGGTGCTCGGCCGCATCGAGGAGATCTGCGGCGAGATCAAGGCCTCCGCCGACGCGGGCACGACCGAGAGCGCCTGAACCCCGGTATCTTGCTCGGGTGCTCGCACTCGTCACCGGCGCGGCCGGATTCATCGGATCCCATCTCGTCGACCGGCTCCTCGCGGACGGCCACGAGGTCATCGGCGTGGACAACATGGCGACGGGCGCGAACGTCCGCCCGGACATCGAGATGTGGGAGTTGGACGTCGCCGACCCGGCCCTCCGCGAGCGGGCGGCGGCCCGCCGCCCCGAGGTGATCTGCCACCTCGCCGCACAGGTCAGCGTCCGGCACAGCGTGGCCGACCCCGTGGCCGACGCCCGGGTCAACGTCACCGGGACGGCCAACGTGCTGGAGGCGGCGCGGGCGGCCGGCGGGCGCAAGGTCGTCTTCACCTCCAGCTGCGCGGTCTACGGGGTGCCGGACGCGCTGCCCGTCCCGGCGGACGCCGAGCTGCGGCCCGCGTCCCCGTACGCGGCCTCGAAGGTCTCCGGCGAGGTCTACGCCGGGATGTACCGGCGGCTGCACGGCGTCGACTTCACGACCCTGACGCTGGCGAACGTCTACGGGCCGCGGCAGACGCCCGACGGCGAGGCCGGGGTCATCTCGATCTTCACGGACGCGCTGCTGTCGGGCCGTCCGACCAAGGTGTTCGGGGACGGCGGCCAGACCCGCGACTACGTCTACGTGCTGGACGTGGTGGACGCGTTCGCCCGCGCGGCGGGGGACGCGGGCGGCGGGCGGCGCTTCAACGTGGGCACCGGGGTGCAGACGACGGACCGCGACCTGCACGCGCTCGTCGCCGAGGCGGCGGGCGCGCCGGACGACCCGGAGTTCGCGCCGGCGCGGCTCGGCGACCTGCCCGCGATCGCCGTCGACCCGAGCGAGACGCGCGAGATCCTCGGCTGGGAGCCGAAGGTCGCCCTGCGGGACGGCATCGCCGAGACGGTCGCCTGGGCGCGCGAGCGCGGCGCGGCGGCCTCCGGCTGAGCGGGCCCAGACCAGGATGCGTCCAATGGTCCGCTTGTACTAATCCCCGGAGATGACCTTTTGGGGCTCTTTCCTGGGGCTATTGCGGAGCACCACCAGAATGCACGTGCATTCTGATTGTGCAGAGCGTTTGTGGCCGGCACCGCGGGCCCATTCGGCAGGGACAATTGATCACAACAGGTGACGAATCGTTCACGCTTAGCTCACATTTTCTCGCATGCCTGTGTGACCTGGGCAGTTCGCGTTAGGCTTGTGCCGAAATCAGCGACGGGAGCATGTGCGCACCGGTCAATTCGGGGGTATGTGCTCGCCCGGGAACCTGGACCGCACTGGTCCCGGCGGCCGGCCGCCACGGCCGGGCGGCCCGGTACGGCGGGGGGGGAGGCAAGGAGCCATGCTCAAGCGCGTGATGCCGGTGGGACACGACCGGCGGCCGAGCGCCTCGGCGTCGTCGCTGATGATGACCAGGGGCGTGTCCTGGGTCTAGGTGCCGGCAGGCACGTCTGAGCCAGGCGGTGCCCGCCATTCGTCACTCCCCGAGGGGCGGCAATGCGTGGACTACCTCTCGCTGCCTGGGCGTACGTCTGTGGTGTGGTCGCCCTGGCGGCGGGCCTCATCGCGACGTCGTCCTTCGCGGAGCTCGACTGGGGCCAGCTGGCCGTCCTGGCCCTGCTGTTCCTCGTCTGCGACTCGGCGCCCGCGCGGCTGAACATCACGCGGGCCAGGGTGTCGCTCAGCTTCGCCGCGAGCCTGGCCTCGGTCGTGCTGCTCGGCCCGGTCGGCGCCGCGCTGCTCGGGCTGTGCGCCGTCGTCACCGGCCAGCGGTTCTTCGCCCCCGTCAAACGGATCTTCAACGGCGCGCAGTTCGCGCTCAGCGGGTTCATCGCCGGGACGGTCTTCGAGCTCCTCGGCGGCGACCGCTTCCACCCCGAGCAGGCTCGCTGGGTGGAGAACGTCATCGGGCCCTTCCTTGGCGCGCTGTTCACCTTCGTCCTGGTGAACCTGGCGCTGATGGCCGGGGTGCTGCTGCTCAGCCGGCAGGCCGCGCCGCGCGAGCTGCTGCACGAGAGCGGCCAGCTCGCCGTCGGCTGCCTCGGCTACGGCATGGTCGGGCTGCTGATCGCCGGGCTGTGGCCGCGCGTCGGGCCGTTCGCCGCCGTGCTCGTCCTGCTCCCGCTGTTCATCGCCCGCTGGGCCATGGACCAGGCGTACGCGCAGCAGCAGGCGCACGCCGCGACGCTCGCCGCACTGTGCCAGGCGGTCGAGACCAAGGACTTCTACACCCGCGGCCACTCCGAGCGCGTCTCCCGCGGCTCGGTGATGATCGCGCAGGAGATCGGGATGCGCGCCGACCGGGTCGAGGCGATCCGCTACGCGGGCATGCTGCACGACGTCGGCAAGCTCGGCGTCCCCACCAAGGTCCTGCAGAAGAACGGGCCGATGACCGAGGAGGAGTTCGCCGCGATCCAGCTGCACCCGATGCGCGGGCTGGAGATCGTCCGGGAGATCGGCTTCCTGGACGAGGCGCTCGCCGGCATCATGCACCACCACGAGAAGATGAACGGCCGCGGCTACCCGATGGGCCTCGCGGGCGACGAGATCCCGGAGTTCGCCCGGGTCATCTCCGTCGCGGACGCGTTCGACTCGATGACCTCGACCCGCTCCTACCGGGCGGCCCGCAGCATCGACGAGGCCGTCCAGGAGCTGCGCCGGGGGATGGGGGACCACTTCGACCCGGCGATGGTCGAGGCGTTCCTGCAGGCGCTCGACCGCGACGGCTGGGAGCCGCCCGACCCGGTCGTCCTCCCCGACGACGACGTCGTCGAGACCACCCAGCAGGACCACGACGACCCGAGCACCCCCCTGCGGATCGCCGACAGCGGCGAGGTGCGCCGGTGACGGGACGCGCATGAGCGGCCAGACCCGCGCCCGGGAACGGGCGGCCTGGCAGACCATCGACTCCGGCCAGCTGCTGCTGATCGCCACGGCCGGGCTGTTCGTCATCATCGCGATCACCCAGGTCGCCGCGGCCGGCCTGCGGCAGCCCGACATCGCGATCATCTTCGGCGTGCTGATCGCGCTCGGCGAGCTGTTCCGCATGGTGATGCCCGGGAACCGGGAGGTCGCGCCGGTCGCCGCCGCGGGCGCCACCGGCTACGCGCTGCTCGTCGGCGTCGGCCCCGAGGGCGCCCCGCCGGACGCGCCGCTCGGCGTGGTCGCCGCCGAGCACTCCGCGCTGCAGGTCGTCGCCGTCACCGCGGTCGCCATGCTGGTCGGCTCGCTGCCGCACATCGCGGTCGGCCGCACCCCGCGCCCCGACGCGATGGCGCGCCGGCTGTTCACCGTCGCGGTCGTCGCGCTGTGCTTCCGTCCGCTGCTCGACCTCGACCTGCCCTGGCCGCTGCTGCTCGCCGTGATGTGCGTCGTGGTCGTCCTGTCCTGCTTCACCGACGTGCTGATCGCCGCGATGATCCGGGCGGAGGCCGTCCGGGCCCGGTTCGGCATCGCGCTGCGGGACGAGATCGACGCCAAGGCGGCGCTGTGCGCGGCGACCAGCGCCACCGCGGTGCTGATCGCCGTGGCGACGACCGCGATGGGCGAGGCCGCGCTGCTGATCTTCACGGTGCCGATCCTGGTGACGCAGTTCGCGTTCCGCCGGTACGCCGGCATCCGCGCCACGTACCTGCAGACCGTCCGGGCGCTGTCGCGCGTCACCGAGGTCGGCGGCTACGTGGAGACGGGGCACTCGCGGCGCGTGTCCAGGCTCGCGGTGCGGATGGGGCGCGAACTCGGCATGTCCGAGGAGGAGCTGCTCGAACTGGAGTACGCGGCGCTGATGCACGACATCGGGCAGCTGTCGCTCGGCGACCCGATCCCCGGCGGCGCGACCGTGCTGGCGTCCCCGGCCGAGCAGCGCCGGATCGCCGAGCTGGGCGCCGAGGTGATCAAGCAGACCGGGGTCCTGGACCGCGTCGCGCACATCGTCCAGCTGTCCTCGCACCCCTACCGGACGGGACGCGAGCCGTCCGGCGACTCGGGGGAGCGGCCCATCCCGCCGCCGCTCGCCGGCCGCATCATCAAGGTCGCCAACGCCTACGACGACCTGGTCGGCGACTCCTCCGACCGCGACCGCGGCGCCGCCGTGCTGGAGCGGCTGCGGCTGGACTCCGCCGCCGAGTACGACCCGACCGTGGTGGAGGCGCTCAGCCGGGTCGTGGACCGGCGCCTGCGCCAGTAGGCCGCGTGCGCCGCCGCGACCGCAAGGGTGATCGCGGCCGTGAGCGTCCACAGGAGCAGCGCGCCGAGGCGCTGGTCGTCGAGCGGCGGCGCCCCCCAGCGGCGGCCGAGGTGCTCGTACCAGCCGCCGAGGACGGTCCCGTTCCGCATCAGCGCGATCCCGGCGATGGCGTGCAGCGGCAGGAGAGCGAGCGGCATCGGCGTCCCCGTCGTCCCGTGGAAGTACGCCAGGCCGATGACGAGGAAGGCGGCCATCGCGAGCGAGTGCAGGGCGTGGTTGCCGAGAGACGGCCCGAACAGCGGCGACACGTACCACGCGTAGAGGGAGAGCAGGAGCAGCGAGGACGAGACCGCCGGACGCGCGAGCAGCCGCAGCGCCCGGCTCGCGCCGGCGGCGGCGACGAGGGCGCGTCCCTCACCGCGCATCGCGCCGAGCGCCAGCCGGAACGGCGCCCCGTAGAGCAGCAGGGCCGGTGCCAGCACCCCGACGAGGACGTGCTGGAGGGCGTGCGCGCTGAACAGGACCATGCTGTACCGGGAGATCCCGCTCGCGGCGGCGAGCAGCACGACGAGGAGGCCGGCGGCCCACGACGCGCTCCGCGTCCACGGCCAGTCGCGCACCCGCGCGGCGCCCAGCCCGTACAGGACTGCCCCGGCCAGGACCAGGACGAAGAACAGCGGATCGATCCACCAGTCGAGCAGGTAGGGGCCCGGCCCGGCGGGCCCCGGCAGCGGGAAGCCGAGGTTCAGCGCGACGACGTCGAGGGTGTCCGGCGGGTTCTCCGGCGGAGGCGTCCGGGACAGCCCGGTGGCGAGCGCCATCGTCGCCGTCATGATGAGGAGCTCGACGGTGCCGAGGCGGAGGAACGGCCGCGCGCCCGTCCCGTCCCGCAGGGCGGGGATCGTGGCGCGGCGGTGCCACCAGCCCAGCGCGCCGAGCACGGCGAGCGCCGCGCACTTCGCGACGACGAGCGCCCCGTACCGCGACCCGAGGTGGACGCCGCCGAGCCGCACCCAGGCGTTCACCGCGCCGCTGAGCCCGACGACGGCGAACGACACGAGCGCCAGGCCGCTGTACCGTCCGACGATCTCGGGGAGCCGGTCGCGGACGTACGGCGCGGCGGTGACGAGCGCGACCAGCCCGCCGACCCACAGCGAGACGCCGACCACGTGGAAGGCCAGGCTGTGGACGGCGAGCGCGTGGTACGAGGCGTTCGCCGCGTGCCCGGTGAACAGCGGCGGGAGGAGCCCGGCGAGCGCGCCCGCGAGCAGGTACCCGGTGCCGCCGGCGGCGCGGGGCAGGCTCGCCGCGACCGCCAGGGCGACCGCGGCGGCGAGGACGAGGAGCAGCGCCCGCCCCTGCGGCAGTTCGAGGAGGAACGTCCGCATCATGTCGCCGGTGACCCCGGCGACGCCGATGCCGAACAGGTCCAGGATGGAGAACACGATCAGCGCCAGCGTGCACGCCGCCCACGCCATCGCCGACAGCGCCGCGGCGCGCAGGCAGCGGCGCCCGGCGGGGGAGGCCGCCGGGACGAAGACGGCGCCGACGAGCAGCCACCCGACCGTGAGGACCGCGGCGACGTCGCCGCCGAGCTTGGCCACCGACAGGCCCACCTTGGTCAGCGCCCCGGCCTGCGACAGCCCCGGCGCGGCGGTGGCGCTGAGCGCGCCGCCCAGCCTGATCACGAGCGCGAGGACGACCAGCGCGATCGCCGCGGCGCCGATGACGAGCATCGGCCGGTCGGCCCGGGGCGCCCGTGCCGCCTCTGAAGCCGGGGTCGCCTCGCGTGTCGTCACGCGTAGAAATACGCACACGCACGGGTGAAGGGTTCATTAAGGTATCGGCCAAGCCGAGCCCCCGAGGAGCGAGATGAGCGCCCCCGACCAGGGAAACACCTATCTGGAGAAGGTCGTCGCGCAGCAGGCGGTTCTGGAGGACGATCTGCGGGCCAGGCGTTCGGCCCCGGCCGTGCCCGGGATGCCCGCCGCGGTCCCGCCGGCGGGTCCGCTGGCCAAGCGCGAACGGGCCCTCGGCGCCGCGCCGGGCACGGACCGGTCCGGGCCCGGTCCGGTGGACGTGCGGATCAGCGGGTTCTGGCGGTGGAAGAACGTGCTCGTCCCGCCGAACGCGTTCGTCGTGCACACCCGGCGCGGGCGGGCCGAGCCGCTGCACATCGGGCTCGGGGTGTCGTTCCGGTTCAACCCGTCCACCGACTCGTTCCTGGTCGTGCCGGGCGCGACGCAGACGATCCTGATCAACGCGTACTGCATCTGCCGGGAGCTGCAGGGCGTCCTCGTCCAGGGCTACGTGCAGTGGATCATCCAGGACTTCGCCACCGCGTACCGCAAGCTCGACTTCGGCGACGCCGACGACCCGATGCGGGTGGTGAACCTCCAGCTCCGCGAGCAGGCCGAGGCCGCGATCAAGGACAAGGTCGCCACGATGGGGGTGCGGGACGTCCTCAGCGACAAGCAGCCGATCATCGAGGAGCTGACCGCCCGGCTCCGCGCGGTCGCCGAGGGCGAGGAGAGCGGCGACCAGGGCCTCGGGCTGCGCATCGTCACGGTGCAGATCAAGGAGGCCGTGGTCAGCTCGTCCCGGCTCTGGGAGAACCTGCAGAAGCCGTACCGGGCCGAGCAGGGGCAGATCGCGCGGCTCGCCGAGCTGCAGGCGGAGGAGGCGGTCGCGCAGCGGGAGATGGCCGCCGCCCGGGTCAAGGAGACGCAGCGGCTGGAGCACGAGCGGGAGATCGCCGAGCTGCGCGCCCGCAACGAGTCGCAGCTGTTCGACACCGAGGCGGCCGAGAAGCTGCGCCGCACCCGCCGCGAGCACGACGACTCCCGCGAGGTCGCCGAGCTGCAGACCGAGACGACCCGGCACGCGCTGCGGATGGAGCGCGAGCGGCACGAGGAGGAGGCCGAGACGGGGCGGCTGCGCATCGAGCGCGACCACGAGCTGGCCCGGCTCCGCACCGAGGGCGAGCTGGGGCTCGCCGACATGCGCGCCCGGTCCCGGCACGAGCAGGCGCTCCTCGACCTGGAGCGGGAGGGCGCCCGGGCCGCGCTGGAGAACGACCGCTCGCCCGCGGCCGTCCAGTCCCGGCTCATCGCCTCGCTGCCGGAGATCATGGCCAAGCTCCCCAAGCCGGACGAGCTGCGCACCGTCACCGTCAACGGCGCCGACCAGACCAGCGTGGCCGGCCTCATCACGCAGCTGACCGCCGTCGTCGGCGCCCTCCGCGCCGCGACCACGGACGAGCAGCGGAAAGCCGGGTCCTGACCGGCCGGGGGGAAGACCACGGGCAGGGCCGTCATCGCGCGGTGGAACGGGCCGGGCCGCCATTCGAGCCGGTCCACCGGAACGGCGAGCTCCACGTCCGGGAGGCGGTCGAGGAGCTGCTCGATCGCGACCGACGCGATGAGCCGGGAGTGGCTCTTGGCCGGGCAGTTGTGCGGCCCGCCGGTGTACGACAGGTGGGCGCGGTTGCCCTTCCGGTCGGCGGTCGCCCGTGACGGGTCGGTGTTCGCGGCGGCGTAGCTGACCAGCACGGGCTGGTGCGCGGGCAGCCGGTACCCGTGGAAGTCGATGTCCTGGCGGGGGAACGTCGTCCCGTAGTTGGCCATCGGCGGGTCGGTCCACAGGATCTCGTCGAGCGCGTCCTCGACCGGCAGGCTGCCGCCGGACAGGTCGCCGCCGAACCGGTCGTCGGACAGCAGCAGCCGGATGCCGTTGGCGATGAGGTTCTGCTCCGGCTCCGTGCCGGCCCCGACCAGCAGGATGAGCTGGTGGGCCATCTCGCCGTCGTCGAGGCCCGCGGGGTGGGCCATCATCCAGGACGTCACGTCGGCGCCCGGCCGCCGCCGCTTGGCCGCGATGAGCTCGCCGGTCGCCTCCAGGAGCAGAGCGTTGCCCTCCTCGGCGGAGACGGTGTCGAAGATGGCGCTCATGCCCCGGACCAGCTTGGCGCCGATGTCCTCGGGGCAGCCGAACATCTCGTTGAACACCAGCAGCGGCAGCGTGCGGGCGTACTGCCCGATGAGGTCGGCCTTGCCGTCGGCCGCGAACCGGTCGATGAGGGAGTCGGCGTTGCTCGCGACGTACCCGCGCAGCGACACCGGGTCGACCCGCTCCAGGCTGTCGACGATCACCGACCGGAGCCGCGCGTGCACGGCGCCGTTGGTGAACAGGGCGCTGGGCCGCGTCATCATCATCGGCAGCACCGGGCATTCGGGGCCGACGGCCTCGTCCCACACCTCGCTGCAGCGCGGGAAGGTACCGGGGTCGCGCAGGATCTCCAGCGCGGCCTCGTAGCCGAGGACGAGCGTCGCCGGGACGCCGGGCGACAGCTCGACGGGCGCGAGGTCGCCGTGCCGGGCGCGCATCCGCGCGTAGGCCCCGGCGGGGTCCCGGGCGAACTCGGGCCCGTAGATCGGCGTGCGCTCGGATTCGGTGAACTGCGTGGTCATGAGGTCTTTCCGAGGGTCAGCAGGTGGTCGACGAGGGAGATCAGCGCCTCGGTGGACGAGCGGCGGTCGCGGGCGTCGCAGGTGACGAGCGGCGTGTCCGGCGCGAGGTCGAGGGCCTCGCGCACCTCGGCGTCCGGGAACACCGGCGCGCCCTCGAAGCGGTTGACGGCCACCGCGTACGGCAGGCCCTGCTTCTCCACGATGTCCATGACGGCGAACGACTCCTTGAGCCGCGCGGTGTCCACCAGGATCAGCGCGCCGAGCGCGCCGCGCGCCAGGTCGTCCCACAACCGGGTGAAGCGCTGCTGGCCCGGCGCCCCGAACAGGTACAGGACGAGGTCGTCGCTGAGGGTGAGGCGGCCGAAGTCCATCGCGACCGTCGTGGTCGTCTTGTCCTTGATGCCGGCGAGGTCGTCCACGGTGGCGCCGGCCTGCGTCATCCGCTCCTCGGTGCGCAGCGGGCGGATCTCCGACAGCGTTCCGACGTAGGTGGTCTTCCCGACGGCGAAATGCCCCACGATAAGGATCTTGACGGCGGTTCTGACGCTCTCCCGCAGATAGGAGGTGTCAGAGGCGAGCGCGGAGTCCATCGAGCACCTCCTGAAGGAGCCGGGCCTTCGACTGCTGGGCGGCGGGCGGGGTGGCCCGGGTGGTGAGGTGCCCGCTGTCGACGAGGTCGGAGAGCAGCACCTTGGTGACCCCGACGGGCAGGCTCAGATGCCCGGAGATCTCGGCCACCGACAGCGCCCCGCCCCGGCACAGCTCGATGATCCGCAGCTTCTCGGGGGACAGCCCGGTCCGCGGCAGGTCGCCGGTGGCGATCACGAGCGTGACGAGGTCGAACACGTTGCGGGTGGGGTGCGCCCGCCCGCCGGTGACGACGTGGGGGCGGACGAGCGCGCGCTCGTTCCGGCGGGGGGTCATGCGGGACGGCCCGCGCCGGGGCGTGGCGGACTGGTCATCTCCTTGCCCAGCCGCTGCACCAGTTCCTGGAGCCGGAACGACACGGTCTCCATGTCGACGTGCTGCGTCGCCGACACCGCCAGGTACGCGCCGGGACCGGCGGCGACGAGGAACACGTACCCGTCGTCGAACTCGTTCACGGTCTGCCGCCACGTGGTGCCCGGGTCCCCGCAGAACTCGGCGGTGCTGCGGGCGAGGGACTGGAGCCCCGCCATCCCCGCGGCCTGCCGCTCCGCCTCGTCCCGGCTGATCCGCTCGGAGTGCGCCATGAGCAGCCCGTCGGCGGACAGCAGGATCGCGTAGCGGGTCTCCGGCATCCGCAGCGCGTCGTCCAGCATCCAGCCGAGCCGGTTCGTACCGTCGTCCATCGCGCCGTTCCACCCCTCGTTCATGGCCGCAGGTCCTTGCTCTCGATGCCCGGGCCGTCCGCGCCGGGCGACCCGGCGGCCCGGCCGGACCGGGTCCCGCGCTGCCAGGCGCCTAGGCCCGCGGCGGTCTCTTTGGCCGGTCTGGCGGGGGGCCGCTCTCCGGTGTCCGGCGGGCCGGCGGGCTCGTCCTCCCCGGCGGGCACGGCGGGCCGCTCGGCGATCGCGACGCGGTTCCGCTTCGGCAGGCCGCCGGGCGTGGCCGGCTCGTCCGCCGCGCTGCCGGGCGGTTTCTCCTCCGCATGGTGGGGCGCGGCGGACGGCTCCGGCGCCTGCTCCGGGACGGCCGCCAGTAGCGCGGACGGCACGAACACGACGGCCCGCACGCCGCCGTAGGGCGAGCGCGTGTCGACCGACACGCGGAAGCCGTAGCGGGCGGAGAGGACGCCCGCGACCGCGAACCCGACGCGGGGCGGGTCGCCGAGCCGGTGGATGTCGACCGACGCGTCGCCGGACAGCAGCTCGGTGGCGCGCTGGAGCTCGTCGGCGTCCATCGCCACGCCCGCGTCGTCGATCATGATGGCGACGCCGTTGTGCGTCGGCTGGAAGTTGACCTCGACGGTGGTGTCGGGCCGCGAGTGGCGCGCCGCGTTGTCCAGCAGCTCGGCGAGGGTCAGCACGATCGGCTCCACGGCCCGGCTGGTCACCGCGGTGTTCACCGGCCCCTGCAGGTTGACGCGCAGGTAGTCGCGGATGCGGGAGGTGGCGCCGCGCACCACGTCGGTCAGCGACGACGCCGAGCGCTGCTGGCCGGGCCACGACCCGCACAGCACGGCGGTGGCCTGGGCGCGCCGCCCGAGCTGGGCGTTCATGTGGTCGATGCGGAGCAGGCCTTCGAGCACGTCCGGGTCGTCGTGGCGTTCCTGCATGTGGGAGATGGCGAGCTGCTGCTCGTTGGCGAGGCTCTGCACGGCGCGCATCATCGCCCGCAGCGTCGACTTCGCCGACAGGTCGGCCCGTTCCCGGACGCGGGCGGCGGACCCGGCGAACAGGTCGATCACCGTCTGCAGCGCCTGCCCGTAGGCGGGGGCCTCGCGGCCGAGGTCGTGCAGCGGCCCGGCGACGCGCACCCCCGGGTTGTGCAAGGACTCCATGAGCTCGGGCAGCCGGACGTCAGCCAGGTGCCGCAGCTCCTTCTCGCGCAGGTCGAGGCCGCGGGCCAGGACGGCGTTCTGCTCGCGGAGCTCGGCCGCCGCCTGCCGTTCGCGGACGAGCAGGACGGCGGCGGCGATGCCGGCGCCCGCCACGACGACGAACGCCGCAGCAAGGAGGAAGGGCTCCATCAGATCCTCGTGCAGGGGTTCGGGTGAGGGGACCGGCCCGTGTCACGGCACCAGGCCGACCGCCTCTTGGCTGGTGGGGGTTTCGGACGGCGCGATTACGCCGCAGTTTCGGCACCGTAGGACGGGTGCTGGGGTGCGCGCTTGTGCTCGCGCGCAGAGAAGTTGCCGCCGGGCGCATCGCATGATCACATACCGTCTGAATCGCGTCACTTTCCGGTTGATTTTCCAGATTCACCAGTGGTGGCCGTACTACTCTCACGCCGAAGCGATCTTCACGTCCGGGCCGGTGACGCGTCCGGCGGCGCGGCGGAGGACCTGTGGACGACATGCTCGGCGGGGCGGTCCGGCAGGGCACCGCCTACCGGCTCGTCCTCTGCCTCGCGGACCGGACCGACTACGTCCGCACGGCCGGGCAGGCCCGCCGCGACGGCGGCTACCGCTTCCTGCTGCCGCTGCACGGCGAGCTGCTGATGGAGCAGGAAGGCCGCGAGGCGTGCCTGCGCCCCGGGACCGGCGGCCTCATCGCACCGGCGGCGCCGTTCCGCGTCGTCCAGCCCCGTCCCGCCCGCGCGCTCGTCATGACCATCCCCGCTCAGGAGATGGACGGCCGGCTGCCCGGCCCGACCCTGCCGCTGACCGGCCTCGACCTGTCCACGGGCCTCGGCCGCGTCGTCGCCGACATGGTCCGCGCGGTCGGCGCCGAGCGCGGCGCGCTCACCGGGCCGCAGTTCGACGCCGCCTGCGAGCGCGTCACCGAGCTGCTCTGCCTTCTCGTCACCGGGCAGGAGCACCCGCCCGCGCCGGGCCACCTCGCCGAGGTGGAGGCGGTCGTGCGCCGCTACGTCCGCGAGCACGCCACCGACCCGGGCCTCACCGGCGCCGCGATGGCGCAGGACCTCGGCTGGTCGCTGCGCCAGATCCAGCTCGCCCTCCAGCGCGCCGGGACCACCCCGCGCCAGCTGATCCGCGAGGAGCGGCTCCGCCTCGTCCGCGACCGCCTGCGCCGCGACCGGCACGTCACCATCACCGACATCGCGCACGCCACCGGCTTCTCCTCCGCCAGCGCCCTCAGCCACGCCTTCCGCCGCCGCTTCGGCGTGAGCCCCCGCGAACTGCGGTCCCGGTGAGTGTGTCGGATGACATGGACGTCCGCCCGCCCGAGGCGTTCACTCGTTCCGTGGACGCATCCTTGGAGCGCGCCGGCGCCCTCGCGACCTGGGCGGGCCTGAACTGCTCCGTCCTTCTCTGCGACATCGCCGGTTTCGGCGACCCCTCTCGCGACGACGACGATCGCCAGGTCGTCCGCGAGGTCACCTACAACATCCTGCTCCAGGCGCTGGACGCGTCGGGCGTCCCGGCCTCGGACCTCTACCGCGAGGACCGCGGCGACGGCGCCCTCGTCATCGTCTCGCCCCGCGTCCCGACCGCGTCCCTCGTCGACCCGCTCGCCGGGCACCTGGCCCTCGCACTCCGCCGGCACAACCGCCGCGCGAGCGAAGCCGTCCGCGTCCAGCTCCGCGTCGCCCTGCACGTCGGCCCCGTCGCACCCGACGCCGAGGGCGTCAACGGCCAGGTCATCATCCAGACGGCCCGCCTCCTGGAGGCCCCCGTCCTCAAGACCGCCCTGGCCGAGACCGGCGCCGACCTCGGCTTCATCGTCTCCCCGTTCGTCTACGACGCCTTCGTGTCCCACCTGAACGGCCCTCTGGACCCCCGCGCCTTCGAACGCGTAACGCTCACGGTCAAAGAGACCACCACCGAAGCCTGGATGTACCTGACAGGCTCGAACGCCCCCACTCGCCCGCGCCCCGCAGCCCGCGCCGCACCCCACCCCGCCGCCGCCACCGTCTTCAGCAGCGCCGTCCACGTGGAGGGCGACCTGGTCCTGGGCAACAAAACCGTTCACGAGCACTGAGCCAGGCGTCACTCTTGTGGGGTGAAAAGACAGGCGATCTACCTCGACGTGCGCGCCGACACCGATGAGCACCCTGGACAAGTGGCCGCACGGGTCGGACGGGCACTGGACTGCACCTTCGCCGAAGGTGAACACCTCGGGTGGTACGCACAGATCGCGCACGTCTTCGGCCTCAAGCTCGTGCTCGTCGGCAGGGCAGGTATCGGTGGCAAGAACGTCATCAAGGTGACGTCGCAGCTCGCCGAAGCCGATTTCCTTCGTACCCCGGACGGCAACGGCCGCTTCGAACAGGACCGGGTGGACATCAGCCCCTACATCACCGTCCTGCTCACCCTCCGCACCGGACTCCTCTGGTACCAACCGACCGCCGAAGACCGCGCGGCCGAGAACAAGGCGGCCAGCAGGTTCGACGACTTCCTCGGCGGTGTGGGAACGGATTCGTGGACCAGCGACGATGAAGAGCGCTTCGGCGACTGGTAACCCCACCCCCATAGCCCGGGTCTCCTGGATGAAGCGCGGGGCTACGCTGGCGGCGGTCGGTGGGTGGCGTGCTTTGGTGCTCGGAGGTGCGGGTCGGGTGGGCGAGGGGCGGCTTCGTAACTGGGCGGGGAATGTTGTCTTCGGGGCGGGGCGAGTGCATCGGCCCGAATCTGTGGATGAATTGTGCCGGGTCGTTGCTCGTGGCCGACGGGTGCGGGCGCTTGGTAGCGGGCACTCGTTCAGTCTTGTTGCGGACAGCGACGGGGAGCTTGTCCGGCTGGATGCGTTGCCGCCCATGGTTGAGATCGACTCGGACCGGTCGTCTGTGACCGTGGCGGCTGGGATGCGGTACACGGACGTGGCGGCGGAGCTGTACCGGAACGGGTTCGCGTTGCCGAACATGGCGTCGCTGCCGCACATCTCGGTGGCCGGGTCCTGCGCCACCGGGACACATGGGTCC
Source organism: Actinomadura sp. B10D3 (assembly GCF_039871695.1). Taxonomy (NCBI): domain Bacteria; kingdom Bacillati; phylum Actinomycetota; class Actinomycetes; order Streptosporangiales; family Thermomonosporaceae; genus Actinomadura; species Actinomadura sp. B10D3. The sequence goes on from NZ_JBDPLY010000007.1 coordinate 47,036, forward strand.
GGGGACGGTCTGCGCTGCCTGTCCGCGTCGGTCAGTGCGCTGGAACTCGTCGGGCCGGACGGCGACCTTGTCGAGCTGGATCGGGATGGCTCTGAGGTGTTCTCCGGTGCTGTGGTGGCATTGGGGGCGCTGGGGGTCGTCACGCGGGTGACGTTGGATGTCGAGCCCGCGTTCGAGGTGGCGCAGAGCGTGCGGGTCGAGGTGCCGCTGGACGATCTGGCGGCGGGGTTCGATGAGGTGTTCGGGGCGGCCTACAGCGTGAGCGCGTTCACCGACTGGCGGAGTGGGCGGGCGAGGGTGTGGCTCAAGTGCCGGACGGACGTGCCGGCGCCTGTCTGGGCGGGTGGGAGTGCCGCGTCGGAGCCGGTGCATCCCGTTCCGGGGATGGTTCCGGCCGCGTGCACCGCCCAGATGGGGCTGCCGGGGCCGTGGCATGAGCGGCTGCCGCACTTCCGGCCGGAGGTGACGCCGAGCGCCGGGCGGGAGCTCCAGTCCGAGTGGTTCCTGCCCCGGGACGCGGCGGCCGAGGCGTTCGGGGCGGTGCGGGCCGTCGCCGATCGCGTTGCGCCGGTGCTGCACATTTCCGAGGTTCGTACGGTGCGTGGTGACGATCTTTGGTTGAGCCCTGCGTACGGGCGGGACTCGGTGACGCTTCACTTCACCTGGCACGACGACCCCGCAGGGGTGCTGCCCGTGGTCGCGGAGCTTCAGGAGCGTCTCGTGCCGCTGGGTGCGCGGCCGCACTGGGGCAAGCTCAGCACCACGCCGGGGGAGGAGGTCATCGCGCAGTACGAGCGTGCCGATGATTTTGCTCGCCTGGCGAGGGGATTCGATCCCGGCGGAAAGTTCCGTAATGCGTTTGTGGACGCCCTTCTTCGCCCGGGAGGGTGACGGTCACGTGGAGGCCGCCCGTCTTGCGCGGGGCGGCGGTCACCGTGCCGTCGTGGGCCCGGACGATCGAGTGGACGATCGAGAGGCCCAGGCCGGCGCCCTTCGCGGTGACGATGCGGTCGGAGTCCATGCGGCGGAACGGTTCGAAGAGGGCCGGGATCTCGTAGGGCGGGACGGGCGGGCCCGAGTTGCTCACCTCCAGGACGGCGTGCCCGTTCTCGGTGCGGCACGAGACGTTGACCCACCCGGACTCGGTGTTGTGGCGCAGGCCGTTCTCCAGGAGGTTCTGCACGACGCGCTCCAGCAGGAGGGCGTCGCCGGTGGTCATGGCCTCGGCGGTGCTGGTCTCGACGGTGATGCCGGTGTCCCTGGCTTCGAGGGCGGTCTGGGACGCGACGTGCCCGACCACGTCCGCCAGGTCGACGGGGGCGCGGGTGGTGATCTCGTTCTCGGAGCGGGCGAGCAGCAGGAGGCCGGTGATGAGGCGTTCGTGGCGCGTGTTGATCTGCAGCAGGGTCTCGCCGAGCTGACGGACGTCCGGGGACGCCGATTCGCGGTGCATCGCGACCTCGACCAGGGCGCGGCCCAGGGTGAGCGGGGTCCGCAGCTCGTGGGAGGCGTTGGCGACGAAGCGGCGCTGGCCGTCGAAGGACCGGTCGAGGCGTTCGATCATCGAGTCGAAGGTGTCGGCGAGCTCCTTGACCTCGTCGTGCGGGCCGGGGAGGGCGATGCGCTCGTGCAGGCTGCGGTCGGCGGCGGGGGAGCCGGCGATGCGGCGGGCGGTCTCGGTGACGCGGTGCAGCGGGGTGAGGACCCGGCCCGCGATGAGCCAGCCGAAGCCGGCCGCGGCGCCGCCGACGACCAGCAGGGCGACGGAGCCCTGCGTGATCAGGGAGGTGATCGCGGCGTCCCGCAGCTCGTCGTGCTGCTTCTTCATCCACCGTTCGGTGTCCAGGAACGGCTCCTCCTCCTTCTGTATGGGCTGGGGGTTGACGGCGGTGGGCGCGGGGCCGGGGTTCAGCCGGGTCGCGACGACCTTGGTGGTGCCCGAGCGGGAGAGCTGCTGGTTGAACAGGGCGTAGGTGGCGCCGAGCAGGACCACGCCGGCGACGAGGAACAGGCCGGCGTAGGTGATGGTGAGCCGGGCGCGGAGCGACAGCCTCATGGGATCCGGTACCCCGCTCCCTTGACGGTCTCGACGACGGGCGGGTCGGCGAGCTTGCGGCGCAGCTTGAGGACGGTGAGCCGGACGGCGCCGGTGAACGGGTCGGCGTGCTCGTCCCAGACCTTCTCCAGGAGCTGCTCGGCGGACACGACGGCGCCGTCGGCGCGGAGCAGCTCGGCGAGGACGGCGAACTCCTTGCGCGCGAGCGGGACGTAGCGGCCGTCCCGGAACACCTCGCGGCGCGCCGGGTCGAGGGTGATGCCCGCGCGGTGCAGCGTGGGCGGCGCGGCGGGGCGGGCGCGGCGGCCGAGCGCGAGGACGCGGGCGGCCAGCTCGGGGAACGCGAACGGCTTGGTCAGGTAGTCGTCGGCGCCGATCCCGAGGCCGTCGACGCGGTCGGTGATCTCGGCCGCGGCGGTGAGCATCAGGACTCGCGCCGTGGTCTCGCTCCGCACCATCTCCCGGCAGACGTCGTCGCCGTGGACGAGGGGGAGGTCGCGGTCCAGGACGACCACGTCGTAGTCGTTCACGCCGACGCGCTCCAGGGCGGCGGCCCCGTCGTAGGCGAGATCGACCGCGTGGGTCGCGTCCCGCAGCCATTCGGCGATCGCGTCGGCCAGCAGCCGCTCGTCCTCCACCACCAGCACCCGCATACGTTCCTCCCTCGACGGTCCCGACCGAATGGTGCCCCAGGCGCTGTTTCGTTTCTGTTAGGGGACGGGATCCGGAGGCAGAAACGAGGGGGAAACCTGCGGCCCGGTTTCATCACTCGTCAACCGGCCGGAATCGCTCCGGCCGCGGAGACGAGGAGACCCCACATGCGCAAGCGAGTGCTGGCGATACTGCCCCTGGCCCTGGCGTTGACCCTGACCGGATGCGGCGGGGACGAGGGCGGCTCGAAGGTGGCCTCGGCGGGCGGAGAGAAGAAGGCGGCCGGCGGCGAGCAGCTCGGCAAGGAGGAGATGGGGCTGAAGTTCGCCCAGTGCATGCGCGACCACGGCGTGGACATGGAGGACCCGAAGCCCGGTCAGGGCGTCCAGCTCAAGGTCAAGGGCGGCCCGGAGAAGCAGGAGGCCATGAAGAAGGCCATGGAGGCGTGCCGGCAGTACAGCCCGCAGGCGAACCGGAGCGGAGCGCCCGATCCGAAGGCGCAGCAGCGCGCGCAGGAGTTCGCCGAGTGCATGCGCCAGAACGGCGTGAAGGACTTCCCGGACCCCGACCCGAACGAGCCCGGCATCCGGATCCAGCGGAAGAAGGGCGAGGACGACGCCACCTTCGAGAAGGCGCAGCAGGCCTGCCAGAAGATCCTCCAGGGCGGAAAGCAGAAGTGATGGGCGAGACCACCGTGGAGCGCACCCAGCCGAAGGAGGAGGGGCGCCCGCCGCGCCGCAGGCGCCGCCGGCCGCGGTTGAAGATCGCCCTTGCCGTCGGCGCCCTGGTCGCGGCCGGCGGCGTCGCCACCGCCGCGGCGCTCGGCACCGGCGGGGATTCCGGCGGCGGGGCGGCGGCCACGCTGCCCCCGAACACCACGAAGGTGGCCAAGCAGACGCTCCGTGACACCCTGAACGAGGAGGGGCAGCTCGGCTACGGCCCGGTGCACACCGCGACGAGCCAGGTGAAGGGCACGCTGACCAAGCTGCCCGAGAGCGGCGACGAGATCACCCGCGGCCACGAGCTGTACGAGGTGGACGGCGACCCGGTCGTGCTGATGTACGGATCGAAGCCCTCCTACCGCCCGCTGAGGGTCGGTGACGAGGGTTCGGACGTCAAGCGGTTCGAGGCCAACCTCAGCGCGCTCGGCTACGACGGGTTCACGGTCGACGACGAGTACTCGTCCGACACCGCCGCCGCCGTCCAGGAGTGGCAGGACGACATCGGAGTGGAGGAGACCGGGATCGTGGAGCTCGGACGCGTCGCGTACGCGTCCGGACCCGTCCGGGTGGACGGCGTCCAGGCGACCCCCGGCGAGCCCGCGGCGCCCGGCAAGAAGGTGCTGACCTACACCGGCACCGCGAAGGCCGTGACCGTCGAGCTGGAAACCGCCGACCAGCGGATGGCGAAGAAGGGCGCCGCGGTCGAGGTGACGCTGCCGGAGAACGAGGAGGTCACCGCGAAGATCGACGAGGTCACCACGGTGATCGATCCGGGCGAGCAGAACGAGGACCCGACGACGAAGGTGGAGGTGACCATCTGGCTCGACTCCGGCAAGGCGAAGAAGGCCGCCGCCGGGTACGCGCTGGCCGCCGTCGACGTCACGTTCACCGCCGGCGAGCGCGAGGACGTGCTGACCGTGCCGGTCGCCGCGCTGGTCGCGCTGAGCGAGGGCGGATTCGGCGTCGAGGTCGTCAAGGGCGGGACCTCCTCGTTCGTTCCGGTGGAGACCGGCCTGTTCGCGGACGGGAAGGTGGAGGTCTCCGGCCAGGGGATCGCCGAGGGCACCGTGGTGGGGGTACCGAAATGATCACGCTGCGGGAGGTGACCAAGCTGTACGCCGGCGGCGTCCGCGCGCTCGACGGCGTGACGCTGCACATCGGCGCCGGCGAGATGGCCGCGATCGTCGGCCCGTCCGGCTCGGGGAAGTCGACCATGCTGAACATCCTCGGCACGCTGGACCGCCCCACCTCGGGCAGCGTCCACATCGCCGGGCACGACGTCGGGCGGCTGCCGGACGCGAAGCTGTCGGCGCTCCGGGCGAGCGGCATCGGGTTCGTCTTCCAGCACTTCCACCTGGCCGCCGGCACCCGGGCGATCGACAACGTGGCGGACGGCCTGCTGTACACGGGGCTCCGCCCGGCGGCGCGGCGCCGGCGGGCCGCGGCGGCGCTGGAGAGGGTCGGCCTCGGCCACCGGCTGGACCACGAGCCGCACGAGCTGTCGGGCGGCGAGCGGCAGCGCGTCGCGATCGCGCGGGCGGTGGCGGGCGAGCCCGCGCTGCTCCTCGCGGACGAGCCGACGGGCGCGCTCGACTCGGCGTCGGGGGACGGGGTGATGGCGCTGCTCCGCGAGCTGCACGAGGCGGGCACCACCATCCTGGTCATCACGCACGACCTGGAGATCGCGGCCGGGCTGCCGCGCCAGGTGCGGATGCGCGACGGCCGCATCGTCCACGACACCGCCGCCGGCGGCTCCGGGGCCGAGGCGCTCGCGGAGGCCGCGCGATGATGCCCGGGACGTTGCAGCCCGCGCGGATGTGGCCGGGGGACGTGGTGCGGGTCGGCGCGGTCGGCCTGCGGACCCGGCCGATGCGGGCGTTCCTGTCGGCGCTCGGCATCGCGATCGGGATCGCGGCGATGGTCGCGGTCGTCGGCGTCTCGTCGTCGTCGCGCGCCGAGCTCGACCGCGCGCTCGCCGCCCTCGGCACGAACCTGCTGACCGTGTCGCCGGGCAGCACCATGACCGGCGAGGAGTCGCAGCTGCCCCTCGAAGCCGAGGCCATGGTGTCGCGGATCGCCCCGGTCCGGCAGGTGTCGGCGCTCGGCCTGATGAACGACGCGAAGGTCTACCGGACCGGCAAGATGCCCGAGAGCGAGACCAAGGGCATCTCCACCTACGCGGCCCGCACCGACCTGCGGGCCGCGACGGGCGCCGAGCTGAGCAACGGCGTCTGGCTGAACGCCGCGACCGGCCGCTACCCGGCGGTGGTGCTCGGGGCCACCGCCGCGGAACGGCTCGGGATCGGCCACGCGGCCCCGGACGTCCAGGTGCTCATCGGCGGCCGGAAGTTCACCGTCATCGGCATCCTGAAGGCGGCGCCGCTGGCCCCCGAGCTGGACACCGCCGCGCTGGTCGGCTGGCCCGCCGCCCGGGCCACGCTGGGCTTCGACGGGCACGCCACGACGATCTACACCCGGTCGCAGGAGGCGAGCGTCGAGGACGTCCGGGACGTGCTGGGCGCGACCGCGAACCCGGAGGCGCCGAACGAGGTCCAGGTGTCGCGGCCGTCGGACGCGCTGGCCGCCAAGCAGGCGGCCGGCGAGGCGTTCACCGGGCTGCTGCTCGGGCTCGGCGCGGTCGCGCTGCTCGTCGGCGGCGTCGGGGTGGCCAACACCATGGTCATCTCGGTGCTGGAGCGCCGGTCGGAGATCGGGCTGCGCCGCTCCCTCGGCGCGACGCGCGGCCAGATCCGCTCCCAGTTCCTCGCCGAGTCGCTGCTGCTGTCGGCCCTCGGCGGCGTCGGCGGCGCGTTCATCGGGACGGTCGTCACCGGCATATACGCCCTCTACCAGGGCTGGCCGGTCGTCATACCGGCGTGGGCGCTGGCGGGCGGTGTGGCGGCGACGCTGCTCATCGGCGCGATGGCCGGCCTGTACCCGGCGATCAGGGCGTCCCGCCTCAGCCCGACCGAGGCGCTCGCCACCACCTGACGGGGCCCTGCCCGCAGTGGCGCCGGCCGCGCGCCGCGGGCCAGCGCCCCGCGGGTCCGGCGGGCATGGAACGGCACACGGCGGTGAGAGTGCATGCATGGGGACAGCGGAGGCCGAGCCCGTCACGGTCGTGATCACCTGGGACGTCAAGCCCGGCCGGGAGAACGACTTCGAGGAGTGGGCCGACGGGCTGCACGCGGTCGCGTCCCGGTACCCCGGGCACATGGGTGCGACATGGCTGCGCGCCGAGGGCGCGCGGTCCCGGTACTACACCGTGGTGAACTTCGCCGACCAGGCGAGCCTCGACGGCTGGTTGCGCTCGGGCGAGCGCAAGGAGTGGCTCGGCCGGGTCCGCGGCATCGCCGACGAGGACAAGCAGGACACCACCGGGCTGGAGACCTGGTTCAACCTGCCCGGCGAGTCGGTCCCGGCGCCGTCCAAGGCGAAGATGATCGTCGTGACGTTCTGCGCGGTCTACCCGCTCAGCCTCCTGCTGCAGGCGTTCGTGACACCGTCGGCGTCGTCGTGGCCGCTGCCGCTGAAGGCCCTGGTCTTCCCGGTGATCGTGATCCCGCTGCTGACCCTGCTCGTCATGCCGGCGCTCAGCCGGGCGCTCCGGCGCTGGCTGTACCCGGCCGACCGGACGCACCGGCCGGCGCGGCCCGGCCGGTGATCAGCCGAGCAGCTCCCGCAGCTCGGCCACGGCCTCGCGGAGCCTCTCCGCGAACACCCCCATCGCCGCCGCGACCGGGCGCGGGGTGCTCAGGTAGACGTTGAAGCGGTCGGGCAGGAGGACGTAGGCGACGCCGATGCACTGCTCGCTGGTCGAGCCGAAGCCGAAGTACTGGATGTTGACCGACGGCGCCGAGCTGGTGCTCAGGTAGTCGTCCCGCATCGTCAGCCACCCCGGCGAGTCGAACAGCGCGGGCGGCTCGGTGACGCCCAGCTCGGCGCCGCGCCGCTTCTGGATCAGCTGCAGTTCCCAGAGGTGCTGCTCGGGGGCCTGCCCGGACTGGCACTCCTTGGCCCGGCGGACGTGGGCGTCGGCGGCGGCGCGGAACGCGTCCCGGCGGAGCGCGGTGCCGGCCGCCGGGTCGTCCATGACCTCGGTGAAGCGGAGCACCTCGGGGGTGACGACGCGCATCGCCTCGGTGCGCCCGTGCCGGTACTGGCGGGTGGCGATCGACTCGTAGGTGGCGCCGACGTGGCCCTTCGCGCGCTTGTGGGCCAGCTGGTAGGCCATCTGGACGAACGCGTCCGGCGACATCTTCAGCCGCTTGGCGTCGTCGGCGCCGAAGTCGTCGAACGACACGGTCGCCGTGGCGGTCGCGGCGCCGTAGTCGGCGAAGGCCGCCGCGGCGTCCCGGATGTCGCTCCGCAGGGCGTCGTCGAGGACGAACTCGACCGGCTCGATGACCGGCAGGCCCTGCGACCTGGCGCCCGAGCGCCGGGAGAGCTCGCCGGCGGGCGTGCCGAGCAGCGCGTCGACGAAGCTGAGGATCGTGGTGCCGTCCAGGCCGCAGTGCTCGACGTTGATCCCGGCGGTGCCGTCGCCGAACACGACGAAGGACACGGCCTTGTCGAACCAGCGGTTCGCGCTGTCGCCGTGGAGCAGCTGGTCGCAGGCTTCGAGGGTGCTCGCCGGGGTGAAGTCCTCCAGGCAGACGCAGAACAGCGCCGTCTCGACGGTGTCGAGCGCGCCGTCGTTGCCGAGCGCGATGAGCGCCTCGCGGCTCGCGGCCCACTCGGCGCGGGCCTTGGTGGTGAGGTGCCCGGCGGACGGCTCCGGCGGGGCCTCCGCCTTCATGATCGTGGCGAGGCCCGCCATCAGCTCGTCCAGCGTGTGCGGGCGCCCGTCGGGGCCGAGCACGTCCATCCGGACGATGTTGCCGCGGAAGAACACCACGATGTGCCGGGCGCCGGACGGGCCCGGCCACTCGTCGGTGTAGGGGGCGCGGACCGTGTCCTGCTCGGTCCCCGGGATGCGCGTGGTAGAGAACAGGAACCTGTTCTGCACCATCGACAGGGGACGGCCGCGCTGGACGACCGGCGGGACGTTCTCCTCGTCCAGCCGCAGCTTGTAGTCCAGCGCCCCGGCGATGAGGCCCGCCGCGCGCTCGACCTGCCCCTTGGGCGACTCCTTGAACAGGAAGAAGAAGTTGGCGTTCAACGCGATCCGGTCGCGGCGGCCCAGGTAGCGGTACGGCCAGAACGTGTCCAGCCAGCTGTGCACGCCCTCGCTCGCGTCGTAGCGTTCGAGCGCCGCGTGCAGCGCGCGGCCCGGCCCGTCCGGGCGCGCGAACGAGGCCAGCGCCGACTCCGTCCGGGCCCGCTCGCCGTCGGTCAGCAGCGGCGCGCACCACTCCATGAACCGCTCGCAGGTCGCGTCGAGCGTGGGCAGCGGCACCCGCGGCAGGCGCTCCTCGTTGCCGAAGGTGCGGGGCGACAGTTCTTCACCGGCGTTCAATGCGTTCCTCTTGTTCCAGGGTGGGCCGCTTGTTCCAGGGCGGGCCGCGCGGCGTCAGGCGGTCGGGCGGGAGATGTACAGCTGCGCGTAGAGCCGGCCCTCGGTCTCCAGGCCGCTCGGGTCGACGCCGACGCCGGAGAGGCGCTCCAGGACGAGCGCCTGCTCCTCCCCGGTCGCGAACTTCCGCTGGTGAAACAGGCCGTCCGCACGGACGGTCTCGTACCCCGCGGCGGCCAGGGTCTCGGCGATCGGGTCGAAGGGGAACATGCGCAGCACGAAATGCGCCGTCCACGGCAGGCGGCCCGGGGCCGCGCCGATGACGCGGGAAATGGTGCGCTCGGTGACGTAGCCGAGGCAGCCCGTCGAGATGACCAGGTCCGTTCCGGCCAGCTGCGCGCGCTGCTCGTCGGTCGGGTCGCCGTTCTCCAGATCGGCGTGGACCGCTCCGTCGAGGAAACCGGCTTCGAGGGCATAGGAAAGGGCGTTCTCCGAGGCGTCCAGCCCGACGAAACGCAGCCGGCCGGTGCGTTTCCGGGAACGGACCAGTTCCCGGTCGCGGGCCAGTAGCGTGCCGCGGGTGTGCCGGCCGGCGTCGGGACCGGCATAGCGATCGTACAGCTCACCCATCGTCACGTCGTATTTCACCAGGGCCGCGTTGACGCCGTAGGAGCAGCCGATGTCCAGAACGGTCGTGGACGGGAGATCCCGCGCCTCCCGGATTTCGGCGATGAGCCGCTGGAAGTGCGGTTTGGCCCGCTGCGGGATGTCGTAGTCGAGCCCGCGCAGCGTGCCGAAGTAGTCGCGGGGATCGGGCCGGGTGTAGATGTGGTCGAACGAGATCTTCCCTGTGGTGTCCGTGCGCACGCACGCCCTCCTAGTCGAGCAGCCGGTCGACCCGGACGGCGCCGCCCGCCGCCGCCCGGTGCTCGGGCAGGACGCGGCCGAAGAGCTGCCTCGTGCGCGCGACGCTGCCGATGACCCCCGGGCGCTCGCTGTAGGCGAAGATCGCCGTGTGCCGCGCCGTGTTCCCCCGGACCCTGCCGACCCGGTGCAGCGAGTACCGCCCCTTGAACAGCTGCAGGTCGCCGGGGCGCAGGGTGAGGCCGCGGACGAGGTCGCCGCCGTTCCCGGTCAGCACCCGGCGCACGTCGGCGAAGTTCTCCGCCTCCGCCGACCTGATGTTCGGGCAGTACTCGAAGACGCCCCCGTCCTCCGGCTCCTGCGTCAGGAGGCTCACGGTGAACTCGTTGGTGTCGAAATGCCAGGGATGCTCCATCTCCGGGTTGACCACGTTGACGCACAGCCCCGACAGCGGGTCGGCGAGCTCGTGCACGCGCGGCAGCCCGAAGCAGCTCGCCACGAACCGCTGGAAGAGCTCGCTCGAATAGATCCGGTGGACGATGAAGCCGCCGGGGATGTGGTCGCGGGCCACGAACGCGTTGCCCCGTTCGACCGTGATACGCCCGGGATGATCTTCCGGCAATGGGGTGGCGACGTCGATGTTGTAGGCGTTCACCGTTTCGACGTCGTAATGCGCGAGCGGCGCGATCTCCGCGCATTCCGCGCGGAGCGCGTCCTGCAATGCCGGGCGAATGAAGGCCGGCAGCACGCAGCAGCCCGTTTTCGCCAGTTCGTCCCGGGTCCGGGAAACGACCGCGTCCCACCCGGTGCTCCCCGGCGCGGCCAGCGGATAGCGCTCCGTGTCGACCACCCGTCCGAGAGCCTCCGCTGCGCCCATGACGATCCTTCCGCGTCGGCCGATCTCAGACGGGTTTTAGCACATTCCTCCCATGAATTCATGGCCGTGCTTTTCCGCCTGGTTTGTCAGAAAACGAGGAGGGTGTGGCGTGACCTGTGCCTTGGACCGTTCCCGGGCTCGGGGGCCGTCCGCGGGGGGTGTGTCCCATCTCACCGCCGGCCGCCGGCCGGACGGCGCCGGGCGGGGGGTGGCGCTCGTCGTGGCTTTCCGCGAACCTTTCGGCACGTGGCGGCGTCACCGTCCAGTGGAGCTTGATCGGAGAAGGGCGGGAGCACGGGATGGACTGGCGGCTGACGGGGTTCACCGAGGACCGTGAACTGGGACGCGGAGCGCAGGGGCGTGTCGTGCTCGCCCATCACACCGAGTCCGGGACTCCGGTCGCCATCAAGTACCTCGTCCGGGGGGACGCCGAGGCGATCACCGCGCTGCGGGCCGAGGCGCAGATGCTCGGCCGGCTGACCAGCCCGTACGTGGCGCGCCTCTTCCAGTTCGTGGAGAGCGACCAGGGCGCGGCGATCGTGATGGAGGCGGTCGACGGCGTGTCCCTCAAGGAGGTGCTGCGCGAGCACGGGACCCTGGCCCCGGAGGCGGCGCTGCTGGTCCTGAAGGGCTCGCTGCTGGGGCTCGCGGCCGCCCACGCCGTCGGGGTCGTCCACCGCGACTACAAGCCGGCCAACGTCGTCGTCCGGTCCGACGGCCTGAGCAAGCTGGTCGACTTCGGCGTCGCCGTCCTCGCCGGGGAGGGCTCGCGCATGGGAACGCCCGTGTACATGGCGCCCGAGCAGTGGCGCGGCGACCCCGCCACCCCCGCCACCGACGTGTACGCCGCGACCTGCGTGTTCATGGAGTGCGTCACCGGGCGGCGGCCCTTCGCGGCGTCCGAGCCGGCGGCGCTGATGAACCAGCACCTCAACGTGCCGGTCGACGTGGGGGACGTCCCCGAGCCGCTGCGCCCCCTCGTGCGGCAGGGGCTGGCCAAGAGCCCGGGGGAGCGGCCGCCCGGCGCCGCGGCGTTCGTGACCTGGCTCGAGAACACCGCCGCCGCCGCGTACGGGAGCGACTGGGAGCAGCGCGGCGTCCGCGCGCTGGCCGGCGCCGCGGTCGCCCTGGCCGCCCTGTTCCCGCTGGGCGCGCTCGCCGTCGCCCCGGGGGCCGCCGCCTCGGCGGGCGCGGGCACCGCGGGCACCGTGGGCGCGGCGTCCGCCTCCGGGGCCGGCGGGACGGCCGCCGGCGGCGGGACGGGCGCCGGAGCCGCCGTGAGCAAGGGGTTCCTCGCCACCGCGGCCGGCAAGGGCACGATGGCCGCCGCGGGCGTCGCCGTGGTCGGCGCGACGGCGGGCGGCGCCGTGTACGCGGTGCAGGACCACAAGGAGCCGCCGCCCCGGCCCGTCGCGGTCGTCCGGATGGCCACCGACAACCGCACGCTCAGCAACCCGGCGATCCAGATCCAGAACGGGCAGTACGCGACGGTCAGCGGCCTGGAGGACGCCGCGCTGCAGCGTCGGATCAACGCCGAGCTGCGCGGCCCCCTGGACCGCCTCATCGCCATGTCGCGGAGGCTCGACGCCTCGGTCGGCTGCAAGGGAAAGCCGGTGAAGATGCGGACCGAGGCCCGGCTCGGGCTGCGCGGGCCGCGGCTGGTCTCCGTCCGGTACTTCCAGGTCACCGACAACTGCCAGCAGGCCGACGGGTCGCCCGGCGGGGAGGTCGTCACCGTGGACCTGCGCACCGGCCGCAGGCTCACCGCCAAGGACGTTTTCACGCCCTCGACGCTGACCGCCGCGGGCGTCGCCCGGTTGCAGTCGCTCGTGCAACAGCGTCGCGGCAGGTTCGGGCGTGATTGGGCGCAGTGCTCCGGCGACGGCCGGTTCGAGCTCGCCGACTTCTCTCCGACCGAGGACGGGCCCGAGCCCACCCCGCCCCGCCTGAGCGCGTTCTTCACCCCCGCCGAGTTCCAGCTCTCCTATCTGGCCGGCGGCAGTGACGGCTGCGGCGACCTGGACTTCGGCGGTTCCTACGCGAGCGTCCGGTCCCTGCTGAAGCCCGAGATCGCCGCGATGCTGCCGAAGAACCCGTCGCCGACGCGGTCCTGACGGTCGCCGGCCGCCGTACGTTCCGGTGCTCACCTGCGGGTATACCGGGATACAAGCACCGAGGGGGCGGTCATGCAGACCTTCTTGCCGTATGCGGACTTCACCGCCACGGCGGACGTTCTCGACGCGCGCCGGCTCGGCAAGCAGCGCGTCGAGACCATCCAGGTCCTGCGGGCGCTGACGGTGCCGGGGTACGGCTGGCGGCACCACCCGGCGGCGCGGATGTGGAGGGGCTACGAGGAGGCGCTCGTCCGGTACGGCCTGGTGATCTGCGACCGCTGGTGCGGCCTCGGCCACGGGGACACCTGCGCCGGGACACTGGTGGAGGACCTGTCCGAGAGGACGGGAGTGCGGCGCCCGCGGGACCAGGCCGGGCTCGCCGCGGCGGGAGACCTGCCCCCGTGGCTGGGTGACCCGGCGTTCCACCGCAGCCACCGTTCGGCGCTCGTCCGCAAGGATCCGGTCTTCTACCGCTCCCGGTTCCCGGACGTGCCGGACGACCTGCCCTACGTCTGGCCCGCCTCGGACCGGCGGCCACATGGGAAAGCCGCAGGTGGGTAGAGGTCAGGACACCGAACCGTCCGTGATCGAGGATGTGGGGCGGCGAGCCCATGCTGAGGGAGTTGCTGGCGGCCAGCCATCTGATGTCGATGGAGCAGCTACCGGGCGCGGTATCCGAGCATGCCGCGAAGGTGGGTCTGCACGACGTGGAGATCTATGTCGTCGATCTCCAGCAGACGGTGCTGCGCAAGCTGGCCGGCACCGCGCCGGTCGTGGAGTCGGACGCCTGGTCCGAGACCGACCTCCAGATCAACAGGACGGTGGCGGGCCGGGCGTTCCAGACGGTGCAGACGCTGGCGGGGCAGACGTTCCCGGACGGGACGGTCCAGTACTGGGCGCCGATCCTCGACGGTACCGAGCGCATTGGCGTCCTGCGGGCCACGCTGCCGCAGGACGACGAGCGGGCACGGCAGGACGTCGAGTACCTCGCCGGCCTGGTCGCCCTGATGATCGTCAGCAAGGGGCCGTACAGCGACACCTACGCCCGGCTGATCCGGACCCGCGAGATGACGGTGTCGGCCGAGATGCAGTGGCGGATGATGGCGCCGCTCAGCTTCGCCAACGACCAGATGGTGATCGGCGCCGCCCTGGAGCCGGCCTACAGGCTCGGCGGCGACGCCTTCGACTACGCCCTGGCCGGCGACGTCGTGCACCTCAGCGTGTTCGACGCCATGGGCCACGACACCGCGTCCGGCCTGACATCGAACCTGGCGGTGGCGGCGGGACGCAACCTCCGGCTGCAGGGCGTGCCCCTGCGGGACGTCGGGCGCGCCATCGAGGAGATCCTGCTCGAGCAGGACTCCTCCGGCCGGTTCGTGACCGCGGCGCTGGCGGACCTGGACCTGCGGACGGGCGTGCTCTCGTGGGTCCTGCACGGGCACCCGGCGCCCGTGATCATCCGGGGCGGCCGGTGGGTCGCCTCGCTGCGCTGCGAGCCGGGGCACCCTCTCGGCACAGATCTCGGGGTGAGCGCCGAGGTCTGCGAGGAGCAGCTCGAACCGGGCGACCGCGTCGTGCTCTACACCGACGGCATCGTGGAGGCCCGGGACCCGAACAAGGACGAGTTCGGCCTCGCCCGGTTCGTCGACTTCATCATCCGCCACAACGCCGGCGGGCACGCCGTCCCCGAGACGCTCCGGCGTCTCACCCACAGCATCCTGGAGCACCACGCGGGGCGCCTGGACGACGACGCGACCGTCCTGCTCCTCGAATGGCACGGCACGTCCGGGCGCGAGGACGGGGGTGTTCCCGTGATCGCGTCCTGATCAGCCCGGAAGTCCGAGGGACCTCATCAGCGCCGGGTAGGCCTCGTGCAGGTCGCGCTGCCAGTACGGCCAGTCGTGCTGCCCGTCGAAGAACCGCGTCGTGACGGGGACGCCCTCGTCCTGCAGCCGCTTCACGAACGCGTGCGCGTTGGCGTACGCGGCCTTCTCCACCGGGTCGGTGAACGGCATCCCGCCGAGGGAGCCGGCCTTGCCGTTGCCGCTGGCCACCCACAGCCGGACGCCGCGCAGCCGGCCCGCGAGGTCGGCCGGGTTGTGCGCGTGCCAGATCGCGGCCTGGTGGTCGGGGTGGCCCCACACCCGCCGCCAGTCGGTGCCGGGGCAGGAGAAGGACGGCCCCCAGCCGGTCGAGCCGTCGCCCGGCTTGTGGCCGTGCAGGGTGTCGACGTACCCGCTGAACGCCGCCGCGGCCCGGAACATCCCGGGGAAGCGGGCCGCGTACAGCATGGCGCCGAGGCCGCCCATGGAATTGCCGGCGACCGCGCGTTCCCGTCCGGCGCCGTAGTCCCGTTCGAGAATGTGCCGCAGTTCGGTCATGTGGAACGTCTCCCATCGCGGGGAGCCGCCGCGGCCGTAGTTCCACCAGTCGGAGTAATTGCCGCACCGGCCGCCGTTCGGCATGACGACGATCACCCCGGTCCGGGCGGTGAGTTCGGCGACGTCGGTGTCGCGCGTCCAGGCGGTGTGGTCGTCGACGCCGCCGTGCAGCAGCCACAGGACGGGCCAGGTGCGGCCGGCGTCCCTCGACCAGCCGCGGGGCAGGAGGAGCCGGACCTTCTCGCGGCGGTCCATGGCGGGGGACTCGACGGTCAGGTCCACGGCGCGGGGTGCGACGGCCGTCTCGGCGACGACCTCGGCGCGGGGCGCGGCGGCGGCCGTGGAGCGGTCCACGACGGCGCCGGGAACGAGCAGGACGAAGGCCCCCAGCCATGCGGCGGGGGTACTGCGGCGGAGCAATGCGGGGCCTTCCGGAAACACCGGCGGGGATGGGCCGGCCTTTGCAGGAAAAGAAGAGACGCGGTCGGGCGCTTTTCTCTTCTCACCGGAATGGATTCCCGCGGGCCGGCCGTCCAAGCACTTCGTCAAAAGTGTATAAAATGCATTTCCCCGGCCGGGCGGACGCGCGCCGCGGTCCGCTCAAAGGCCTGTCCGCTCAGGCTCCGGAGGCGGTCTCCTGGACGGGCGCGTTGACGAAGCGGACGGCCCGCCGCACCAGCCAGCTCGCCATCATGTAGAGGATCAGCAGCACGCCCGCCAGCGGCAGCGCCAGCAGCAGGATCTGGAGCCCGGAGGTGAGCAGCTCGAGCGGGCTCGCCCCGGCGGACGCGGAGGCGGCGAGCCGGCGCATCATCCACCAGTCCTTCATCACCAGGTTCGGGATCTGCGTGACGATGAGGCCGATCTGGACGGCCAGGAGCGGGACGATGGTCAGCACCCAGGCCGTGACGAAGACCTGCGGCCAGCGCTTGAGGTCGCGGAGCCGCTCGTCGGCGGGGCGGCGCAGGAGCGTCCGGCGCAGGATGGGGCCGATGTACTTGAATAGGTCGGGGATGCCGATCAGGTCCGACATGATGTAGTACCCGTCGAACCGCAGCGTCGGCAGCAGCTGCTGGATGATCTCGATGTTGACGTAGAGGACGGCGACGAGCAGCGGCTCGTACCCCGTCGCCAGGTAGAGCAGGACGAGCCCGGCGACGAAGAGCCCGTTGAAGTAGACGCCGGCCAGGTCCGCGCGGAGCCGTCCGGCGCGGCCGAGCCGGTACGACTCGGTGATGTCGGTGTAGAACGCGGGCCACACCAGGTAGATGCCGCACCCCATGACCCCCGGGCGGACGCCGCCGTAGCGGCAGGCGGCGGCGTGCCCGACCTCGTGGAAGGCGCACGACAGCACCCCCAGCGCCATGATCAGCAGGATGCTCACCGGGGCGAGCAGGGTCTGCTGGAGCGCCTCGGCGATCGACCGGGTGGTCAGCACCCACACCTCGCCGGCGATGACGCCGGCCACCGCGACGGCCACGATCAGCGGCCTGAACAGCCAGGCGAACAGCCCGGCGACGAACCAGGAGACCGACTCCGGGAAGACGGCGACCTTGAACTTCAGCCCGAGGAACGGGTCGGCCTTGACGACGGGAGGCGGGGTGCCGTCGCTGTAGGTCGTCACGCCGAGCGGAGCCAGCTTGTGGTCGACCAGGTAGACGAGCTGCTCTGCGGTGAGGCGGGCGCCCGCCTGCTCGCTGACCGCCGCGGCCACGGTGTCGAGCGCGGCCGTCACGTCCTTCGTCCCGGCCGGCTCGCGGTGGTCGTGCAGCGTCTTCGCGACGAGGAACAGCAGCGGCGGCAGCCGGACGAGCTGGCGGTTGGGCAGGCACACCAGCTGCGGCGGCTCGCGGTAGCCGGAGTTCTTGAACTCGCCGGCGAACTCGGCGCCCTCGGTGATCGTGGGAAGGGTGAGCGCCGCCCGAGCGCCGGCGGCGGTGGCCTGGCCCGCGGGGTCGCTCATGATCCGTGGTGGACCACGACGGGGAAGCACGTCACCGTGGTGCGCTCGGCCTCCGCGAACAGCCCGGTGTCGAGCACGCCGGACGTCCCGGCCGAGTGGGTGTACTGGCAGGCGTACACGGCGTCGAGGTCGCCCGCGCGGCCGGCGGCCGACAGCAGCAGCCGCCCGGGGAGCACCTCGCCCGACAGCCTGTCGAGTTCGGCGTAGCTGAGCGCGTGAGGGTTGGTTGTGCTCATCGGTTCGCTTTCAGATCGTCCGGAAAGAGGGGGAAGGGCTGGCGGGAATCACCAGCCCTTCCGTGCGGGCGCGAACCCGCGGTCATGCTCGGTCTAGTCAGCCGACCGTGGCGCCGCTGCAGGCGACGGTGGCGGTGTTCGGGCCGGCCAGGAGCAGCTGGCCGAGGCTGCCGCTCTGGTTGACGACGTTGGTCGCGCAGTTCGGCACGATCGAGTTGCCGCCGCCGCCACCGACGAGGAGGGTGGACAGGACGGCGCGCTCCGGCAGGACCTCGCCGGTCAGCTCGGCCAGGTCGGTGTAGCTGTAGGACTTCATGTGGTTCCTTTTCTTCCTTGTCACGCCCGGATTCCAAGGTGGATACCGGATGTCCTTCTCCCGCCCGGATCGGAACGGGTAGCTCTACGTATAGCAGATGTGACTGGCCGTAGCCAAGCGCCCCTTGATCAGCGTCTTCGCGGGCGGGCGCCGGAGGCATGAGCGGCTCCTGCCGGGTAGGGACGCCTACGTCCAAGCCCGATGGGAGGAGTGGGAGCATGGCCGAGAGCAGCTTCAGCATCGACGTCGCGGCGATCCGGGAACGCGCCCGCCAGAAGATGGCGGACGGCCCGGTGACCGCGGGGTACGGCAGGAGTCCCGAGGAGGTCATCGGCGTCCTCAACGACGTCCTGGCGACCGAGATCGTCTGCTGGATGCGGTACGCGCAGCACGCGATCAGCGCGACCGGGATCGACCGCGCGCAGGTGGCGGCCGAGTTCGGCGAGCACGCCGACGAGGAGCGCGACCACGCCATGCGCGCCGCGGAGCGCATCAGCCAGCTCGGCGGCGACCCCGACTTCGACCCGAAGACGATCGCCGCGCGGTCCCACACGACCTACGTGACCTTCGACGACGGCGACCTGCGGGGGATGCTGCAGGAGAACCTCGTCGCCGAGCGGATCGTCATCGAGTCCTACCAGGAGATCATCCGCTGGCTGGGCGACGGCGACGTCACCACCCGCCGGCTGATGGAGCACATCCTCGCCGAGGAGGAGGAGCACGCCGACGACCTCATGGACCTCCTGGGGAACTGACATGCGATTCGGGTACACGCTGCTCTGCGAGCAGACGCCGCCGAAGCAGCTCGTCGCCGACCTCGTCGAGGCCGAGGAGGCGGGCTTCTCCTACTCGGTCATCTCCGACCACTACTTCCCCTGGCTGGAGGACCAGGGCCACTCCGCCTACGCCTGGTCGGTGCTCGGCGCCCTCGCCCAGGCCACCCACCGCATCCCGCTGATGACGTTCGTGACCTGCCCGATCATGCGCTACCACCCGGCCGTCGTGGCCCAGAAGGCCGCCACGATGGGCGTGCTGTCGGACGGCCGGTTCACGCTCGGCCTCGGCGCGGGGGAGAACCTCAACGAGCACGTCGTCGGGCGCGGCTGGCCGTCGGTGGACGTCCGGCACGAGATGTTCGCCGAGGCCGTCGAGATCATCCGCGCGCTGTTCGGCGGCGACTACGTCAACTACCGGGGCCGGCACTTCACCGTCGACTCGGCGAAGCTGTACGACCTGCCGGACGAGCCCGTCCGCATCGGCATGGCCGCCTACGGGCCCCGCGCGGGACGGCTCGCCGCGCGCCACGCCGACCTGCTGATCTCCGACCAGCCCGTCGAGGGCACCGTCGACGTCTTCCGAGCCGAAGGCGGGGCGGGGAAGCCCGTCTACGGCCAGATCCCGGTCGCCTACGGCCACGACCACGACGAATGCAAGGACCGCGCCCACCGCATCTGGAGGTTCTCCGCCCCGGCCTGGAAGGTCATGGCGGAGCTGCCGGGCCCGGTGAACTTCGAGGCGGCGGCGAAGACCGTCCGGCCCGAGGACGTCGCCGAGTCGGTGCCGTGCGGCGACGACGTGGAGGACTACCTGGCGGCCGTCCAGCAGTGGGCGGACGCGGGCTTCACGCACATCTCCTTCTGCCAGTCCGGCGCCGAGCACCAGAAGGACTTCCGGACGTGGGCGGAGGCCGACCTCCTCCCGGCGCTGCGCGAACGCTTCGGTTGAGCGCCCGGTCTCCCCTGCTGCGCCTGCTGGGCGCCCAGACCCAGGCGACGGGCCCGGCCGACGTGCGGACGGTGGTCGACCCGCCGCGTCCCGCCTCCGCTCCCGCTCCCGCCGCGGCCTCCGCGGCGCCGGTCTGCTGAGACCGGAACGGCGGACGCCGCCGCTGGAATAGCGGTGACCTAAATGCCAATTTACGGACAGGTAACGGTAAATACCGCGGCTGGTTCGTCGTCGAGGGAATGAGAGATTTTGATCAGGTATTGACCGGCAGAGGGCCGTTGTCTATCTTCCAGGTAGAACGCGTTCTACTTGGTGGTCGGAACCGTGGTCGACGCGGACACGGCGGTTCCCGGCTCCCGGCCCTCGGCTCACGACCGCGGCGCCGTCCATTGGCCACGGGCGGGGCAGCGCGCGGATTCGAGGGCGTCCCACCCCATTCCTTCGGGTGCAGGCGCGACGCCCACCGTTCGAAATGAGGACTCCCTTGTCCCGCACCACGAAGACGGCCGCGCTCGGCTCGGCCTTCGCCGCGGCGGCGCTCACCGTCGCCGTGACCGCCACCCCCGCCCTGGCTTGGACGGCCGGCGACTTCACGGCCACCCTGAACGGGACCATGACGATCGACGCGGGAATCCCCGCCTCCTGCACCGGCTCCACGCTGTCCGGCACGATCGCCGAGGACGGCACCCTGTCCATCACCTCGGCGTCCGTCGAGGGCTGCGGCGTGACCGTCACGCCGCAGGACCTGCCGTGGAGCGGCAGCCTGGACAACGGGGTCGCCACCATCAGCGGCTTCTCCATGAGCGCCATCGGCTGCACCTACGCGGGCAGCATCAGCGGCGGCTTCACCGGCACCGACCTCCCGGTCACCGCCACCTTCACCGAGCAGACCGTCAGCAAGACCAGCGGGCTCTTCTGCCCGGGCTCGGCCACCGTCACCGCCACCTACGACTTCGCCCAGGCCTGACCCGGCGAACGCCGTGACCCCGGCCGCACACCGGCCGGGGTCACGGTGGGGCCGTCAGCGCACTTCGTAGGCCCGGACGACCTCCTGGGTGATCTTGTTGCCCTGGGTGTCCTCGGCGGCGACCCGCAAGGAGACCAGTCCCTTCCCGCCGATCCGCGCGACGCCGTCCTTCACGGGGACGGTGGTCCAGGTGGCGCCGTCGTCGAAGGAGGTTTCCAGCGACAGCCGCTTCAACGGCATCGGCGAGCCGTCAAGGCGCCCGACGTTCACCTTCAGCTTCCGGGACCGTGCCCTGTTGCGCAGGTCGAGATCGGCGTCGAGGTCCACGCGGAGGAGCGGGATCGCGGTCGTCTCGGTGGTGTGCGCGGAACGGAACGCCCAGACCGTCTTGGTGCTCGTGGAGAACCGGGCCCAGGTCGCCTTGTTGGTGAAGTCGTACTCGACCCGGTAGGCCGCGTCGTCCGGCGTGGCCGCCAGATACCCGTCCGCCAGATAGGCCGTCCGGGCGACGAGCCGGTCATCCTGGTAAACGCGGAAGTCGGTTTCGAATCCCTGCGGGAACATGCTCGTGTAGGCGTCCGAGAAGTCGTTCTCGGCGTCCACCAATCCGACGTGGATGTTGATGGTGTTGCCTTCGCGAGTGAACGGCGTGGTCGGAGGGATCCCGCCCAGGAACGGAGGCTTGGCCCAGGCATGCGTCCCTCGATATCCGGGTTTGAACGAGGTCCATCCGGGATCGTTGAACGAAAGACGCGGTGTCGGCGTCTGGGGGAAGTTCGACACGACGGAATGCGCTTCCGGTGTCGTGGTCAGCACGGACCATTCCGTCTTCGGATCGGCCGAGAAGTACTGCGTACGTCCCGAGCGGCTGTGGGGGTAGCCATAGCCGACGGTGAAGTCCTCCCATGCGCGCCTGCCGAAGTGGGTCGTCGTCACGGTGCCGGTGTCGTGGTAGGTGGCGTCGACCCGCGCCAGATCCCGGGTGCGCACGACGTGGTTCAGGTTCTCGGAGATCCGCCCCTTCTCCGGGAAAAGGAGGTTGTACTGGTAGGGGCTGTTCAGGACGCCCTTGGCGGTCACCTTCGCGTTCTTCTTGCTCATCAGAGCAAGCCCTTCTTCGCGGGACAGGTACACCGTCGGGACCTTGAGCAGGACGCCATAGGCGCCCGTCGCTTCGAGTCCGGTCTCGTCGTTCACGCCGGGCTTGTCGTTGTAGACGGCGACCATGCGCGCACCGGCCTCGGCGGCCCGGTTGGCCTGCTCGCTGACGGCCACGCCGTCTTCGCGCTGGATCAGCGCGAGACGTCCGCGCAGGTCGGCGCGGGGGTCGTCCCCGTCCTGGACCCGCATCGCGGCGCTGCCGTCAAGACGGGGGAACTGGTGTGTGGACCCGCTGAACAGGAACGCGGGATAGTACTCCGGGTGCAGAGGGATTCCCTCGGCCCGCATGGTGATGACGGGGGCCTCCAACTGCCATCGCGTGTAGGCGTCGAACGTCCCGGTGCGGACCTTGCGGGTCGGCTGCATGAACACACGCTCTTTCAGGAGCGAGGCGCCTGTCTGAAGGGTCAAGGTCTGGGCCGGGCCCTTCTCGGGTGCGCGCATCCACCCCAGCGCGCTCATGGCGCCGGGATTGGGCTTGGTGACGTGCCCGGGCGTCTCGATGGTCACCTCCTTCGCCTTGCGCGCGTCGAGCACGATCTCGGTGTCCCCGGTGATCTCGATCTCCGGGTCGCCCACCAGGCTGTAGCTGAGCGCCTTCGCGTGGGGGTCCGGGCTCGGCGCCCAAGACGGCATCGTCTTGATGTACGCCATGACGGAGTAGGTCCCCTTGGGCACCTGGACGCATTCGGCGTGGTCCCAGTCGGCATTCGTGCACGGCAGGCCGGGGGTACCGGGCAGCGGCCGGCTCAAGGTCGCGAGCGACCCGTCCTCGACGTTGACCAGCTCGGCCTGGCCGCCTCCGGGCCGGCCGTCCCTCGCGATGCTCTTCAGGCGGACCGTCACGAGATCGCCGGCCGCCGCCTTCGGCTTGGGTGCGGCGGGGCGCCGATGCTCGTGCAGAGCGGTCACGTTGTAGCGCTGCGGGTTCTCCGAGGTCTTGTCGCTCGGAACGACGTAGAGGTCACCGTTCCGGTGCGAGACCGAGAACGCGGGTGAGCGTCCCCGTCCGGGCGTCACGGTCACCTGGTCGCCCGCCACGTGGACCTTGTCGCCCGTCGGCAACGTGACATCGTAGGCGCCGCCACCGACCCGCAACGCGGACGGTGGGGCCGGCCGCGCGTTCGCCGGTGCCGCGAGCCCCAGGGCACCGAGCCCCAGAACGGCGAGGCCCAGCGCGGCCGTCGTCTTCGCCAGCATGGCCATCCCTCCAAGAAAGTCGATCTTGATTCTCAGGCCGTGATCACGAGGGATCCAGAGACCGGGATGGCGGCTTCCGTCATGGCGGGAACCCGCCAAACGGTCGAAGGACCTCTACATTTAGGACGTGTCCGATTCGCCGCTGCTGGAGGGACTCGGGGTCTCCGCCGCCGAGGAGACGGCCTACCGCGGCCTGCTGCGCGAGGGCCCGTGCACCCTCGCCGACCTCGCCGCGCGGCTCGGCACGTCGGTCGCCGCCGTGCGCCGCCTCCTGCCGCGCCTGGAGGAGCTCGGGCTCGTGACCCGCCTGGCCGGCCGCCCGCTCCGCCTCCTCGCCACCCCGCCCCACGTCGCGGTGGAGGCCCTCGTCGCGAGCCGCCAGGAGGAGATCGCCCGCAGCCGCGCCGCCATCGGCCCCCTCCTCGCCGAGGCCGCCCCGCACCCGGAGGAGCTCGTCGAGGTCGTCAGCGGCCGGGCCGCCGTGGCCCGCCGCTACCTACAACTCCTCCAGGGCGCCCGCGAAGAACTGATCGTCCTGGTCCACCCGCCGTTCGCCACCGACGTCGCGGTCTCCAGCGACGAGCAGGAACGCACGATGCGCCGCGGCATCCGGGTGCGCGGCATCTACGGCCCCGAGGCGTTCGGCGAGCCCGGGGCGCTCGACCGCGTGCGCCGCGCCGTCGCGTCCGGCGAGCAGGCCCGCCTCGGCGCCGTCCCGATCAAGCTGGCCATCGCCGACGGCCGCACCGCGATGCTCCCGCTGACCTCCGAGCACGCCAGCTCGGTCGACAGCTCCCTGATCGTCCACCCCTCGGCCCTGCTGGACGCCCTCGTCTCCCTCTTCGAGGTGCTGTGGCGCAGCGCCCTCCCGCTCCCCGGCGAGGACGCCCCGGACGACGCCGTCCTCACCCTCCTCGCCGCGGGCCTCACCGACGACGCGATAGCGCGTCGCCTGTCCATCAGCACCCGCACCGTCCAGCGCCGCGTCCGCGACCTCTGCGACCGCCTCGGCGCCCGCACCCGCTTCCAGGCCGGCGCCCTCTACACCCGCCACCGCACCCCCTGACCGGGCGTATCACGCCTAATTTCCGGCGCCCGGCATTTCCGGTGTGCGGCGGTATATATCGCCTTTATTGCATTTGGTGTTAATACTTGCGGGTGTGACGGCGGGGACAGTAGTTTCGTCGGGCTAGCGGAGCGGCGGGCCTGGGGCGGCCCGGACAGCTGGGGAGCCATGAAGAAGCGTACCGACAGGAAGATCGCCATCGCGGGCACCGCGGCGGCGGCCGTGCTGCTGCCCGCGGTCATGGTCGGGCTCGCGCAGGCCGGGGTCGGCGTGCCGAAGGGCAGGTCGGAGGCTTCCGGGAACGGCAAGCCCATTCCGTCGTTCGGGCCCGCCACGCAGCCGTCCGCGCCCGGCTCGGCGTCCCCGACCACGTCGCCGAAGGCCCCGAAGCTCCCGAACGTCCCGCTGAACAGCAACCCCTTCGGCACCGGCGGCGGGTCGCCGAGCCCCACCGACCCCGACTCGAACACCGGCAGCCACGGCAAGAAGCCGCACCTGCCGCCCGGCGCCGGGTCGGGCAAGTACGCCAAGGCGCCCGACGGCGCCACCATCACCGGCGTGAAGAAGGTCGCCTCGCGGATCTTCGACGTCACGATCGCCTCGCCCGCGCTGGGCGCGCAGGTGAAGACCCGCGTGATGGTGCCGAAGAGCTGGAAGTCCAGCACCACCAAGACGTGGCCGGTCGTGTACGCCTACCACGGCGGCAACAACAACTACACGTCGTGGACGAAGGACTCCAACATCGAGCAGGTCGTCGGGCCCTACAACGCGATGGTCGTGATGCCCGAGGGCGGCTGGAACGGCTCGTACACCAACTGGTACAACGGCGGCAAGGGCGGCATCCCCGAGTGGGAGACCTTCCACATCCGCGAGGTCATCCCGCTGATGGAGCGCAATTTCCACGCGGGGTCGGTGCGCGCCGCGATCGGCCTGTCGTCCGGCGGGCAGGGAGCGATCACCTACGCCGAGCGGCACCGCATCTTCAAGTACGCCGCGTCCTACAGCGGCGCCCTGAACATCACCGCCCCCGGTATGCCGATCATCCTGACGTCGATGAACCGCGAGGCGGGCACCGCCATCTGGGGCGACCCGATCAGCGCGCGGGCGAACTGGCAGGCGCACGACGCGACCGTGAACGTGGCCAAGCTGAAGGGTGTCGGCGTCTACGTCTCGTCCGGCAACGGCCAGCCCGGCCCCCACGACAAGCCCGACACGCCGCCGCACGACGCGGGGCGGATCGGCGAGCAGCTCGCCGGGACGATGAACGAGAACTTCGTCGCCGCCGCCAAGCGGGCGGGCGTCCCCGTCACGTCGCACCTGTACGGGCCGGGGATGCACAACTGGAAGTACTGGCGCGTCGAGCTGCAGCGCAGCTGGCCCGCCATCGCCAAGGCCATCGGCGCCGGCAGGTCCTGACACCGGGGTGAAGGGCTTCGCGCGGCGGGAGTTCCAGCTCGTGCTGCTGCGCCGGATGGCCGACTATCAGCCGGAGCTAGTCGAGGACGCGATGCGCTCGCTCGGCGCGGACCGCACCGAGATGCGGGAGGTCAACGCGCGCTGGCAGCGCATCGTCCGGTCCCGGACGTTCCCGCGCGGGCGCCGCCGCTACGAGGCCGTCCTCGGGCCCGCGACCGCCGCGGAGCGCCGGATCGGGGACGTCGTCTGCGAGGTGGCGTGGTGGCCGCCGTTCCCGCTCTGGCCGGGCCTGCGCTTCGAGATCCTCATGGCCCCGGACGGGACGGTCGCGCACGAGTGGCTCGTCCGGGACGAGGGCGCCCCGGTGCCGCGGCTGGAGACCGTGGACGATCTCGTCCCGTGGTCCTGCGTGGTCGGTGACCTCGACGAGCGGTTCGGGGCCGTGGCGCACCAGGACGGCGACGCCCCGAGCCGCTGGCACGCGACCCTCACCGCACCGGACGGGACCACCTATGTCGCCCATTTCGTCTGGGGCCTCCTCCAGACGGTGGTAAGTGTCTGACCTGCCCGAAATGTTGGGACGATCTTGGCATTTCCGGAAACCGTCGATGGCGCAGGCGTCCCTAGCGTGGACGTCATGCGAGCTGTACGGGACCGGCGATGCCCGAGGTGACCTTCATCCCTCCCGGCTTTCCGGCGTGGACCGACCTGGGAACCCCGGACGTGGAGGCGTCCGAGCGGTTCTACCGCGGACTGTTCGGCTGGTGCGTCTACGAGCTGACCATCCCGGGGCGGACCGACTACCTCATGTTCACCCTCGGCGACATCGGCGGGCCGGAGGTCGCCGGAATGCAGGA
Source organism: Actinomadura sp. B10D3 (assembly GCF_039871695.1). Lineage (NCBI taxonomy): Bacteria > Bacillati > Actinomycetota > Actinomycetes > Streptosporangiales > Thermomonosporaceae > Actinomadura > Actinomadura sp. B10D3. Next base: position 73,063 of record NZ_JBDPLY010000007.1, read on the forward strand.
ACTCGCCGACGACACCCAGCCTCCGTCCTGGACCTGCTTCATCCGCAGCGACGACATCGAGGCGACCATCGCCGTCGTGGAGGCCGAGGGCGGGCAGGTGCTGGTGGACCCCTCGGACGTCGCGCATCTGGGCCGCTTCGCGGTCTGCATGGACTCCCAGGGCGCCGAGTTCGCGCTGTGGCTCCCGTTCGACCGGGCGGTGGGCGCCGGCGTGGTCGACGAACCGGCCGCCCGGTGCTGGGTGGAGCTGGCCTGCGAGGACGTCGAGGAGGCGAGGCGCTTCTACGGCAAGGTCTTCGGATGGGACGCGGTCGAGCGCCAGTACATCGCCGGCGCCGCCCCCTACACCAACTGGAGGGTCGGCGACTGGTCCCTGGGCGGCATGGTCCAGCTCGACGACCGCTTCCCGCCGGGCTTCGGCGCCCACTGGGTCCCCTACTTCTGGGTGACCGACTGCCCCGCGGCCACGGCGAAGGCCGCCGATCTCGGCGCCCGGGTCCTGCTCGGGCCGACCGAGGTCGGGCCGGGCCGCTTCTCCATCCTCATCGACCCGACCGGCGCCAGGCTCGGGCTCTTCACCCCGGCGCCCGGCCGGCGTCCGTCGATCCCGCCGGACGGTCCGGAGCGTGAAGACGGCCGAGGAGCATGAGGACGAGCTCGTCGATGACCTCGTCGAGGGTGGCGTCCACCCAGCCGGCGCTCCAGTCGTGCAGGAGGCCGTTGATGCTGCCGATGAAGGCGGTGGCGGCGATCCGGTAGTCGCGGTCGGGGATCTCGCCGCGCGCGGCGGCCGCGGCCGCCTCGGCGCAGATGAAGTCGACCCAGCGGGCGCGCCGGGTGAGGCGCTGGCGGTCCATCCGCGGGCTGACGCCGACGATCTCGACGAAGGCGATGCGGATCCGGGCGCGGTCGCCGGTGATGCCGGCGGCGTAGGCGCGGAAGAGGCGGGCGGTGCGCTCGGCCAGTTCGAGGCCCTCGACGGACGGGAGCGCGGCGAGGACGTCGCGCTCGGCGGCGTCGTTCACTTCGAGGTGCAGGTCTGCGAGGAGGTCCTCCAGGGTGCGGAACTCCTCGTAGAACTGGCGGGTGGACAGCCCGGCCGTCTCGCTGAGCGCCGCGACCGTGGTGCCCCGGTAGCCGGGGCCGCGGCCGAACATCTCCAGGCCGGCGTCCAGGAACCGGCGGCGGCGCTCGGCGCGGCGCTCGGCGGCGGTCCGGCCGCCGTACCTGCCGGTCGGTGTCGCGCGCCTGCCCGCCACGTCGCTCCCTCCGCTCGCTGGACCGCATTTTCCCGCAAATGGGTCTTGTGCGACACATCACCCTGTCTTACTGTCCAGTAACCACGGTTCGAACACGACCGTTTTCACACCGGAGACCCACCCCCTCCAGGAGGACGCGATGCCTTCCCGAAGTCTCCGACGAGGTACCGCGCTGCTGGCCGCCGCCGTCCTCGCGGTGACGGCGATCAACGGTGCCCTCCCCGCGCGGGCGGCCGGGCCGCTCCGGGACGTGATGGCCGTCGGCAACGGCCAGGGCGGCACCGTCAGCTTCATCGACACCGCCACCTACGCCAACCTCGGCTCCATCAACGTCGTCCCCGACCTCCAGGAGCGCCTGGACGCCATGACGCCGGTGGAGCGCATCGGGTACGAGGCCGTCAACGCGGCGCAGGGCTACCGCAAGCTCGTCGACGACATGGCCGTCTCCCCGGACGGGAAGACCATCTACGTCTCCCGGGGCGCCCTGTCGGACGCCGTCGCGTTCGACATCGCCTCGAAGCGGATGCTGTGGCGGCGCAAGACCGAGGGCTTCAAGGCCGACCACGCTTCGCTGTCGCCGGACGGGACGCGGTTCATCGTCTCCGCCACCACGGCGAGCAAGGCCGAGGTCATCAAGACCGCGACCGGCGAGCTGGAGACGACCTTCGCCACCGGCACCTACCCGCACGCCAACGACTACTCGCCGGACGGCAGGATCGTCTACAACTCCAGCATCGGCATCACGTCGCTGCCGAAGGCCCTCAACGTGCTGAAGGGGTCGAAGGCCGTCACCGCGGTCGACGCGGCGACGTTCCGGCCGCTGCGCACCTACACCTTCGAGTACGGGATCCGACCGGCCGTGTTCACCCGCGACAACAAGACGATGTACGCGCAGCTGTCCTACCTCAACGGGTTCGTCGAGTACGACCTGACCGCCGGCCGGATCAAGCGGACGGTGCAGATGCCGTTCAGCGACAAGGCCGCTCGGATGAAGCCGGACGACTACCCGCAGAACTCCGCGCACCACGGCATGGCCATGAACCCCGACGAGTCCAGGCTGTGCGTGGCGGGGACGATCGACGACTACGTCTCCATCGTGTCCCGTCCGGGCCTGACGACGGCCGGAACCGTCCACTACCCGACCGACGCGCTGCCGTACTGGACGCAGACCAGCCCGAACGGTCACGACTGCTTCGTCTCGCTCGCCGAGGAGGACCAGGTCTCCGTCGTCGACTACCGGACGGCCAGGGAGGTCGCCCGCATCGACGTCGGCCGGTTCCCGCAGCGGGAGCGCGCCGCGAAGCTCACCGCCGAGGCCGTCGCCTCGCTCGCCCCCGCCAGGGGCTGAGCCCGAGACCGGTCACCGCGCGGCCCGATTCCCCCGGCGGGCCGCGCGGTGACTTTTCGTGCGCCCGCGCCGTGCCTGCGCCGCGACCGTCTCGGCGCCGCTAATGTACGCAGGATTGTTGATAATCTGGGTTACAAGGCTGAGGGTGGGGCATGAGTACTACTGCCCCCTCCAGTCCCCTCCTCGTCGTCAGCGCCCACGCGGGCGACTTCGTGTGGCGCGCCGCCGGCGCGATCGCCCTGGCCACGGGGGCTGCCTCGGCCCGTCCATCCGCCCGGTGCACCTCGGCTCGCGGATCGCCGGGACGGCGGTGACGGTGCTGTCGTGGCCGGGCGACAACCTGATGATCCATGTCGCGGTCGAGCAGTGCCGCCCCGGGGACGCATCAAGCACGGCACATCATGACCGGCGGGGCCGGCCGGTCAGCCGGACAGGCGCCTGAGCAGGTCGCGGCTGGCGGCGGCCATGGTGGGCGGGACGTCGAGCTCGTCCAGCATGGTCGCCGCGGCCTCCATCTCGGCGGCGCGGCGGACGGCGTGCTTGTAGGTCCCGTCGACGAGCCGGTCCACGGTGTGCTCGCCGGCCGCGGCCAGCTCCTCGACGATGTTGCCGCGCAGCCAGTCCTCGCAGCCGGCCGCCCGCGCCGCCTCCAGCGCCTCGACGACCGACCCGGCCAGCCCCTTGAAGAAGACGCTGCGGAGCAGCTTGCGGCCCGCGGCCTCGCCGGCCTCGGCGTCCATCACCTCGACGCGGGCGCCGAGCGGGCCGAGCAGGGCGGCGACGCGGGCCGCGCCGTCCCCGGCGGCCAGCATCGGGGTGCGCAGCCCCCGTCCGGGCACCGGTGCCATGATCGCGACGTCCGCGAACGGGACGCCGCCCTGCCGGGCGATGCCGTCCAGCTCCCGCTTCAGGCCCGGCGACCCGGTGTTCAGGTCGGCCCAGACGGCGCCGTCCTCGACCCCGCCGATCCCGGCCTTGAACGCCGCGGCCGCGTCGTGCGCGCTGTTGACGCTCAGCACGAGGTCGGAGCCGGCCGCGGCCTGCGCCTCGCTCCCGGCCGGGACGATCCCACCGGACGCCGCGACGAGCGGGTCGTAGCCGCGCACGACCGCACCCGCCGCCACGAGGTCGCGCGCGATCGCGCCCCCCGCCTCACCGAGCCCCAGTACGGCGATGACCGTCATGCGTGCCTCCCTCGCGACCTGCACTTGCGTCACCGGATACCCTAGATCAGCGACAAAATTGGCGACAATCTGGGGGACTCCGTGAGCGACGTGGTGGCCGGGATCCGCGAGGCGATCCTGAGCGGCGAGTTCGTCCCGAACCAGCGGCTGATCGAGGCCGACCTGTCCGAGCGGTTCGCCGCGAGCCGCGCCGGCGTGCGGGCGGCGCTCGTCGAGCTCGCCAACGAGGGCCTGATCGAGCGCGTCCAGAACCGCGGCGCCCGCGTCCGCGCCGTGTCGCTGGAGGAGGCCGTGGAGATCTCCGAGGTGCGGATGGTGATCGAGGGGCTGTGCGCCGCCAAGGCCGCCGAGCGCGCCGCCCCGGCCGACGTAGCCTCGCTCCAGGAGATCGGCGAGGCGATGCGGACCGCGGTCTCGTCCGGCGACGTGCTCGGCTACTCCCGGCTCAACGAGCGGCTGCACAGCCGCGTCCGCGAGATCAGCGGCCAGGCGACGGCGTCGCAGGTGCTTGAGCGGCTGCGCGCCCAGAACGTCCGGCACCAGTTCCGGCTGGCCATGCACCCCGGCCGGCCCCAGGTCTCGCTCCCGCAGCACCTGGACATCATCGACGCCGTCGCCGCCCGCGACCCCGCCGCCGCCGAGGAGGCGGCCCGCGCCCACCTCCGCAGCGTCATCGAAACGCTCCGCGAGATAGCCCCTTGACGCGCTCCCCGGCCTGAAGGCCGGGGATTCAGCCCGTGCCGCGCGTGCGGCACCTCTGTGGCTTCCTGTTTCACCGGGTCCTGCCCTCCGCTAGGCGGCGGGTCTTACGGTCCCTCCGCAGGCGTTTGGCCTCTCCGCCCGTCCGGCGGCGAGGATGTTGCGGGCGGCGTTGACGTCCCGGTCGTGGACCGCCCCGCACGGGCAGGCCCACGACCGGACATTCAGCGGCATGGACTCGGCGACCGCCCCGCACGCCGAGCAGAGCTTCGAGCTGGGGAACCAGCGGTCCACCTTCATCAGGGTCCGGCCGTACCGGTCGGCCTTGTACTCCAGCATGTTCACCAACGCCGACCATCCGGCGTCGTGCACACTCTTGGCCAGCCGGGTGCGGGCCAGGCCCTTCACCGACAGGTCCTCCACGTACACCGCTTGGTTCTCGCGGATGATCCGGGTGGAGAGCTTGTGCGCGAAGTCCCGGCGCGCATCGGCCACCCCCGCATGGGCACGGGCGACCTTGACGATGGCCTTCTTCCGGTTGTTCGACCCTTGTGCTTTCCTGCTGAGCGCCTGCTGGGCTTTCTTCAACCGGCGTTCGGCGCGGCGCAAGAAACGCGGGTTGTCGATCTTGCGGCCGTCCGAGAGGACCGCGAAGTGGGTGAGCCCCAGGTCGATGCCGACCTCGGCGGCGGTCTCGGGCAGCGGCTCGCCGCTGGTCTCGACCACGAACGAGGCGAAATACCGGCCCGCCGCGTCCTTGACCACCGTCACGCTGGACGGCTCGGACGGCAGGCGGCGTGACCACCGCACCGTAACATCGCCGATCTTCGGCAGGCGCAGCTTCCCGCCCGCCGTGACCTGGAACCGGGCGTTCCTGGTGAAGCGGATCGCCTGCCGCCGGTCGCTCTTGGACCGGAACCGGGGCGGGGCGACCTTTGCCTTCCGTTTGCCGGTGATCGAGTTGAAGAAGTTGCGGTAGGCGGTGTTCAGGTCCGCCAGGGCCTGCTGGAGGACGACGGCCGAGACCTCGCCCAGCCATGCCCGCTGGCCGGTCTTCTTCGCCTCGGTGATGACTTGCTTGGACAGCTCGCCGTCGGAGATGTACGCCAGCCCGGCCGCGTGCGCTTCCTGCCGTGCGCGAAGGGCGTCGTTGAACACCACCCGGGCACACCCGAAGGCATTGGCCAGCGCTTGGCGCTGGCCGGCGGTCGGGTAGAGGCGGAAGTTGTACCGGAGCTGCACATCATGATCCTATCGTTGGTTTATGGCCGAGTATGGAGACATCAGAACAGGTAGACATTGTGTTTTTGCTCTGCACGCTCACTTGGTTTTCGTCACCAGGTTCCGGCATCGGGTGTTCACCGGTACCCATCTGGAGCGCATGGAGCAGATCATGCGGGACGTGTGCGCTGACTTCGAGTGCGAGCTGGCGGAGTTCAACGGCGAGAGCAACCACGTCCACCTGCTGGTGCACTTCCCGCCGAAGGTCGCCCTGTCCCGGCTGGTCAACTCGCTGAAAGGGGTGTCCTCCCGGCGGCTGCGACAGGAGTTCCCCGAGCTGGCCCGCCACTACTATCGGGCGAACAAGCTGTGGTCGGGCTCCTACTTCGCCGGGAGTGTGGGCGGCGCTGCGATCACCGTCCTGCGCCAGTACATCGAGCAGCAGAACCGCCCCGTCTGAGCCCACCCGGACGACGATCCGCCTGGCGGCGGATCGTCTTTCCCTGCCCCGCTACGCGGGACGGTCCGCTTCACCCCCGGCCTGAAGGCCGGAGCACTGCGGACGAGCCAGGAAGCGGAAAACCCTTCGCGGTCCTCCTCGTCCGGCCGTTACGGTCACGGTGCCGCACAGGCGATCTTGCCCGGCGGCGGTCGTCATCAGAGAGAAGAGGAGGATCCCCGATGACAACCACGACCCTTGCTCTGACCAAGGTCCGCAACATCGGGATCATGGCGCACATCGACGCCGGGAAGACGACGACCGCCGAGCGCATCCTCTTCTTCACCGGCGTGTCGCACCGCATCGGCGAGGTCCACCACGGCAACACGGCGCTGGACTTCATGAAGCAGGAGCGCGACAAGGGCATCACCATCACGTCCGCGGCCACGACCTGCCACTGGGACGGCCATACGATCAACCTGATCGACACGCCGGGCCACGTCGACTTCACCATCGAGGTCGAGCGCTGCCTGCGCGTGCTCGACGGCGCCGTGGCCGTCTTCGACGGCGTCGCGGGCGTCGAGCCGCAGTCGGAGACGGTGTGGCGCCAGGCCGACCGGTACGGCGTGCCGCGGATCTGCTTCGTCAACAAACTCGACCGGGCGGGCGCGGACCACCTGCGCTGCGTCGGCATGATCAGGGAACGGCTCGGCGCCGTCCCGCTGGTCATGCAGCTGCCGATCGGCGCAGAGGGCGAGTTCGCCGGGGTCGTCGACCTCGTCTCCGAGCGCGCCCACGTCTGGTCGGACGGGGACTACGCGGTCACCGGCGTCCCGCCGGGCATGGCCGAGGACGTCCGCCGGTGGCGGGCCGCGCTCATCGAGACGGTCGCCGAGCACGACGAGGAGGCCATGGAGCTGTACCTGGCCGGCGCGGAGCCGTCCGAGGAGCAGCTGCACGCGGCCGTCCGGCGGCTCACGGTCGCGTCCGCCGTCACCCCGGTGCTCTGCGGGAGCGCGTTCAGGAACAAGGGCGTCCAGCCCCTGCTCGACGCGGTCGTGCGGTACCTGCCGTCGCCGCTGGACGTGCAGGACGTGTCGGACGACAGGCCGCTGGCCGCGCTCGCCTTCAAGATCATGGCCGACCGGCACCTGGGCCGGCTCACGTTCGTCCGGATCTATTCCGGGCGCCTCGTGGTGGCGCGCAGGTGCTGAACAGCGTGAAGGAGCGCAAGGAGCGGATCGGCAAGATCTACCGGATGCACGCGGACGCGCGGGAGGAGATCGCCTCGGCCGGGGCGGGCGACATCGTCGCCGTGATGGGCCTGAAGCAGACCACCACCGGCGAGACGCTGTGCGACGGCGCCCACCCGGTCGTCCTGGAGTCCATGGACTTCCCGGCCCCGGTGATCGAGGTCGCGATCGAGCCGAGGTCCAAGGCCGACGTGGAACGGCTGGGCGCCGCCGTCCAGCGGCTCTCGGAGGAGGACCCGTCGTTCCAGGTCCACGACGAGGACGGGCAGACCGTCATCGGCGGCATGGGCGAGCTCCACCTGGAGATCCTCATCGACCGCATGAAGGAGGAGTACGGCGTCGAGGCCAACGTCGGCCGCCCGCGGGTCGCCTACCGCGAGACCGTCCGCCGGGCGGTGGAGCGGGTCGACCTGACGCACCGCAAGCAGTCGGGAGGCAAGGGCCAGTACGCGAAGGTGCAGATCTCCGTCGAGCCCATCGAGGACGGGTACGAGTTCGTCAACCGGGTCACCGGCGGGCGGATCCCGAAGGAGTTCATCCCGTCCGTGGACGCGGGCTGCCAGGAGGCGATGCAGACCGGCGTGCTCGCCGGGCACGAGATGACCGGCGTGCGCGTCACCCTGCTGGACGGCGACTTCCACCCGGTCGACTCGTCCGAGCTCGCCTTCAAGATCGCCGGTTCGCTGGCGTTCCGGGAGGCGGTCCGGCGCGCGTCCCCGGTGCTGCTCGAACCGGTGATGGCCGTCGAGGTCACCACCCCCGAGGAGTACCTGGGCGCGGTGATCGGCGACCTCAACGCCCGCCGGGGCCGGATCGAGGGGACGGGCGAGCGCGCGGGCGCGTGGACCGTCGAGGCCCTCGTCCCGCTGGCGGAGATGTTCGGCTACGTCGGGCACCTGCGCGGGGCGACGTCGGGCCGCGGCGTGTTCACCATGCGGTTCGCCGCCTACGCCGAGGTCCCGCCGGCGGTCGCCGAGACCGTCATCGCGGCCGGCTGAGGCCCTGACCGGGGCCGCACCGAGGTGCGGCCCCGGTCAGCTCCAGATGGTCACGTAGACCGGCGGGCGGAAGCGGGACGGCGGCACGCCCGAGCCCGGCGAGCGCATGAGGTGCAGCGCCTCCGCGGTCGCCAGGAACCGGCGGAACACCCCGGCGAGCGGCGGGCGGCGGTCCGGCGCCAGCGTCGTGGCGTGCCAGCGGATCTCCAGCGGGGTCGCGGGGGTCGCGATGACGTGCAGCTCGCCGCGCTGGACGCGCGGCGCGACAAGATGGGCGAGGGCGATCGCGAGGCCGTCGCCGTCCGCGGCGGCGGCCCAGGCCGCGGTCTGGTTGGGGTAGACCCGGATCCTGTCCTCGGGCACCTTCAGCCGGCGCAGCAGCCGCGCGGTCTCGCTGCCCGGGTCGGTGCCGGACGGGTCGACCAGCCACAGCGGGCGCGGTGCGGGGACCGTGCCCGCGGCGCCGCCGCCCACGGCGACCAGGGCGGTGCGGTAGACGGGCTCGCTGACGAGGCCCGGGTCGTCGGCGAGATGGGGGCCGAGGGCGACGTCGGCGAGGCGGTTGTGCAGCAGGACGGGCATCTCGCGTCCGGCGACGACGCCCGCGCTGCCCTCGACGGGGCGGGACGAGCGGGCGGCGAACGCGTCCAGCAGCGGGGTCGCGACGAACTCGGCGATGGCGGGGACGGCGACGACCCGCAGCGCCTCGGGCGCGCCGCGGGCCGCGCGGACCGCGCCCTCCGCCTCCGCGCCGAGCACCACCATCTGCGACGCGATCGGCAGCAGGCGCGCCCCGCCCTCGGTCAGCGTCATCCCGCCGGGCCCGCGGACCAGCAGCGGGTCGCCCAGGTGCTGGCGCAGCGCGGCCAGCGCCTGCGACACGGCGGGCTCGCTCACGTTCAGCGCCCGCGCCGCCTCCTTCACCGAGCCGAGCCGGGCGACGAGGACGAACGCGCCGAGCTGCGTCAGCGTCATACCGCCCAGTCTGGCCCTCCGGGCGGCCCGCGTTAACCCTTCGCTTATTCGCCTGTTGTCCCTGTTCGCGAGGCGGAGTGAGAATTCCGTCACATCCTTACTCCGAGGGGGACGCCGTGCAGGTTCCCGCGAACTTCGAGTACGCGAAGGCGACGACCGTCGAGGAGGCGCTGGCGCTGCTGGCGCGCCACGGCGACGATGCGAGGGTGCTGGCGGGCGGCCACAGCCTGCTCCCGATGATGAAGCTGCGCCTGGCGCAGCCCGAGGCCCTGGTCGACATCAACGACGTGGCGGAGCTGGCCCGCATCCGGATCGAGGGCGACGCCCTGTGCGTGGGCGCGCTCGTCCGGCACGCCGAGCTGCTGGCCTCCGCCGTCGCGGGGGAGCACTTCCCGATCCTGCACGACGCGGAACGGGTGATCGCCGACCCGGTGGTGCGCAACCGGGGGACGGTCGGCGGCTCGCTGTGCCAGGCCGACCCGTCCGAGGACCTGGCGGCGGCGTTCGCCGCGCTCCGGGCGTCGGCGGTGATCCGCGGGCCGGGCGGGGAGCGCGTGGTGCCGGTCCGGGAGTTCCACACCGGCCCGTACGAGACGGTCGTGGAGCCGGGCGAGCTGCTGACGGAGCTGAGGGTGCCGATCCGCCCCGGAGGGTCAAGCGCCTACGTCAAGGTCGAGCGGCGGGTCGGGGACTGGCCGCTCGCCGCCGCGGGCGCCGTGCTGAGGCTGGCGGACGGGCGGATCGCCGAGGCCGGGATCGGCCTGACGGTGGTACGGGCGGAGCACTTCACCGCCGCGGAGGCGGAGGACGTGCTGCGCGGCGCCGTCCCGTCCGAGGAGGTCTTCGCCGAGGCGGGACGGGTGGCCGCCGAGCACTGCGACCCCGGGTCCGACCAGCGGGGACCCGCCGACTACAAGCGCCACCTGGCCGGGGAGCTGACCACCCGCGCGCTGCGCCGCGCCTACGAGAGGTGCCTGCCGTGAACATCACCGTGACGGTCAACGGGCAGCCGTACACCCGCGACGTCGAGCCGCGGATGCTGCTCGTCCACTTCCTGCGGGACGAACTGGACCTCACCGGGACGCACTGGGGCTGCGACACGTCCAACTGCGGCGCCTGCGTCGTGTGGCTGGACGGGGTGCCGGTGAAGTCGTGCACGGTCCTGGCGGTGATGGCGTCCGGCAAGGAGGTCCGCACCGTGGAGGGCCTGGAGCGGGACGGGGAGCTGGACCCCGTCCAGAGGGGCTTCAGCGAGTGCCACGGCCTCCAGTGCGGGTTCTGCACGCCGGGGATGCTGATGACGTCGCGGTGGCTCCTCGACCACAACACCGACCCGACCGAGGCGGAGATCCGCGAGGCGGTGTCGGGCCAGATCTGCCGGTGCACCGGCTACGAGAACATCGTCCGGTCCGTCCGCTGGGCCGCCGAGCACTCCTCCCGGGAAGTGACGTCATGAGCCAGGTCACGAGCGAGAACGGGCACCGCGGGTTCGGCAGGGTGCCGCGCAAGGAGGACGCCCGGTTCATCCGCGGCAAGGGCACCTACGTCGACGACATCAAACTGCCGGGGATGCTCTACGGGGCGGTGCTGCGCAGCCCGCACGCGCACGCCCGGCTCGTCTCCGTCGACACCACGGCGGCGGAGGCGCACCCGCAGGTCAGGGCCGTGATCACCGGCGAGACGCTGGCCGGCCTGAACCTCGCGTGGATGCCGACCCTGTCCGGCGACGTGCAGGCGGTCCTCGCCACCGACAAGGTGCGGTTCCAGGGCCAGGAGGTCGCGTTCGTCGTCGCCGAGTCGCACTACGCGGCGCGGGACGCGCTGGAGCTCATCGACGTCGACTACGAGGCCCTGCCCCCGGTGATCGACGCCCGCCGGGCACTGGACGAGGACGCCCCGCTGATCCGCGACGACGTGGAGGGGCGCACCGGCAACCGCATCTTCGACTGGGAGGCCGGGGACGCGGACGAGGCCGCCCGCGTCTTCGACGGGGCCGAGGTGGTCGTCGCCCAGGACGTCCTCTACCCGCGGGTCCATCCGGCGCCGCTGGAGACGTGCGGGATCGTCGCGGACATGGACAGGGTGACCGGCAAGCTCACCGTCCACACCACCACCCAGGCCCCGCACGCCCACCGCACCGTCTACGCGCTCGTCGCCGGGCTGCCCGAGCACAAGATCCGGGTCGTCTCGCCCGACATCGGCGGCGGCTTCGGCAACAAGGTCGGCATCTACCCGGGCTACGTGTGCGCCATCGTCGGCTCGATCGTCACCGGGCGTCCGGTCAAGTGGATGGAGGACCGGTCGGAGAACCTGATGACGACCTCCTTCGCCCGCGACTACCACATGCGGGGTGAGATCGCCGCGACGCGGGACGGGCGCATCCGCGGCCTGCGCGTGAAGGTGCTCGCCGACCACGGCGCCTTCAACGGCACCGCCCAGCCGACCAAGTTCCCGGCCGGGTTCTTCCACGTGTTCACCGGCTCCTACGACATCGAGGCCGCGCACTGCGCCGTCACCGGCGTCTACACCAACAAGGCGCCCGGCGGCGTCGCCTACGCCTGCTCGTTCCGCATCACCGAGGCCGCCTACCTGGTCGAGCGGATGATCGACGTGCTGGCCGCCGAGCTGGACATCGACCCGGCGGAGCTGCGGCTGCGCAACCTGCTGCGCTCCGAGCAGTTCCCGTACTCGACGGCCACCGGCTGGGAGTACGACTCCGGCGACTACCCGCGCACCCTGCGCAAGGCCCTGGACATCGCCGGGTACGACAAGCTGCGCGCCGAGCAGGCCGACCGGCGCGAGCGGGGCGACGGCCCGCTGATGGGCATCGGCATCAGCTTCTTCACCGAGGCGGTCGGCGCCGGGCCGCGCAAGCACATGGACATCCTCGGGCTCGGCATGGCCGACGGCGCCGAGCTGCGCGTCCACCCGACCGGGAAGGCGGTGCTGCGCATCTCCGTCCAGACGCAGGGGCAGGGGCACGAGACGACGTTCGCGCAGATCGTGGCGCAGGAACTCGGTATGCCGGTGGAGGACGTCGAGGTCGTCCACGGCGACACCGACCAGACGCCGTTCGGCCTCGGCACCTACGGGTCGCGGTCGACGCCCGTGTCCGGCGCGGCGACGGCGGTCGTCGCGCGGAAGGTGCGCGAGCGGGCCCGGATCGTCGCGGGAGCGATGCTGGAGGCCGCCCCCGAGGACCTGGAGTGGACGCCGGGGCGCTGGAACGTGCGCGGCGACCCGTCGTCCGGGGCGACCATCCAGGAGATCGCGATGGCCGCGCACGGCAGCCTCGAACTCCCGGAGGGGGTCGAGGGGCATCTCGACGCGACGACCGTCTACAACCCGCCCAACCTCACCTACCCGTTCGGCGCCTACATCGCGGTCGTGGACGTCGACCCCGGCACGGGCAAGGTCACCGTCCGCCGGTTCGTCGCGGTCGACGACTGCGGCGTCCGGATCAACCCGATGATCGTCGAGGGGCAGGTGCACGGCGGGCTCGCCGACGGCGTCGGGATGGCGCTCATGCAGGTCATGGCGTTCGACGAGGACGGCAACCACCTCGGCGCCTCGTTCATGGACTACCTGCTGCCCACGTCGATGGAGTGCCCGTCGTGGGAGCTCGGCGAGACCGTCACGCCCTCGCCGCACCATCCGCTCGGCGCGAAGGGCGTCGGCGAGTCCGCGACCGTCGGCTCGCCCGCCGCGATCGTCAACGCGGTCGTGGACGCGCTCGCGCCCTACGGCGTCCGGCACGCCGACATGCCGCTCACCCCGGCGAACGTCTGGCGCGTCATCCAGGGGCGGCCCTTCCGCACGGACCTGGCGATCCCCTGATGATCGAGAACGCGGAACTGGCGGAGCGCCTGCGCGGCGAGCGGACGCCGTACGTCCTCGCCACGGTCGTGCGGGCGGAGCGCCCGACGAGCGCGAAGACCGGCGACCGGGCGCTCGTCCTGCCGGACGGGACGATGGAGGGGTTCGTCGGCGGCCACTGCGCCGAGTCGGCGGTGCGCGACCAGGCGCTCGAACTGCTCAGGTCGGGCCGGTCGACCCTGCTGCGCATCACCCCCGGCGCGGACGCCCCGCCACTGGAAGGGATGGTGACGGTGAGCAACCCGTGCCTGTCCGGCGGGACGGTCGACGTGTTCCTCGAAGCGGTGATCCCGCCCGCGCTGATGAACGTCTACGGCGACGGGCCGGTCGCGCGTGCGCTGACCGAGGTGGGACGGGTCGCCGGGTTCGACGCCCGCCCGTCCACGGCGGCCGACCCGCCGTCGCCGGACGCGGCGGCGGTCGTGGTCGCCACCCACGGACGCGACGAGGAGGCCGTCCTCCAGGCCGCGCTGGACGCCGGCGTCCCCTATATCGGCCTGATCGCCAGCCGGAAGCGGGGCACCGCGGTGACCGCGGACCTGGAGGGCGGCGAGCGGGTCCACACCCCGGCGGGGCTGGACATCGGCGCCCGCACCGCCCCCGAGATCGCGCTGTCGGTGCTCGCGGAGATCCTCTCGCTGCGTCCCCGCGCCGACCGCCCTCCGGAGCCGGTGGCCCCGGTCGAGGCGTCGCCGGCCGGGATGGGGGAGTGCTGCCACCACGGAGGTTGACGGCCGCGCACGACTAGAATTAGGTTCGCATTCCGACCGGTCGGTACATTCCTGCCGTCCGGGCTCCCGGCGAGAGACGGAGGCGGCGGATGCGAGCGGCACGGCAGGCATGGCGGCGGCTGGAACCGGTCCATTCGATGATCTACTTCGTGCCGGAGGCGCCGGAGCGGTACGCCGCCCTCGGCCTGGACGCCCGGACCGCCTACTTCGCGTCCCGCGCGGCGGCCTTCGGGCGCGCCTCCGCCGAGATCGTCATCGCGACGTTCTACAACTTCAACCCCGAGGTCGTCCGCGCGGCCCTTCCCGGCGCCTGGGAGAAGACGTCCCCCGAGCAGGTGCTCGACGCCCGGGCGGACGCGGCCGCCGCGGCCCTCCGCCGCGCCGGCGTCGACCGGCTCCCCGGGCTGGAGGAGACCCTCTCCCTGGCCCGCCGCGCCGCCGAGGCCGCCGGCGACCACGCCCAGGGCAGGCCCCTCTACGCCGCGCACGCGGCGCTGCCCTGGCCGGACGAGCCGATCCTCCAGCTCTGGTGGGCGCAGACCCTCCTGCGCGAGTTCCGCGGGGACGGGCACATCGCCGTCCTCACCGCGGAGGGCGTCACCCCCGTCGAGGCCCTCGTCCTGCACGTGGCCACCGGCACCATGCCCAAGAAGTTCCTGACGTCGACCCGCGCGTGGCCCGCCGAGGAATGGGAGGCGACCGCCGAGAGCCTCCGCGGGCGCGGCCTGCTCGACGGCGAATCCCTCACGCCCGAGGGCGAGGCCTTCCGCCAGCGCATCGAGGACCGCACCGACGAGCTCGCGCTCCCCGCCTACGCCGCCCTGGGCGAGGACGGCTGCGAGCGCCTCGCCGAAATGGCCCGCCCCTTCGGCAGGGCCGTCGTGGACGCCGGCCTGTTCGGCCTCTCGTAGCACGCCGCCCCGGGGTCTCCGCTAGGCTCGCGCCGATCGGGTCGTCTGGCGCGCTAGGGGTGTCCGCAAGTGTTCGAGTCCGTGCTCGTGGCGAACCGCGGGGAGATCGCCGGACGGATCGTGCGGACCGCCCGCGCGATGGGGCTCAAGGCCATCGCGGTGCACTCCGACGCCGACGAGGGGCTGCCGTTCGTCGCGGAGGCCGACGAGGCCGTGCTGATCGGGCCCGCCGACCCGTCCCGCAGCTACCTCAACGCCGCCGCGATCCTGGAGGCCGCGCGCCGGACGAACGCGCAGGCGATCCACCCCGGCGACGGCGTCCTAGCCGAGAACGCCGTGTTCGCCCGGCAGGTCACCGGCGGGGGCCTGGTCTGGGTCGGCCCGCCGCCGCTCGCCATCGCCCGGATGAGCGACAAGATCAACTCCCGGAACCTGATGCGGGAGGCGGGCGTCCCCGTCGGGCCCGCCGGCTGGGAACCGGTCCCCGACGCCGGCAGCGCGGCCGAGGAGGCCGAGCGCATCGGCTACCCCGTGATGGTGAAGCCCGCGGCGGGCGACGGCGGCCTCGGCCTGGCCGTCGCGCACGACCCCGCGGGCCTGCGCGCCGCCTACGAGACGGCCCGCGCCACCGCCGAGCGCGTCTTCGGGCACGGCGCGGTGCTCCTGGAACGGTACGTCCCGGGCGCGCTGCACATCGAGGTGCAGATCCTCGGCCTCGCGGACGGCACGGTCCTCGCGCTCGGCGAGCGCGACTGCTCCGTCCAGCGCCGGTACCAGAAGATCGTCGAGGAGACGCCGTCGCCGGGCGTCGCCCCCGCCCTCCGCGACCGCCTGCTGGCCGCCGCCGTCCGCGCCGGCGAGACCGTCGGCTACCGGGGCGCCGGCAGCGTCGAGTTCCTCGTCGACCCCGCCGCGCAGGACTTCGCGTTCCTGGAGATGAGCACCCGGCTGCCGTCCGGGCACGTCGTCACCGAGACGGTCACCGGCATCGACCTCGTCGAGCAGCAGTTCCGCATCGCCGCCGGCGGGCCCGTCTCGTTCACGGACGCGGCGCCGCGCGGCCACGCCGTCGCGTTCCGCGTCCACGCCGAGGACCCACGGGAGTTCCGCCCCGGCTCCGGCGAGATCAAGGTGTGGGAGGAGCCCGCCGGAGACGGCATCCGCATCGACGCCGGGTACGCCGAGGGCACCACCGTCACCCCGCACTACCACCCCCTGATCGCCAAGCTGACCGTCCACGGCGACGACCGCGGTCACGCGCTCGCCCGCGCCAGGGCCGCCCTCGACGCGTTCCGGATCGAGGGCCCGCCCACGAACCTGCCCTTCCTGCGCGAGCTGCTCGACGCCCCCGGGTTCGCGGCCGGCACCTACGACACCGGCATCGTCGGGCGCATGCGCGCCGGCGGCCCGTCGTAGAGTGGCGACGTGCCCCGAGACGAGCCCGTGTACTGCGACCGCTGCGGCGAGCCCGCCGCCGAGGGCGCCCACGCGTCCTGCCGCGCGGCCCGCGAGATGGAGCCGCCCCGCTACTGCGCGCACTGCCGCCGCCGCATGACCGTCCAGGTCACGCCGCTCGGCTGGACGGCCCGCTGCTCGCGGCACGGCGCGCTGCAGAGCGCGTCCTAGAACGCCGGTACCCGGTCACACACCGGTGGTCCTGCGGGGGTAGGACACCTCGGGATCGGTCGCGACGTTCACCAGGTACGGGACGCCGGAGTCGAACGCGCGCCGCAGCGCCGGGCCGACCTCGTCCGGGCGGGTGACCAGCTCGCCGGCGCCGCCGAGCGCGCGGACCACCTCGTCGTAGCGGCAGTGCGGCTGGAGGTCGGCGGCCACGTCGTAGCCGTAGAGCATCCGCATCGGGTGCTTCTCCAGCCCCCAGGAACCGTTGTTGCCCACGATCATCACGACCGGCAGGCCGTGCCGGACCAGGCTGTCGGCGTCCATCAGGGACAGCCCCGCGGCGCCGTCGCCGAGCAGCAGCACGACCTGGGCGGACGGCCGGGCGAGGCGGGCCGCGATCGCGTAGCCGAGGCCGGTGCCGAGGCACCCGTACGGCCCCGGGTCGAGCCAGCCGCCGGGCCGCCGCGGCTCGACGTACCTGCCCGCGTAGGAGACGAAGTCGCCGCCGTCCCCGATCACCACGGCGTCGTCGTCGAGGAGCTTCGACAGCTCCCCGTAGACGCGCAGGGGGTGAACCGGGTCGGCGTCGGAGGTGAGCAGGTCGACGTCCTCGGCGATGGCGGCGCAGGTCGCGTCGCGCAGGCCGTCGCGCCAGGGCGCGTGGGCGGCGGGGGAGACGCCGGCCTTCGCGCAGGCGGCGGCCAGGCCCGCGAAGACGAGCGACAGGTCGCCCGCGGCGGCCGCGGCCGGCCGGACGTGGGCGGCGAGGGCCGACGGCGCGTCCGCGAGGTGCACGACCTTGGCGGTCCCGTCGCCGAACGAGCCGTAGCCGAGGCGGAAGTCCAGCGGCGTCCCCGCGACGATGACGAGGTCGGCGTCGCCGAACGCGGTACCCCGCGCGCGGGTGACGAGCAGCTCGTGCCCGGCCGGCAGGACTCCGCGGCCCTGCCCGTTGGCGACCACCGGAAGCCGCAGCTCCTCGGCGAACGCGCGGGCGGCCTCCTCGGCGCCGTCCATCCACACGTCCGAGCCGAGGACGAGGACGGGCCGCCGCGCCGCCTTGAGCAGCCCGGCGATGCGGGCGAGCGCGTCGGGGTCGGCGGGCCGCTCCGGCGGCTCGGCCGGCCGCCGCGCGCCGTCCCGCCCGGCGGGGCCGAAGAGGTGGTCCATGTGGACGTCGAGGAAGACGGGGCCGCGGTGCGGCGCGGCGGCCGTCGCGAAGGCGCGGGCCACGTCGTCGGCGAGCGTGTCCGGCCCGCCGGCGGTCGTCGCGAGCTTGGTGACCGGGGCGAGGATCGGCGGCTGGTCGAGCTCCTGGAGCGCGCCCGAGCCCCACCGCCCGAGCGGGGCCCGGCCGCCGAGGACGACGACGGGGGACCCGTTGAACCAGGCCGTGGTGATCCCGCTGACGCCGTTGGTGACGCCCGGCCCGGCCGTCAGGACGGCGAGCCCGGTGCGGCGGGTGAGCCGGGCCGTCGCCTCCGCCGCGAACACGGCCGTCTGCTCGTGCCGGACGTCCACGATCCGCGGGTCGGCGCCGTCGGCGGTCCTGGCGCCGTCCTCGCCGACGCCCCCGTCGTAGAGCGGGAACACGTGCCCGCCCGAGAGGGTGAACATCGTGTCGACGCCGTGCCTGCGGATCTCCGCGATGGCCGTGTCACCGCCGTGCCGAGCGCTCATGCACGCACCGTAACAAGCGGTCGCTTGGCTGCCCAGGGGGCGGCGGTTCCGGTCAGGCGAGGTCCTGGCAGGACAACTCGCCCGGGAGCAGGGGACGGAGGCGGACCGAGTAGGTCTCGCCCTCGCTGCGCCAGGCGATATCGGGCCCGGTCTCGGGGATCTTCTTCGGCGGGGCCAGCGTGCAGATGGCGCCCGCCACCTGGGCGCCCTTGCCGAGCGGCTTCAGCGGCCAGGTCTTGACCGTGCCGCCGCCCGTGGTCGGTCCGGCGAGGACGGCCGTCTTCTCCGGCGCGTACGGGCGGGGCTTGGCGGCCTGGTCGGCCGCGGGCCAGCCGGCCGGGTCGAGCCTCTTCAGGAACCGCGCCTCCGGCCCGGCCTGCGACTCGGGCTGGATGATCCGGGTCGTCGCGTCGCCCATGCCGACCACGGTGATGATCGCGTCCGCGATCCGGTCGGAGCCGACCGTGTGCGAGCGGCCGAGTCCGGCGGCGCGGGCCTCGTCCAGGAGCCGCCGGAGCGCGTCCGGCTTCAGGCGGTACTCGGTCAGCCTGCCCTGGGAGGAGGCGACGGCGCGTCCGGTGGAGTAGAGGGAGAACTCGGGGACGCTTCCCGGGCCGCCGAGGCCCGCGAAGCCCCCGGTCTGCCGCCGCCGGAGGACGAGCTGCTCACCGGCGGGGGAGTCCTTGGCGGGGGACGAGGCGCCGGGTGACGAGGGCGAGGGCCCGGCGGTGCCGGAGCCGTCCCCGCACGCGATGAGCGTCGCGCAGGCCGCGAGGGCCGCGCAGGCGAGTGCCGGCGTCCGGTGGGAGCGTGTGTGCGGACCGGCCATGACGGTTGGACGCCCCGCCGCCGCCCCGGGTTCCGCCCGTGCCGGAAAAGTGAGGGGTCCGGCGACGGGCGAGGTCAGGGCCCCGCGCTAGGGTGCCGCGTTGTGAGCGTTCTCGTTGTCTCCGGGACCTGCACGGGCGTGGGGAAGACCGTCGTGACCGCGGCCCTGGCCACGGTCGCCGCCGCCCGCGGCGCGTCGGTCGCCGTCGTCAAGCCCGGCCAGACGGGCGCCGGCGACGCGGATCCCGGCGACCTGGACGAGGTGCGGCGCCTCGCCGGCCTGGACGACGTGCACGAGTTCGCGCGGTTCCCCGACCCGCTGTCCCCGGCCGCCGCCGCGCGCCGGGCCGGGGTCCCGCCCGTCCGGCTGGCGGACGTGGCCGAGCGCGTCCGGGACCTCGCGGAGACCCGCCGGCTGGTGCTGGTGGAGGGCGCGGGCGGGCTGCTCGTCCGCTACGACGACGAGGGGACGACGATCGCGGACCTCGCGCGCTGGCTCGGCGCCGCCGTCGTCGTGGTGGCCCGTCCGGACCTCGGCACCCTCAACCACACCGCGCTCACCCTGGAGGCGATGGCGCACCGCGGCGTGCAGCTCGCCGGGGTGGTGGTCGGCGCCTGGCCGGACGACCCGGACCTCGCCATGCGCAGCAACATCCGCGACCTGGAGACCATCGCGGCCCGCCCGCTGTCGGGCGCGCTGCCCGCGGGCGCGGGCGCCCTGGACCCGGCGGAGTTCCTGCCGGTCGCGCACCGCGGCCTGGCCCCCTCGTTCGGCGGCGGCTTCGACGCCGCCGCGTTCCGCGACCGCTTCGGCCCCGACAAGGAGAACACGTGACCGACATCCTCGACATCCTCGATATCGCCCGCCGCCAGGTGCTGGAGGAAGGCCGGGGCCTGTCCCGGGAGCAGGTCCTGGAGGCGCTGACCCTGCCGGACGACCGGCTGCAGGACCTGCTCGCGCTCGCCCACGACGTCCGGATGCGCTGGTGCGGCCCGGAGGTCGAGGTCGAGGGCATCGTGTCGCTGAAGACGGGCGGCTGCCCGGAGGACTGCCACTTCTGCTCGCAGTCCGGCACGTTCGAGTCGCCGGTCCGGTCGGTGTGGCTGAACATCCCGGACCTGGTCGAGGCGGCGCGGGAGACCGCGAAGACCGGCGCGACCGAGTTCTGCATCGTCGCCGCCGTCCGCGGCCCGGACGAGCGGCTCATGGCCCAGGTCCGCGAGGGCGTCAAGGCGATCAACGACGCCGTCGAGATCAACATCGCGTGCTCGCTCGGCATGCTCACCCAGGAGCAGGTGGACGAGCTGGCCGCGATGGGCGTCCACCGCTACAACCACAACCTGGAGACGGCCCGCTCCCACTTCCCCAGCGTGGTCACCACCCACACGTGGGAGGAGCGCTGGGACACCCTCCGCATGGTCAAGGACGCCGGCATGGAGGTGTGCTGCGGCGGCATCGTCGGCATGGGCGAGTCCATCGAGCAGCGCGCCGAGTTCGCCGCGCAGCTCGCCGAACTGGAGCCCGACGAGGTCCCGCTGAACTTCCTCGCGCCCCGGCCCGGCACCCCGTTCGCCGACCGCCCCCTGGTCGAGGGCACGGAGGCGCTGAAGACGATCGCCGCGTTCCGGCTCGCCCTGCCCCGCACGATCCTCCGCTACGCCGGAGGCCGCGAGCTCACCCTCGGCGACCTCGGCACCCGCGACGGCATGCTCGGCGGCATCAACGCCATCATCGTCGGCAACTACCTCACCACCCTCGGCCGCCCCGCCCAGAAGGACCTGGACCTCCTGACCGACCTCCAGATGCCCATCAAGGCCCTGACCCAGACCCTCTAGGCCGGAGCCGCTCCCGGTGCCTCCCGCTGGCACTCAGGCGTCCCATGGTTTCCACTCTGTGGTGTCTATGTCGATGTTGAACGGCTCGGGGAGGTGGATGGGGTCGCCGAAGTCCCAGGCTTCCTGGTGCAGGTATGCGCCTAGGGGTTGGTCCGGGATGCTGTACAGGATGGCTTGCGCGACCTTCGGGGAGCGGTCGACCAGCAGGTAGTACGGGATCTCGGCCCTGGCGTAGCCGTTCCACTTGTTGCTGCCGCGCTTCCCGGTCGGCTGCCGGTCGTTCTTCGCGTTGCTGCGGGAGGTGACCTCCACGACCAGTTCGACCTGGTCCGGAACCAGCGTCCGCACACCCGCGCGCCGCGCGGCCAGGTACACGTCCTGCTCTATGACCATCAGGTCCGGGACGTATCCGTCGCCGACGCCGACGAGCGACATCCCTGTCCCGCTGTCGGTCCTCCAGGTGAAACCGGGCTGGAGCACGTGGCCGCGGATCAGTGCGTAGTTGATGTCGCCCACGATGGTGTTGTGCGGGAAACCCGGCGGCGGGGACACTACGACCTTCCCTCCGATGACCTCGACTCGGGATCCTTCGGGGGCGTCGACGTAGTCATCGAGGTCGCCGCGGACCCACAGGTTGTAGGGGGTATCGGGCAACAGCGACACTTCTTCTTCTGTCAGGACCTTCACGCCGTGTGACTCCTCCCTCACGATCTGCTCCCGGTCATCGTAGAGAAGGGGTGCACCCAGCGTAGCCGGATCCTTCGAAAGTGTGGTCGAAAGGCCGGCTCGCGCGGAGGTCAGCGGCTGAGGCGGGTGATGAACTTGTAGCGGTCGCCTCGGTAGAGGGACTGGGCCCACTCGACCGGCTGGCCCGTGGTGTCGAAGGCGTGGCGGGAGAGCAGGAGCATCGGCAGGCCGACGTCCACGCCCAGGAGCTGCGCGTCGTGCGGGGTGGCCAGGACGGTCTCGATCGTCTCCTCGGCCTCGGTGAGGTGGACGTCGTAGGCCGTGGCGAGCGTCTCGTACAGGGAGTTGTGGCGGGGGAGCTCGCGACGCAGGCCGGGGAAGCGGCGGGCCGGGAGGTGGGACGTGTCGATCGACATCGGCTCGCCGTCGGCGAGGCGGAGGCGGTGGACGCGCAGGACGCGCCCGCCCGGGCGGATGCAGAGGAGGGTGGCCAGGCGCTCGTCGGCGCTGACGTAGCCGGCCTCCAGGATGCGGGTCTCGGGGCGCAGGCCGTGGTGGCGCATGTCCTCGGTGTAGCTGACGAGCTGGAGCTCCTGCGCGACCTTCGGTTTGGCGACGAAGGTGCCCTTGCCCTGGATGCGCTGGAGGCGGCCTTCGACGACGAGTTCGGCGAGGGCCTGGCGCACGGTGGTGCGGGACGTCTCGTACTTCTCCGCGAGCGTCCGCTCGGGCGGCAGCGGGCTGCCCGCCGGCAGCGACTGGATGAGCTCGACCAGCAGCTCTTTGAGCTTGTAGTACTTGGGGATCCGGGGCGCCTGGTTCGGGTGGCGCTTACCGAGGTCGCCGAGCCCCGTCCGGTCGTACCCGTGCTGGAATCCGCCCCCGTGCCGGGGCCCGCCCCTGACCTCCGTCACGGCATCTCCTCACGTTCATCACGGGTTCTCCCGATGTTATGTGTGAAGACTACGGGCGGTAGACGACGCAACATCGGCCAGGGCCGTCCGGAGGCGTGTGAGGTCGGCCTCGTCGAGGGTGGCGCGGGCGGTCAGGCGGAGGCACGCGCGGCCCTTGGGGACGGACGGCGGACGGAAGCATCCGACGCGGAGACCGTGCTCAGCGCAGATCGCGGCGGCCCGGACGGCGGCGTGCGGCTCGCCCAGGAACACCGGGACCACGGCCGCGGCGGGGTCGGTGGTCTCCAGGCCGGAACCGGCCGCGAGGTCCGCCAGCCGGGCCGCGCGCTCGCGCGCCCGGCCCGGCAGCCCCGGCTCGGCTTCGAGGACGTCCAGCGCGGCGAGCGCGGCGCCGGCGGCCGGCGGGTTCAGCCCGGTGTCGAAGATGAAGGACCGCCCGGTGTCGACGAGCGTGTCGATCACCTCCGGCGCGCCGAGCACCGCGCCGCCCTGCGAGCCGAGCGACTTCGACAGGGTGAGGGTGAGGACCACGTCGGGTTCGCCGGCGAGCCCGGCCGCGTGCGCGGCGCCCCGGCCGCCGTCGCCGACGACGCCGAGCGCGTGCGCCTCGTCGATCACCAGCAGCGCGCCGTGCGCCCGGACGGCCGCGTGCAGGGCCGCCAGCGGGGCGAGGTCGCCGTCCACGGAGAAGACCGCGTCGGTGACCACGAGGGCGTCGTCCTCCTCGCGCTCGGCGAGGGCCTGCTCGACGGCGGCGGTGTCCCGGTGCGGGACGATCGCGACGCGGGCCCGCGACAGCCGGCACGCGTCCACGATCGAGGCGTGGTTGACCTGGTCGGACACTACGAGCGTGCCGGGGCCGGCGAGGGCGGTGACGGCACCGAGGTTGGCCAGGAAGCCGGAGGAGAACACGAGGCCGGCGGCGCTCCCGGTGAACGCGGCGAGCCGGCGGTCCAGCTCGGCGTGCAGCTCGGTCGTCCCGGTGACCAGGCGCGATCCGGTGGAGCCGGTGCCCCACGCGCGGGCGGCGGCCACCGCGCCCTCCGCCAGCCGGCGGTCGCCGGCGAGGCCCAGGTAGTCGTTGGACGCCAGGTCGGTGAGCCCGTCGGGGCGGGGGCGGGGGCGCAGCGTCCGGCGCAGCCCGGCCCCGGCGCGCCGCGCGGCCGCGTCCCGGAGCCGCGCCAGGGGGTCTGCTCCTGCGGTCATGCGTGGATACTGCCAGGTCGCGCGGGGGGCGGGGCACCCGGCCCCCGCACCAGGAAGCATGGGCGATGATGGTCGCGTGCCTACCTTGACCGATCTGGTCCGCGATCACTCCGATCTGACCGACACCGACCTGGAGTGGCTGCACGCGCTGGTGTCGGACTGGCAGCTGCTGGCCGACCTGTCGTTCGCGGACCTGCTGCTGTGGGTGCCGCTGCGGTCCGCGGACACCCTCCCCGCCGACGGGGCGTCCCGGCCGGGCCGCGGCCAGCGGGGCGCCCTCGACACCGGGGCGGTGGTGCCGGGCTGGGTGGCGATCGCGCAGATGCGCCCCACGACCGGGCCGACCGCCTACCCGGAGGACCTCGTCGGCAAGGTCGTCCGGACGGGGCGCCGCGGGCTGATCGACGTCGCGTGGCGGGAGCGCCGGATCGTCCGGGAGGGCGACCCGGAGTGGGGCAGCGGCATCCCGGTCCGGGAGGAGTCGATCCCGGTGCGGCGCGGCGCCAAGGTGCTCGGGGTGATCCAGCGCAGCACGAACCTCAGCTCGGCGCGCACGCCGTCCCGGCTGGAGCTGACCTACCTGCAGAGCGCCAGCGACCTCGCCACGATGATCTCCGAGGGGCGCTTCCCGGTGCCGGGCGAGGAGCCGAACATGGTCCGCTCGCCGCGCGTGGGCGACGGGCTGATGCGGCTGGACCGGGCGGGGCGGGTCACCTACGCCAGCCCGAACGCGCAGTCGGCGTACCGGCGGCTCGGCTTCCCCGCCGACCTGGTCGGCGAGGCGCTCGGGCAGGTCACCGCCGACCTGTGCGACACCGGCGAGCCGATGGAGGAGGCGCTCAGCGTCGTGCTGTCCGGCCGGGCGCCGCGCGAGGTGGAGGTCGAGTCGCGCGGGTCGGTCATGCAGTTGCGGACGATCCCGCTGGTCGTCGGCGGGACGCGGATCGGCGCGGTGGTGCTGTGCCGGGACGTCACCGAGCTGCGGTGGCGGGACCGGGAGCTGATGACCAAGGACGCCACCATCCGGGAGATCCACCACCGGGTGAAGAACAACCTGCAGACGGTCGCCGCGCTGCTGCGGCTCCAGGCCCGCCGGCTGCGCATCCCGGAGGGGCGGGCCGCGCTGGACGAGGCGGTGCGGCGCGTGGGGTCCATCGCGATCGTGCACGAGACGCTGTCGCACACCCCCGACGAGCTGATCGACTTCGACGACATCGCCGACCGGGTGATCACGATGGCGGGGGAGGTGTCCACGCCGGAGACGAAGGTCGCGCCGAAGCGCACCGGCAGCTTCGGCGTCCTGCCCGCCGAGGTCGCGACGCCGCTGGCGATGGCGCTCACCGAGCTGCTGCAGAACGCCCTCGAACACGGCCTCGCCCGCCGGTTCGGGACGCTGGAGGTCGTCGCGCACCGCTACGGCGAGGGCGAGACCCCCCGCGACCCGGGCGGCGTCCCGGTCTGGGGCGAGTGGCCCGCGCCCGGCTCCGACGAGCCCCGGACCACCGCTGGTGACGAGCCCCAGGCCTCTCGTGAGGACGCGCCGCCGCCGGGGCGGCGCCTCGTGACGATCGTCGCCGACGACGGCGTGGGGCTGCCCGAGGACTTCGACGTGGAGAGCAGCAACAGCCTGGGCCTGCAGATCGTCCGGACCCTGATCGTCGGGGAGCTCGGCGGCCGTCTCGACTTCCGCCCCCGCCCCGGCGGCGGCACCGAGGTCGTCGTCGACATCCCCCTGGACCACCACCACGGCCCCGGCCGGAACTGAGGGGCCGGGGCCGATGCCGTCAGTACGGCGCGAGCCGTTACTGCGCTGGGGACGGGGAGGTCAGATGCGGGCGCGGGTGCGGGCGCGGGACGCCCGGCGCTTCAGGGCGCGGCGCTCGTCCTCGCCCATGCCGCCCCAGACGCCCGAGTCCTGGCCGGACTCCAGCGCCCAGCGGAGGCAGGCGTCGCTCACGTCGCAACGCCGGCACACCTGCTTGGCCTCTTCGATCTGCAGGATCGCGGGCCCGGTGTTGCCGATGGGAAAGAACAGCTCGGGGTCCACGTCACGGCAGGCTGCGCGGTGGCGCCAGTCCATGCGGTCCACTCCTTCGTCAGGTGGTGGAGACATTCCACACTTGTGAACGGTTTCACATGTCGCGAACGCCCGGGGTGGCGGTGGCCAGGTCCAGGGGTGGTTGTTCGGCGGCGCTGCGAGCAGGGGACCTACGGCGTTGGGGCCCTCTGTCGATCGGCGCACTTCGAGCGTGTCAGGGGGTACCGGACGGCGCAAGACCTTTGAGAAAGGATTCTCAAAGTATGGGTGTCGCATGTGTCACACACGCGGGACGACCGTGTTACTTGGCTCTCACCTTGCGGCGCCGCCGTCCTCAAATGACGATGCGGATCGCCTTCGGGACCGATCGGAACGTCACGCTCCGGTGCTCGCCGAGGTAGTCGCCGTCCAACTGGAAGGCCACCGGGCGGTCGGCGCACAGGGTGACCTCCGACGCGTCGTGCACGTTGACCACCTGCCTTCCCTGGACGGGACGGTGGCGCGCGGTCAGCATCTGGGCCAGCGCCCCGGCCGTCGGGCCCACGTCCAGGGAACGCATCCCGAACACGTCCAGGCCGCGCGAGAAGTTCGCCTTCGGACTCGGATTCACCGGCAGCCGGCCCATGAAAGTCCACGGCGACGTATTGGAGATGAAGGCCAGGAACAGGCCCGATTTCGGCGGGCGGCCCGGCTGCTCCAAAGTGAGCGCGGGACGCCTCCGGTCCGTGCCGGAGAAGAAATGCCGGACGGCCGTGCGCACGTACAGCGACGGGTCGGCCCGGACCCCGGCCGCGCGCCGCCGCTCCACCTCCCGGACGACCTCCGCGTCGAGCCCCACCCCCGCGCAGAACGTGAAGTACCGCTCGGTGCCGCCCGGGTGGCGGGCCGTGCCGAGCCCGACCGTCCGGTGCCGCCCCGCCCGCAGCGCCTCCAGCACCGCCTTCGTCGAGCCGATCGGGTCGTCGGGCAGGCCGAGCGCGCGGGCGAACACGTTCGCGCTCCCCGACGGCAGCACCGCCAGCGCCGGCAGGTCCGGGGACGGCCCGTCGGCGAGCAGCCCGTTCACCGCCTCGTTGACCGTCCCGTCGCCGCCGAGCGCGATCACGACGTCGTAGCCGTCCACCGCGGCCTGCCTGGCCAGTTCGGTCGCGTGGCCGCGGTGGCCGGTCTCGGCGAGGACGAGGTCGAGATCGCCGGTGAAGGCCCGCATCAGGATGTCGCGGGCCCGCCGGGAGGTGGAGGTCGCCTTGGGATTGGCGATGAGCACAGCGCGCACGGCGCCAGCGTATCGATCGTTCCGGACGGGGTCGGCGGCCGTTCGCCCTCGGGACGGGCGGCGGCCGGGTGCGAGTAGGGTTTCGGGGTGTGACCAAGCGTCCCTTCACCGTGCGGGCCGCCGCCGCCCTCGAGGCCGCGGAGGGGCTCGCCGCCGCCGGATTCGGTGTCTTCACCGGCGTCGAGACCGCCGTCGGAGCAGCCGTCGACCCGGCCAGCGCGATCGGGGTCACCGTCCTCGCGCTCGCCGGCGGGCTCGGCATGCTGGCGTGCGCCCGCGGCCTGCTGCGCGCCGACCAGTGGAGCCGCGCCCCCACGGTGCTGACCCAGCTGTTCGCGCTGCCGATCGCCTGGTCGCTGTGGCAGAGCGACCGTCCCGCGATCGCGCTCCCGATGGCGGTCGTCGCCGTCCTCGCGCTCATTGCCGTCCTCAGCCCGCCGAGCACCGCCTGGCTCGTCCACGACCACGACGAGGACGAGGGCGGGGACGCGGAGAAGGGCGGCGGGCCCGCCGTCCCGGCCACCGCGCCCAAGGCCGGCAAGGCGCCCTCCGAGGGCGAGACGGACGCGAAAGAGCCGCGCTCCCTCGGGCAGCGCCTCAAGGACCGCCTGAAGGAACAGCCCACCAAAGACTGACCGGAAACGGCCGAGAGCCCCGGGGGGAGTACCCCGGGGCCCTCGTCACGTCATCCGTTACTCGTCGGCGGTCAGGCCCTCGCGGAGCTGCGCCAGCGTGCGGGCGAGCAGCCGGGACACGTGCATCTGGGAGATGCCGAGCTCCGCGGCGATCTGCGACTGCGTCATGTTGCCGAAGAACCGCAGCAGCAGGATCTTCTTCTCGCGCGCCGGCAGCTTCTCCAGCAGCGGCTTGAGGGACTCGCGGTACTCCACGCCCTCCAGCGACTCGTCCACCATGCCGAGCGAGTCGGCCACCGCCGGGGCGTCCTCGTCGCCGGAGTCGGGGGCGTCGAGGGACACCGTGGAGTAGGCGTTCGCCGACTCCAGGCCCTCCAGCACCTCCTCCTCGCTCATCTGCAGGTGCGCCGCCAGCTCGCTGACCGTCGGCGCGCGGCCCTCGCGCTGGGCGAGATCGCTGATCGCCTTCGTCAGCGACAGCTTCAGCTCCTGGAGCCGGCGCGGAACCCGCACCGCCCAGCCCTTGTCGCGGAAGTGCCGTTTGATCTCACCGACGATCGTGGGCGTGGCGTAGGTGGAGAACTCCACGCCGCGCTCCAGATCGAACCGGTCGATCGACTTGATCAGGCCGATGGTGGCGACCTGGATCAGGTCGTCCAGCCACTCGCCCCTGTTGCGGAACCGGCGGGCGAGGTACTCCACCAGCGGCAGATGCAGCTCCACGAGCTGGTCGCGGATGCGCTGGCGCTCCGGGTCGCCCTCCGGGAGCTCGGCCAGCCGCTCGAACAGGGCACGCGCCCGCGCCCGGTCGGGCACGGCGCTCTCCGACCGCTCGGTACCCGCGCCCGCGACGGTCGTCTGCTCCGTGGTCGTCTTCTCCGTCACGGGGCCCCCGCCGCACCGCGCCGCTTCTGCAGTGTCACCGTGACCCGGTCGTCGGCGCCCACCCGGGCGTCGACCTCACCGGCGAGCGACGACAGGACGGTCCAGGCGAACGTGTCGCGGCTGGGCTCCTCGCCGTCCACCGTGAGGACCGACACGGAGATGCGCATCGCGTCGCCGGACAACTCGAACTCGCAGGTCAGATCCGTGCCCGGGACCGCCTGCGCGAGCAGCATCGCGCACGCCTCGTCGACGGCGATGCGCAGGTCTTCTATCTCGTCCAGCGTGAAGTCCAGCCTGGCCGCCAGGCCCGCGGTGGCCGTGCGCAGCACGGACAGGTAGGCGCTCGCGGCAGGCAGCCTCACCGTCACGACGTCGCGGACGGACAGCTTCGTACTTGCCGGCATTGCAGCGGTTTCCTCGGTCACGTCACTCCCTCGCAGGATGGTCCCGCTGCCTTCGAAACTACCGCCTACACGACGTGCTACGAGACTCCGGCGCGGTGTTTGCTTGGCATTTCTCTCCTCGTGTTCATGGCAGAGCCCTTCTCCTTCGGGCCTGGCGGCCCTCCATCGTCGGGCACTGCGGGCGATCGCTGCATCGCTTCGACTCGCCTTGCGGCTCGCTGCGCGATCAGGTTCTCGCAAGCTCGAACCTGCCTTCGGACGCGATCGCAGCCCTTTCGGTTGTTGCGGGGTTGCGGTGGTGGCTGGGGTTTGCGCGGAACGGGGGTGCGGTTGGTGTGTTCGTCCTGGTCAGGTGCTTGTGCCGGGTGGGAGTAGGGCTCCTCGGTGGGTTATTACCTTGGCGGCCAGGGTTGTTGCTTCTTCGGCTGACTCTCGGCGGGACGTTCCCTGTAGGCGGGCGGCCAGGTAGGCGGCGTTGTAGGCGTCGCCGGCGGCTGTGGTGTCGGTGACCTTTACGTCTGGGACGGCTGGGATGTGCTCCTGTGTGCTCGTGTCCGCGATCACGCTGCCCTGGGCGCCC
This sequence comes from Actinomadura sp. B10D3, assembly GCF_039871695.1. Taxonomy (NCBI): domain Bacteria; kingdom Bacillati; phylum Actinomycetota; class Actinomycetes; order Streptosporangiales; family Thermomonosporaceae; genus Actinomadura; species Actinomadura sp. B10D3. The sequence goes on from NZ_JBDPLY010000007.1 coordinate 102,549, forward strand.
ATCTTCACGGCGATCTCGGTTACGCCGGTTTCGCGGAGGCGGCGGATGGTGTCGGTGGGGGTCTCGTCGCCGAAGACGGCCCGGTCGTCGGTGAGGGTGGGCAGGGCCACGTCGGTGCGCTTGAGGACGGCCCGCATGGCGGACGCGGCGGCGTCGGGGGACGGCCAGCCCGCCGGGCGGTAGTTGCCGTCGAAGGCGACCCGGCCGCCGCGCCGGCGGGTCTCGTCCAGGACGGCCAGGAGGCGCTCGCGGGCCTCGGCGGTCAGGACCGAAAGGGTGATGCCGGAGAGGTAGACGAGGTCGTGGCCCGCGACGGCCTCGTCGATCTCCGTGGGGTGGGACGGGCCGAAGAGTCCTCGGGCCGCTGATCGGGAGCGGTAGTAGTGGAACGTCCGCTCGCCCTCGGTGTCGGTGCGGATGAGGTAGAGGCCCGCCTGGCCGCCGGGGACGACGCGGGTGTGGTCGGAGCGGACGCCGTGGGCCGTCCACGAGGCCCGCATCTCCGCGCTGTACGGGTCGTCTCCGACGAGCGTGACGAACTGGACGTCGGTCCCGGGAGGCGCGCTCCTGGCCAGGTACGCGGCGGTGTTGAAGACGTCGCCCGCGTAACCGATCGCGAGGCGGTCCGGGGAGACGTGGCTGAGTTCGATCATGCACTCGCCGACCAGGGCGATGCGGGTCGGACGGGGGCGCGGACTGTCCACGGGCGGATCCTCTCTGTTCGGGCGAGGATACATCTAGACAACAAGTCATCAGATGACTAACACTTCGGGTGGTGCGGATCACGGACGAAGGGACGCCCCATGCACGACGATCCGATGCGAGGCTATGACGAGGACGGGTACGCGATCTTCAGGAACGTGCTGGACCCCGCGCTGATCGCCGAGGCGGACCAGCACGTCCGGTGGCTCCAGCGGCGGTACCCCGAGCGGTCCGGCGAGGACCTGTCCACGGAGCTGGTCGCCAAGGACCCGTTCTGGGTGCGGCTCGTCTCCGACGACCGGCTGCTGGACGTGGCCGAGCGGTTCATCGGCCCCGACATCGCGCTGTTCGCGTCCGCCTACATCTCCAAGCCGCCCTACACGGGCAAGGCCGTCCTGTGGCACCAGGACGGCGCGTTCTGGCCGCTCGATCCGATGCGCGTCGTGACGTTGTGGTTGGCCGTCGACCGCTCGACGCCGGAGAACGGCTGCCTGCGCGTCATCCCCGGAAGCCACAAGGAGGACCTGCACGAGGTCCGCGAGCGCGAGGACGCCGAGGCCGTCTTCGGCGTGGAGAGCGCGGCCGGCGTGGACGAGTCGCGGGCCGCGGACCTCGTTCTCGAACCCGGCGACGTCGAGGTCCACCACCCGAACATCATGCACGGCAGCAACGCCAACGACTCGCCCTACCGGCGCTGCGGGCTGACCATCCGGTACATCCCGACCTCGACCAGGATCACCGAGGAGCCGCTGCCGTGGCCGTCCGCGCTGCTGCTGCGCGGCGAGCCGGGCGTGAACGAGTACCAGCCGCGGCCCCGCTACGTCCCCGGCGAGCACTTCGCCTTCAGCGGCGCGGAGAACTGGAGCTGATGGGCGTCCGCAGGCACCGGCCGTCCCGCAACTGGGGCGCCCGCGTCCACGAGACCACCTGGGCCGGCATCGACGCGGTCGTGCTGGAGAACGAGCTGGTGCGGGTGACGGTCCTCGCGGGCAAGGGCGGCGACGTCGCGGAGTTCTGCTACAAGCCGCGCGACATGGACTTCGTGTGGCTGTCGCCGGACGGGCCGCGCGACCCGCGCGACGTGGCCGGGGGAGCGGCCGACGACACCGCCCTGTTCCTCGACTCCTACGAGGGCGGCTGGCAGGAGGTGCTGCCGAACGGCGGCGCGCCCAGCACCTACCGGGGCGCCGCGTTCGCGCAGCACGGCGAGGTGGCGGGGCTGGCGTGGGACGTCGCCGTCGTGGCCGACGACGCCGGGGAGGTCGCCGTCCGGCTGACCGTGCGGGCGCGGCGGATGCCGCTGCGGGTGGCCAAGACGTTTCGGCTCCGGTCCGGCGAGGCCGAGCTCGTCGTCGAGGAGGAGCTGGTCAACGAGTCCGGGGTGCCGCTGGACGCGATGTGGGGGCACCACATCGTGTTCGGCGCGCCCTTCCTGCGTCCCGGGCACCGGATCAGGCTGCCGGACGGCGCGCAGGTCGTCCCGCACGAGACGGCGATCGCGCCGGGCGGGCGGCGGGTCCGGGCCGGAGGGCCGTACGCGTGGCCGCACGTGCCGGCGGACGGGGGCGGGACCGTCGATCTCGGTGTCGTCCCGGACCGCGGTGCGCCGAGCGACATCGTCTACATCACCGGCCTGGAGGAGGGGCGCTACGAGGTCGTCGCCCCGGACGGCCTCGGCATGCGGGTGCGCTGGGACGTGGCCGTCCTGCCGCACCTGTGGCTGTGGCAGGAGCTCGGCGCCACCACCGGGCACCCGTGGTGGGGCCGCGCCCACGTGGTGGGACTGGAGCCGTTCGCCGGGTATCCGACGGACGGGCTGGCCGCGGCGGCGGCCAACGGGAGCGCGCTCAGGCTCGGACCGCATGCCCGGCGGAGCCTGTGGCTGCGCGCGGGGGTCATCGGAGGGGAGCAATGACGGAGTTCGAAGGCAAGGTCGCCGTGGTGACCGGCGGGTCCCTCGGGATCGGGCGGGCCGTGGTGGAACGGCTCGCTCGCGATGGCGCCGCGGTCGTGTTCTGCGGCCTCGCCGAGGTCGAGCGGGCTGAGCGTGAGCTGCGCGCGGAGGGCCTGGAGGTCGCCGGGACCGTCGCCGACGTCACGGACGCGGCGGCGATGGACGGGCTGGTCGCGGACGCCGTGGCCCGGTACGGCGGCCTCGACGTGCTGGTGACGTGCGCGGGCGTGCAGCGGTACGGGACGGTCGAGGAGACGTCCGAGGAGCTGTGGGACGAGGTGCTCGGCGTCAACGTCAAGGGCGTCTTCCTCGCCTGCCGCGCCGCCGTGCCCGAGCTGCGCCGCCGGGGCGGCGGGACGATCGTCACGATGTCGTCGGTGCAGGCGTTCGTGTCCCAGGATCGGGTCGCGGCCTACAGCGCGAGCAAGGCCGCGATCAACGCGCTGACGCGGGCGATGGCGCTCGACCACGCCGCCGACGGCATCCGCGCGAACGTCGTCTGCCCGGGATCGGTGGACACGCCGATGCTGCGCTGGGCCGCCGACCTGTTCCGCGGGGAGAAGGGCCAGGACGCGCAGGTCGAGGAGTGGGGGCGGGCCCATCCGCTGGGGCGCGTCGCGACGGCGGACGAGGTCGCGGAGGTGGTGGCGTTCCTCGCCGGGCCGCGGTCGTCCTTCGTCACCGGTGCCGAGCACCGCGTGGACGGGGGGCTGCTGGCGCGCAACCCGGCCGCGCTTCCCGAGACCTAGACGGCAAAAGATCTAGACAGCAAGTCATTTGATGACTCATGATGTGGGACGCACGAGCCCCGTGCGAACCGCCCACCCCATCCGTCAGGTTCGCCCGCGTGCTCGCGGAGGTTTCCATGCAGGAGTCCCGTCCCTCGTCGACCGAACGGCCCTCTCGCCTTCACGCCCGGCGGTGGCCGCGCGCCGCCGCCCTGGCATCCGCGCTGCTCCTCGCCGCCGCCCCCGCCGTTCCGGCGGCGGCCGACACCCACGGGCACGGCCCCGGCCACGGCCCCGGCTACGGCGCCGGCCACGAGAAGGCCCGGGGCAAGGGCCACGCGGCCGAGGCCGACGCGCCCACCTGTTCCGGGCACGCCCCGCCGACGTTCGGCACCGCCACGCAGAACGCCGCGCTCAACGGCAAGTTCACCTCCTACGGCAACAGCAACGCCCTCCTCGACGACTGGACCGGCGCCGACACCACGTACTCGTTGAAGCTGTCGGACGGGCGCATCGTCTACGCCTACTCCGACACCTTCCTCGGCCGGGTGAACGCCGACGGCTCCCGCCCGGTCGTGGTCGAGGAGGGCGGGACGACCCAATTCCTCAACAACTCGTTCGTCGTCCAGGGGACGGGCGGCGCGCTCACCACCGTGCACGGCGGGACGGCCGCCGACCCGAAGGCGGTCATGCCGCCCGCGCAGGCGGCCCACTGGTACTGGGCGGGCGACCTCACCCAGAGCGGCTCGGAGGTGCAGCAGCTCTACCGCGAGTACTACGACCCGGACCCGGACAACGGCACCGGGTGGGACATGAAGTTCAAGGACAACGTCCTCGCCCGCTTCTCCGCCGGGAATCTGACCACGCCGACCAAGGTGAAGGCGATGCCGTCGGCGTCGGGCGTCCAGTGGGGGTCGGCGCTGCTGCGGGACGGCGGCCACACCTACATCTACGGCACCGAGGACTACACCGACCCCGACACGCAGGTGAACACCAAGTACCTGCACATCGCCCGCGTGAAGGGCGCCGACCTGCGTGGGACGTGGGAGTACCGGACCGCCGGCGGCTGGTCCAGCTCGGAGACGGCCTCGGCGCGGCTGATGAGCGGTGTGTCGAACGAGTTCAGCGTCACCAGGCGCGGCTCGCACTACGTGATGGTCAACCAGGACGCGAGCATCGCGTTCGGCGCCGAGATCGACGTCCTGCTGTCGTGCTCGGCGGACGGCCCGTTCACCGGTGAGCAGACCGTCTACCGGACGCCCGAGACCGGGCCGCTCGGCTCCTACGGCGACCCGGACATCTTCACCTACAACGCGCACCAGCACGCGTCGCTGTCGTCGAGCGGCAACCTCGTGATCTCGTACAACGTCAACAGCATGGACGCCACCAAGGGCCCGGCGAACGACAACTACCGCGACGTGACCATCTACCGGGCGCGCTACATCAACCTCCCGGTCTCCGGCTGACGGGGAGGACCCACAAGCAGCGGAATCGCCGTTCCGTCCACGGCGATACCGCTTCCCACGCGCCCCCGGGACCTCCCGCCCGGGGGCGCGTCCCCGTCCACGACACCAGCGTCCACGACACCAGGAGGTCCGGACCATGACCCTGGACGCCGAGCTCGCCGCCGCGCTCGCGGGAATGCCGTACGTCGGCCTGGAGGATCCGCTCAAGGCGCGCGCCGCCATGCGCGACCTGGTCTCCGCCCTCTCCCGTCCGGCCGACGAGGAGGGCGTGCGCATCGAGGACAGGACGATCCCGGGGCCGCCCGGGGCGCCGCCGGTCCCGGTGCGCGTGTACCGGCCGCGGGAGGCGCCCGGTCCCGTGCCCGTGCTCGTGTACTTCCACGGCGGCGGATTCGTCACCGGGTCGCTCGACAACGAGCACGAGCGGTGCGTGACGTTCGCCGGCCGGGACGGGATCGCGGTCGTGTCCGCCGGCTACCGGCTCGCGCCCGAGCATCCGTTCCCGGCCGGGTTCGACGACTGCTACGCGGCCACGGTGTGGGCGCACGAGCACGCGGCCGGGTTCGGCGGCGACCCGGAGCGCCTCGCGGTGGGCGGCGGCAGCGCGGGCGGCGCGCTGGCCGCGGCCGTGGCCTTGCGGGCGCGGGACGAGGGCGGCCCTCCGCTCGTCTTCCAGATGCTGCTCTACCCCGTCCTGGACGACCGGATGGACACGCCCTCGATGCGGGCGTTCACCCGGCCGCCGCTGTTCAACAGCACCAACGTCGAGCACATGTGGCGCCACTACCTGGGCGGCCGGACGGCCGTCCCGGCCTACGCGGCGCCCGCGCGGGCCGAAGACCTGTCGGGCCTGCCGCGGGCCTACGTGCTGGTGCCCGAGTACGACCCGCTGCGGGACGAGGGGCTCACCCACGCGCACCGCCTGATCGGGGCGGGCGTCCCCACCGAGCTTCACCATGTGCCGGGCGCCTGCCACGGTTTCGACGGCATCATGTCGGCGCGGCTGGGACGGCTCGCGTTCGAGGAAGAGCGCGCCGTCCTGCGGAGATGTCTCACCGCGGAGTCTGGACAGCCCAGTCGCTAAGTGATTAGATGACTTTACTTCTTGGTGGAACGAGGTGTCGATGTCCCAGGATGTGGCCCGGCCGAGCCTTGCGGACGCGCTCACGGAGCGGATGCTGGAGCTGATCAGGTCGGACGGCCTGCGCCCCGGCGACCGGCTGCCGTCGGCGCGCGAGCTGTCGCAGCGCTTCGCGGTGACCACCCCGACGCTGCGCGAGGCGCTGCGCCGGCTGGAGGCGACCGGGGCGATCCAGCTCCGGCACGGCTCCGGGATCTACGTGGGCGCCGACCTCGAACGGGTGGTGATCCCCAACCCCAACGTCGGGGAGCTGGAGGCCGACCGGCTGCTCCAGCTCCTGGACGCCCGGCTGCTCATCGAGCCGCCGCTGGCGGGCCGCGCCGCCCGGCAGTCCGGCCCCGCGGACATCGACCTGCTCCGCGGCATCCTCGACCGGGCGGGCGCGGAGCTCGGCGATGCGCAGGGGGCGCCTCCGCCCTCTCAGGCGCGCGACGCCGAGGCGCGCCTGCACAAGACCAACATGACCTTCCACCGCGAAGTCGCCGGGGTCGCGGGCAACTCCGTGCTCTGCGAGGTCATCGACTCGCTGCTGACCGTGCACGCGTCCGAGCAGCGCGAGATACAGCGGATCTTCGACGACCGCGTCCGCGACTTCGAGGAGCACACCGCGATCCTCGCCGCCATCGAGGCGGGCGCCGAGCAGGAGGCCGAGTCCCTCATGCGGACGCACCTCGCCGACATCAAACACGTGATCGAACAGCGGCTCACCTGACCCGGGCCGCCCCCGCCGCACGGCGCGCACGCCGTGCGGCCGGTTCACCCTTCCCCGACCCAGCCGATTCCTGACCCTTCGACATCCCCCGACATCCTTCGACACCCCGATCGGGCACCGACGCCCGATGAAGGAGGCCACCATGGTGCCGTCCACGCGACTGCGGGCGACCGCGCTCACCGTGAGCGCGCTGCTGCTCGCCGCCGGCTGCGGGTCCGGCGACTCCGGCGGGAGCAAGTCCGAGCTCAAGCTGTACAACGACAAGGGCGCCTGGAAGCCCTTCTTCGAGCAGATGGCCGCCCTCGGCAAGCAGCAGACCGGGCTCGGCATGACGCCCGTCGGCTACACCGACGAGCCGACCTACACGGCGTTCATCAAGACCTCGTTCCGCACCAAGGTCAAGCCCGACCTGTTCACCTGGACGACCGGCGGGCGCCTTGAGGAGATCGTCAAGCAGAACCAGGTCGCCGAGACCACCGCGATCTGGCAGGACGCCATCAAGAGCGGCGACCTCACCGAGGACCTCAAGACCTACTACACGGTCGGCGGCAAGCAGTACTGCGTCCCGCTGAACACCGCGTACTGGGGGATGTTCTACAACAAGAAGATCTTCGCCAAGTACGACCTGAAGCCGCCGACCACGTGGGCGGAGCTGGAGAAGACCGCGCAGACGCTGAAGTCGAAGGGCCAGGTGCCCTTCAACCAGACGACGCCGACGTCGCTGTTCTCCTTCGCCTGGTTCGAGCAGATCCTCGCCGGCACCGACCCCGACCTGTACGAGCGGCTGTCGAAGGGCCAGGCGTCCTACACCGACCCCGGCGTCGTGAAGGTCATGGAGCGCTGGAAGTCGATGATCGACGCCGGCTACTTCACCGAGCCGGGCGACAAGGCCGACCCCGCCGACCACTTCAAGTCGGGCAAGGCCGCCATGGTCATCAACGGGACGTGGTTCAACACGAGCATGACCCAGCGCGGTCTCAAGCAGGGCGAGGACTACGGCTTCTTCTTCATCCCGAACGTGAACCCGGCCCTGCCGAAGCGGTCGCTGGTGTTCGAGAGCGGCCCGCTGTGCTCGCTGCGCAAGGCGCCCGACCGGGACGCCAGCACCAAGTACCTCAAGTGGTGGATCACTCCCGCCGCGCAGGAGAAGTGGGCGAACGCCCGCGGCGACGTGTCCGGCAACCCGAAGGTGAAGGTCGCCGACCCCGAGCTGGACAAGGTCACCAAGGAGGCCGCGTCGACCGGGAACCGGCTCGTCCTGCGCTACTTCGAGGCCGCCCCCGCGCCCGTCCTCACCGAGGCGCTCAGCGGGTTCGACAAGTTCCTCAACAAGCCGGAGACCTACATGGACGTCCTCAAGACCATCCAGAAGGCCAACGAGGACTACTGGAAGAACCACAAGGCCGGAAGCTGACCCTTTCATGTCGCACAAGGCCACTGCCGAACGTCCGAGGCTGACGCTGGTGAAGACCTCGGGAACCGGTCGCCGCGGCGGGCGCGGCGACCGGCCCGGGAAGGCGTTCGCCCTGCACGGCCGGTTCCGGCACGTCTACGTCTCGCCGGCGGTGCTGTTCGTCGCCGTCCTGCTCTACCTGCCGTTCCTGTGGACGGCGTACCTGAGCTTCACCAGCTACGACGGGCTCGCGTCCCCCGACTTCACGGGGCTGGACAACTACCGGCGCCTGATCGAGGACGACGCGCTCGTCACATCGATCCGCAACACGCTGCTGTGGGTCGTCGGCACCGTCGTCCTGCCGGTGGGGCTCGGATTGCTCGTCGCCGTCCTGTCCTACGACCTCAAGGGCGGCGGGTGGTTCCGGCTGCCGTTCCTGCTGCCGTACGCGATGTCGGGCGCCGGCCTCGGCGTGATCTGGGGCTTCATCCTGCAGCCGGACGGGATGGCGAACCAGATCCTCACGTTCTTCGGGATGCCCGGCGGCGACACCGCGTTCCTCCAGGACGGCCCGCGCAACACCATCGCGATGATCGTCGTGTGGGCGTGGCAGCAGCTCGGCGTCAACATGCTGCTGTTCGTCGTCGGCCTGCAGTCGATCCCGCGAGGCCCGATCGAGGCCGCCCGCATCGACGGCGCGTCCGGATGGGCGATGTTCCGGCACGTCATCTGGCCGCTGATGCGCCCGATCACCACGGTCGTGCTCGGCCTCGCGCTCGTCGCCGGGCTGAAGAACTTCGACATCGTGTGGGTGATGACGCAGGGCGGGCCCGGCCGGTCGTCCGAGACCCTCGCGGTGACCATGTACCGGGACGTCTTCGTCGCCAACGAGTACGGCTACGGCTCGGCGGTCGCGGTGCTGCTCACCACCATCACCGGCCTGGCCTCCTACGTGTACCTGAGGCGGCAGGTCGGTAGGGAGGAAGCCCGATGAACCGGCTGATGCTCAACGTTCGACGGCTCGTGCTGGTGGTGCTCGGGGTGGTGTGGCTGTTCCCCACGTACCTGATCATCGCGAACGCGCTGCGCCCGGCCGGGGACTACGACCCCTCGGACGCGGTGAAGCCGCCGTCCTCGATCGGCCTGTTCGGCAACATCGCCGAGGCGTGGGACCGGACGGCCGTCGGCGACACGCTGCTGAGCACCCTGCTCTACAGCGTCGTCTCGCCCGCGCTCGCCGTCCTCATGGGCGCGCTCGCCGGGTACGCGATCGTGGTTCTGCGCCTCAAGCACGGCTTCGCCTGGTTCATCGTGATCTTCGCCGGGACCGTCGTGCCGTTCCAGATGTTGCTCGTCCCGCTGTTCGTCGGCTACAGCAAGGTGTCGCTCTACGACAACCAGCTCGGGCTGATCGTCATCTACTCGGCGATCAACGTGCCGCTGGCCGCGCTCGTGATGCGCAACTTCTTCGGCAACGTCGCCGTGTCGATCTTCGAGGCGGCGCGGCTGGACGGCGCGTCCACGTTCCGGATCTTCTGGCGGATCTACCTGCCGCTGTCGTCGGCGGCCCTCGCCGCCGTGTTCATCCTGGAGTTCACCTTCGTCTGGAACGACCTGCTGTTCGGCCTGACGCTCTCGCAGTCGGAGACCGTCCGGCCGGTGTGGGCCGAGCTGTCCGCGCTGACCACCGACGTCTACGCCGGAACGCCCGTCCCGATCGCCCTGGCGGCCGGCCTGGTCGTCTCGCTCCCGACCGTCGTCCTGTTCCTCGCCACCCAACGCCTGTTCACCCGCGGCCTCACGCTCGCCCAATTCTGACGCTCCCCACAGAAAGAACACCCATTAGAAATGACGAGTCGTCTGCTTCAGGCGAGCCTCGGTTCGCCCGACTATGACGGGATCCGCGCCGCGCTGCGGCAGGACACGTCCACCGAGGTGCTCGCCGTGCGCGGGCTGTCCGTCCGCGCCGCCGTGCTGCCGCTGTTCAAGCGGGACGGGGACGGCGCGCTGCGGCAGGCCGTCCGGCTGACCCTGTCCGGCGGCGGGCGGGTGGACGTCGCCCTCAAGGACGGGGACGCCGTGCTGGCGTCCGCGACGGGGAAGGGCGAGACGCTCACCCTGCTCGTCCCCGAGGTGGACGGCCCCCGCCGCGTCACCCTGGAGGTCCGGGACGCGGACGGTCTCGTCGGCGCCGCCCCGCTCGACATCACCCCCCAGCGCAAGTGGAACGTCTTCGTCGTCCACCACTCGCACCTCGACATCGGCTACACCGACACGCAGGGCACCGTCCTGCGCCACCACCTCGACTACCTGGACGCGGCGCTGCGGCTGGCGCGGGAGACCGACGGGCGGCCGGACGACGCGCGGTTCCGCTGGTCGGTCGAGTCGTCGATGCCGGCATTGCGCTGGCTCGCGACCCGTCCCGACGACCAGGTCGCCGAGTTCACCGAGCGGGTCCGCGCCGGGAACATCGAGGTCACCGCGTTCCCGATGCAGCTGCACACGGAGGCGTGCTCGACGGAGGAGCTGTACCGGCAGCTCCGCTTCGTCGAGGACCTGCGGCACAGATACGGCATCGAGGTCCGGTCCGCCATGCACACCGACATCCCCGGCGCGGTCGCCGGGACGGTCGACGCCCTCAACGCGGCCGGCGTCCGGTACCTCGCCGCCGCGCACAACTGGGCGGGACGGTCCGTCCCGTACATCACGGGCGGCGACCGGCTCGCCCGGCCCTTCCGCTGGCGGTCCCCGGGCGGCGGCGAGCTGCTGGTCTGGTTCACCGACACCCCGCACGGCATGGCCTACATGGAGGGCAACACCGTCGGCCTCGTCGACGATTACGACCTCGCCGAGGACCTCCTGCCCCGCTACCTCGGCTCCCTCGCCGACCGCCCCTACCCCTACGGGCCCGGCACCTTCGGGTGGTACGCCGCGCCCGGCCAGGTCGGCGCCGCCAAGGACCCCGACTTCCTGGACGCCGTCCACCTGCGCGTGCAGGGCGCCCACGCCGACAACGCCGGGCCGTCCATCGTCCCCGCCGACATCGCGCACCGGTGGAACGCGACCTGGGCCTACCCGCGGTTGCGGATGGCGGCCAACGCCGACTTCTTCGAGTACGTCGAGGAGCACCACGGCGACCGGCTCCAGGTCCACGAGGGCGACTGGACCGACTGGTGGGCCGACGGCCTCGGCTCCGGCGCCCGCCCGCTCGGCTACGTCCGGCGGGCTCAGAACATCCTGCGGTCCGCCGAGACCCTCCACGCCCTCGCCGACGAGCGCAGCGGCGACCGGACCGGCGCGTCCAAGGCTGTGGACGCCGCCTACGACCTCGCCGCCCTGTTCGACGAGCACACCTGGGGCGCCGCCAACCCGTGGGAGGACGCCGAGGAGGGCACCGACTCGGGCGGCCTCCAGTGGACCCGCAAGTCCCAGGTCGGCTACCAGGCCCACGACGACGCGCTCGACCTGCTCCAGGCCGGTGCCCGGCGCCTCGGCGCCACCTTCGGGGCGGCACCGGACGCGCTCGCCTCCTTCCTCGTCGTCAACCCGGGCACGGCCGCCCGCACCGACGCCGCCCGCGCGTTCCTGCCCCGCGACGTCGTCGCCGTGGACGTCCCGATCGCGCTCGTGGACGCCCGCACCGGCGAGCCCGTCCCGCACCGCGAGGAGGAGGTCGACCCCGACGAGTGGCCGACCCGTCCCATCGGCCGCCACCTGGAGGCCGTGCTGCCGGACGTCCCCGGCCACGGGCACGTCCGCGTCGACGTCGTCCGGGCGGAGGAGGGGGCGCCCGAGCCCGTCGACCTCGGCACCGAGGGGACGGTCGAGAACGAGTTCTACCGCGTGACCTACGACCTCAAGGAAGGCCACATCGGCTCGGTCTTCGACAAGACCACCGGCCGCGAACTCGTGAACGCCGACGCCGCCGCCGGGTTCGGCCAGTACGTCTACGACCGGTACGCGACCGCGCCGCACTTCAACCACATGTCCGGGCACATGCTCGTCCACGACAAGACGATGCTCGGCGACCGGGCCATCGCCACCCACGCGACGGTCACCAGGTGCGAGCGCACCCCGGCCGGTGAACGCCTCGTCGTCGAACTGCACGGCAAGGGCGTCGACTGGCTGCGCACCACGATCGACCTGTACGCGGGCGTGCCGCGCGTCGACGTCCGCTACCAGCTCGGCAAGCAGCCGACCGCGGCCAAGGAGGCGGTGTTCTTCGCGTTCCCGTTCGCCGTGGACGGGCCGCCCGCCGCCTGGGAGCTCACCGGCGGCGTCGGCGGCACCGCCGTCCCGAGCGTGCCGGGATCGGCCGAGCACATGCGGCCCATCCGGCACTGGGTCGCGTTCGAGGACCCCGACCTCACCGTCGCGTGGGCGACGCTGGAGGCGCCGCTCGTCCAGTTCGGCTCCATCCACATGCCCTACGCGCCGTTCCCGCCGACGCTCGACAACGAGGACGGCACGGTCTACTCCTGGGCCCTGAACAACATCTGGGACACCAACTTCCCGTCCCAGCAGCAAGGCGAGACCACCTTCCGGTACGCGTTCGCCTCGGCGGCGACCGGGTCCGGCCGCCGGCTCGGCGCCCGCACCGCCGCCGGCCTCACCGACCCCTTCGTCGCCACCCTCGCCACCGGCCCCGCACCCTCCGCCGCGTCCGGGACCTTCCTGCGCGTGGACGACCCGGACGTCCTCGTCACCTCCGTCGGCCGCGCCCGCGACGGCGACGGCCTGGCCGTCCGGCTCCAGTCGCTCGCGTCCGGCGCGGTCGAGACGGACCTGCACATGCCCGGCGTGACGAGCGCCCGGCTGAGCGGCGGGCTGGAACGCGACCCGGCGGACCTGCCCGTCCGGGACGGCACGATGACGGTGCGGCTGCCCGCGTGCGGCGTCGCCACCGTCACGGTTCGGCGTTGACCACGGATCGGGGACACATGAAGATCACAGGCATTCGCGCCACCACGGTCACCGTGCCGCTGGAGGCGCCGCTCCTGCACAGCAACGGCGCCCACTGGGGCCGCTTCGTCCGGACGATCGTGGAGGTCGAGGCCGACAACGGCCTCGTCGGGCTCGGCGAGATGGGCGGCGGCGGGCAGAGCGCCGAGGCGGCGTTCGAGGCCCTCGCCCCCCACCTGGAGGGGCACGACCCGTTCGCGCTGGAGACCCTCCGCTTCAAGATCGCCAACCCGACGGCGAGCCTCTACAACAACCGCACCCAGATGCTCGCCGCCATCGAGTTCGCCTGCCTCGACCTCGTCGGGCAGCACCTCGGCGTCCCGGTGCACGACCTGCTCGGCGGCCGCATCCGCGACTCGGTCCCGTTCGCGTCCTACCTCTTCTACCGCTACCCGGGCGCCGGCGGATCGACGGAGGTCCGCACCCCCGAGCAGCTCGTCGAGCACGCCCGCGTGCTCAAGGACGCGCACGGCTTCTCCGTCCACAAGCTCAAGGGAGGCGTCTTCCCTCCCGGCCACGAGCTGGAGTGCTACAAGGCACTGGCCGCGGCGTTCCCCGACGACCGGTTCCGCTACGACCCGAACTCCGTGCTGTCACTGGAGGAGGGCCTCCGCTTCGGGAAGGCGATCGAAGACCTCCCCAACGACTACCTCGAAGACCCCGTCCTCGGCCTGGAGGGGCTCCGGCTCGTCCGCGAACGCGTGAACATCCCCCTCGCCACCAACACCGTCGTCGTCAACTTCGAGCAGCTCGCCGCCAACGTGCTGCGCCGCAGCGCGGACGTCGTCCTGCTCGACACCACGTTCTGGGGCGGCATCCGGCCGTGCGTGAAGGCCGCCGGCGTGTGCGAGACGTTCCAGATCGGCGTCGCCGTCCACTCGTCCGGCGAGCTCGGCATCCAGCTCGCCACCATGCTGCACCTCGGCGCCGTCCTGCCCAACCTCACCTACGCCGCCGACGCGCACTACCACCACCTCGCCGACGACGTGATCGAGGGCGGCCTGATGCGGTACGCCGACGGCAGGATCGCGGTGCCGTCCGGCCCCGGCCTCGGCGTCCGGTTGGATCGTGACAAGCTCGCCGAGTACGCCGAGCTGTACAAGGAGCTGGGCGGCTACGACTACGACCGGGACCCGGGCAGGCCGGGCTGGTACCCGCTCGTCCCCAACGACCGGTGGGCCGATCCGGACGCGGCACTGGCGCCGCTCGATTAGCCTGCCTGCTGTGATCCGCTACGCGACCTCCGACGACGTCCCGGCCATCCTGCGGCTGATCCGGGAGCTGGCCGACTACGAGCGCGCCCTGCACGAGGTCAAGGCCACCGAGGACCAGCTGCGCGAGCGCCTCTTCGGCCCCGATCCCAAGGTCTTCGCCCACGTCGCCGAGCACGAAGGACGGGTCGTCGGGTTCGCCGTGTGGTTCCTCACGTTCTCCACGTGGAACGGCACCCACGGCATCTACCTGGAGGACCTCTTCGTCGACCCGGACGTCCGCGGTCACGGCTACGGCAAGGCACTCCTCACCGAGCTGACCCGCATCGCCGACGACCGGGGCTACGAACGCGTCGAATGGGCCGTCCTCAACTGGAACGAACCGGCCATCGGCTTCTACGAGTCCCTGGGCGCCCGCCCCCAGGGCGAGTGGACGGTCTACCGCCTGACCGGCGAAGCCCTGACCAAGGCCGCCCGCTCCTGACATGCCGCGAGGGCCGCCCGGAACCGGACGACCCTCGCGGTCACCAGTGCAGGTCAGCCCTGCTTGGTCTCCCAGAAGATCTTGTCGATTTCGGAGATCTTGCCCAGCAGCTCGTCGGCCACCTTGACGTCCATGCTGCCCTTGGTGCCGGAGGCGCCCGCGAGCTTGGTCGCCTCGTTGAACAGCTGGTGGAGCTGGGGGTACTTCTCGAAGTGCGGCGGCTTGAAGTAGTCGGTCCACAGCACCCACAGGTGGTGCTTGACCAGCTCCGAGCGCTGCTCCTTGATCAGGATCGCCCGGGCGCGGAACTCGGGGTCCTCGTTGGCCGCGTACTTCTCGGCGATCGCCTTGACCGACTCGGCCTCGATCCGGGCCTGCGCCGGGTCGTAGACACCACACGGCAGGTCGCAGTGCGCGGAGACCGTCGTCCTCGGGCGCAGAAGCTTGAGCAACACCTGCGAATCCCTTCCCTCGTTGCGGATCATGCTCAGGTCACCGACATTACTCTTGTGCCCCTGGGCCCGTCCGGCCAGGGCACTCGGTATTTCGGCCTAAGACCCGGACCGGCAGGCGGCCCGGAACCCTTCCAGCACTGGTTGTGACCGCCGCCCGCCGAAGTATGCGGGCCAGCAAGGAGGATCATGCGGATCCGGACCCCCCGCCACCCCGTGCTCTGGGTCCTCGCCAGCGCGGCCGTGTGCGCGCTGGCCGCGGCCCGGAGGCTGCGGACCGTGGAGGTCACCGGAGACTCGATGCTCCCGGGCCTGCGCCCGGGGGACTGGCTCATCGTCCACACCGGCGCCCGCCCCGCCCCCGGCGCCGTCGTGGTCGCCGAGCACCCGGAGCGCCGCGACCTGCTGATCGTCAAACGCGTCACGCACCGCTCCGGCGACGGCTGGTGGCTGGAAAGCGACAACCAGCGCGCCCGAGGCCGCCGCGACAGCTGGGACTTCGGCCCCGTCCCCGAAACCCTGATCAAGGGCTGCGTTCTCCTCCGCTACTGGCCCTTCCCACCCGTATCCCCCTCGAAGAGCAGATGACAGCCATCCACGTGACGGAGTGGGACGAGACCGGCGGGGTTCCCGCGGTCTTCGTCCACAACATCTTCACCTGGGGCGACGACGACGCGTACGGCTTCGCCGCCCAGAGACCCCTGGCGGACCGCCATCGCCTGCTGCTGGTGGACCGGCGCGGCTACGGCCGGAGCCCGGACACCGACCGCAGCGACTTCGAGTCCGACGCCGGCGACCTGGTGGAGTTGCTGGCCCGGCAGGACGGCCCCGCGCACCTGGTCGGCCACGGCAACGGCGGCCTGGCGGCCATGCTCGCCGCCGCTCGCCGCCCGGACCTGGTGCGTTCCCTGGCGCTGATCCAGCCCTCCGCGTTCTCAGCGGCGGCGGGCCACCCGGTGGTGGATGCCATGCTGAGCAGGATCCAGGACGCCCCGAGCCTGCCGGAGTCGGTCACTCCCGAGCAGTACCTGCGCGCGTCCACGGAAGGCCTGGGCATGGAGATGCCCGCCCCCACGCCGATGCGCCTGCGCGCCGTGGCGACCTCGATGCGCGAGCGCCCGGTCTGGGAGGCGGAGGTGCCCCTGGAGCCGCTGCGGGACGCCCCGTGGCCGACGCTGGTGATCTGCGGCACCTGGGAGGTCGCGCCGGAGCCCTACCGCACGTACGCGGGCGAGCCTCTGATCGCCTGCGCCGAGGCCGTGGCAGCCGCCACCGGGGCCCGCCCGCTCCGCGTCCCCGGCTACTACCCGCACACCCAGCACCCCGCCACGGTCAACGCCGCACTGCGAGACCTCTGGGGGTGACCGCGAGCGTCAGCGCTTCAGGTCCGCGACCAGCGCGGCGAAGGCGTCACGGCTGACGGCCAGCTTGGGGCCGTCGGGGTCCTTGGAGTCTCGGAAGGCGATCGCCCGGGGGAGGCGGCCGACCTCCACGCAGTCAGTCCCGGACTGGGTGCCGCTGTGACTGCTCTTGCGCCACGTCGTCGTCACTGAACGCCTCCATCGCCTGCTTGATCAGTTTCTTGGACCGTTGCTCGGGGAGAGCCTTCGCGCTGATCCGTGCGAACAAGATCGCGCACTCCGCGACCTCCACTGGTGACGATATAAGGCGCCCGCCACCAAGTGACTCGGTGTAGGCCACTTCTCCAAAATCATCCCCCGTGACGAGCTTCAGGCCGCCGTCCAGCCCTGGATACGCGCCGGTCTCGAAAGTCTGTGGGATGACGTGCAGGATTAGGTTTGGCTGTTCGGCCAGGTTCAGGAGGTGAGCGAGTTGTTCTCGCATGATCTCTGGGCTTCCCACCGGCCACCGCAAGGCGGTCTCGCTTAATAGCACCTTGACGAAAGCTCGGTCGAGAACACCCTGTCGTTCCATCCGTTCGGCGACATCTCGTTCGGGGTCGGAGACCCCGCCCCCGGTCAGGAGAGCCCGGGCGTACTCCTCGGTCTGGAGGAGGCCGGAGATCAGGAGCGGCTCGAAGACCCGAATGAGCCGAGCCCGCTGCTCGAAGGTCTTGAGTTGCGCGAGCCATTGGGGGTCGTGGCCGATGCTGGCGTACCAGACCAGGAGGGTGAAGAGGCCGCCGGTCTCCCAGGCCTTGTCCAGGAGGGCGGCGCGGGTTCCGTCCAGGCGGTCCACGCCGTTCTCGATGCGTGAAACGGTCGCCTTGCTGGCATTGATGAGGCGTCCCACGGCTTCGCCCGACAGGCCACGTTGATTGCGGCAGAAGCGCAGGTAGTAGGCGGTGAAGGCCCAGAGTCCGGTCTTGGGATTCGGCGAGGCGTTCGTGGTCATGGGGGGTGACCTCGCGTTCCGTGTTGTCGCGGATGCGTTCTGTACATGCCCAAATCTAGCGTCGTGGCGTGACTCTGTGTCGTGGTTCACACACAGGTCGCGATGCCGAAGGTTGTACCGATGCTTACTGCCATGGCCCCCGAGGTCCCCACGCTCGTCCTCGATCCGACTGACCGTGCGCCTTGGCTGGCGCGGCGGTTTCTCGCCGAGCGGTTCGCCGAGTGGGGGATCGATGACGACTACGTCGCGCGGCTCGTGGTCTGCGAGCTGGTCACGAACAGCTTCAAGCACGGGGAGGGGCCGATCATCGTGCGGCTGTTCCGCGACGAGCGCGACGGGCACCCGATCGTGGAGGTGTGGGACGCCGGGGACGGGCGCCCGCTGATCCCGCCGGAGAACCACGCGGCGACGACCGGCCGCGGCCTGATGCTCATGGCCGAGTTGGTCAGAGCGTGGGGCGTCCGCCCCCTGAACGAGGGAGGCAAGGCCGTGTGGGCAAAACTCGCCTGATGGCCCGAAGCAGCGGGGAAACAGAGAGGAAACCCGCCATGCGGTTTTCTCTCGTCATGCTTGGACCTGTATCAGTGCCACGCGGGGCCAGGCCCCCGCGCCGAACCGCCAAGCGGGCAGACAGACCGTCTCCCGCGGAGGGAGAGGGATGTTGAGGAATTCATGGCTGCCAGCCGTCCTGGCGCCGGCCCTTGCACTGTCGCTCGTGTCCGCCTCCGCACACGCGGACACACGGTCCTCGGTTCAGCAGGACCCGGTGAAGAAGTCCGACGGCCTCTGGCTGATGTGCATGCCGGGACTGCCCCGCGACTGCTGGGCGGAACTTCAGTTCCGGCCGGTCGGAGACAAGGTGACGCTCTGTGATGGGCTCGCCGACGGTCGCGGAGTCAGAGCGCGGGTCACGAACGTGACCAAAGACCCGGATGTTCGCGAGTACACGATAACCAATACCAAAGGCTCGGGGAAATGTGTGACAAAGGGGGCCGCCGCTGGGCAGCCATACAATCTGGCGGAGGGGCATTGCTTCCGCTTCGATTTGCTCTTTGTCGACAACGGCGAAGAGGTCGGCGATAAGATGACGGGTCAGATACGAAACAAGAACGAGAACGCCAGTCTGTGCCTTGGAGTCGATTAGACCAGGTCGACGGTGGCTGCACCTCGCACGTATCGGGGTGGCCTCTGGAGCCCCGGGCGGACGCCGAGCGCCACCGAGACATCGGCTGAGAGCGCATGCAGGAGGCCCTGACGAACGTCCTGCGGCACGCCCCCACGGCCCGGTCCGTCACGGTCACCGTCGGGCAGGGGGAGCAATGCGTCACCGTCGAGATCGCCGACGACGCCCCGGCGACCCGGTCCCGGCATCCTCAGCGCGGCGGGTACGGCCTGATCGGCATGCGCGAACGCGTCGAGGCGCTCGGCGGCACGCTGCGGGCCGGGCCACGGCCCGGCGCCGGCTGGTCCGTGCTGGCGACCCTGCCCGTCCCTACCGGGGAGCCCCGATGACCATCTCGGTCCTGCTCGCCGACGACCAGGCGATGGTGCGCCGCGGGCTGCGGCTGATCCTGGAGGACCAGCCCGACATCAGCGTCGTCGGCGAGGCGTCCGACGGGGCCGACGCGGTCGCCCTGGCGCGGCGGTTGCGCCCGGACGTGTGCCTGGTGGACATCAGGATGCCCCGGCTCGACGGCATCGACGTGACCCGCGCGCTGGCCGGACCGCGGGTGCCCGACCCGATGCGGGTCGTCGTGGTCACCACCTTCGACCTGGACGAGTACGTGTACGGCGCGCTGCGCGGCGGGGCGGTAGGCTTCGTCCTCAAGGACGCCGGGCCCGCCCTGCTCGTCGAGGCGGTCCGTGCCGCCCACAACGGCGAGGCGCTGGTCTCGCCTTCCGTCACCGTCCGGCTGCTGCGGCACCTGACGGCCGCCTCGGCACCGCCGCCCGCCCCTGTCGGACCGCGTACTCCAGGTCGTCCGCGCCCTGGCGCGTGGCCGCACCAACCAGGAGATCGCCGCGGAGCTGTTCATCTCGCTTAGCCAATCGTCACCTGGGCGTGGGAGAACCACCTCGTCGACCCGTCATGACGCCCCATGGGCCCGCGATGATCCCGCCGGAGAACGGTGGGTGCGTGGTCATCGGGACAGGGCCGCGTAGAGCAGGCGGTCGTGCCATCGGCCCCGCAGAAGAAGGTGGTCGCGCAAGTGGCCCTCGCGCCGCATGCCGATCTTGGTCAGGACGCGGACCGACGCGGCGTTGGCGGGGTCGCAGGCGGCCGAGATCTTGTGCAGGCCCAGGTCGTCGAATCCGAAACCGAGCAGGGCGGCGGCGGCTTCGCCGGCATACCCGCGTCCCCACCACTGGCGGTGCAGGACGTAGCCCAGCTCTCCACGTCGATGGGAAGTACTGGTGACCTGGAGTTCGAATGATCCGATGAGCGTGCCGTGCTCCTGCTCGACCAAGGCCAGCCCGAACCGGTGGCGGGGGAGGGCGTTGGAGTCCTGGACGACCTCGGTCAGGAACGTGGTGGTGTCCTGCGTGCTGTTGGGGCCCCAATCGGTGTAGCGCGTCACCTCGGTGTCGGCGGCAAAGGCGTGGACGGCCGCGTGGTCACCGGGGCGGAACTCGCGTAGCAGCAGGCGCGGGGTTCTCAGTTCCATGCCCCGCAGGGTGCCACTCGCCGGCCCGTGCTCCCCCCGGAGCACGGGCCGCGGGGTGGGTCAGATGCGGGCGACGCCTCCCGCGCGGGCCTGGGCGGCCACGGCCTTCTTACGTGGTGGGGACCAAGGCGACGTTCTGGCCGGTCTTGGTGACGGTGATGCGGAGCCTGCGACGTGCGTCGGGTGCGCGCTCTGCCCGGAGTACCGATTGCGGCTGCTTCTGACCCCGCAGCGGCATGAAGAACGCGTCGCCTACCGCGCGTCCGGTCGCCGTCCTTCCCGCGACATCGAGCACGAGGAGCGCCCCCGCGCATTCGGGGCCCGAGTAGGGGACCACGAGACGGCCACCATCGCGAGTCTGCTCGACCCACGTGTACGGGATCGTGCGAGCCGCTGCTGTAACGATCACGCGGTCGAAGGGTGCTCGCTCGGATGCGCCCCGCTCGCCGTCACGGGTGATGACAGTGACCCGGTCGGCGAAGCCCGTCCGCTCCAGTGCGGCCGATGCGGCGGCGGCCAGTTCCGGGTCGATCTCCATCGTGGTGACGCGGACGCCGAGGTCGGCCATGAGCGCCGCGTTGTAGCCGGTGCCGGTGCCGATCTCCAGCACGTTCAGGTCCGGCTCCAGCGCTGCCGCATCGACCATCTGCCGCATGGTGTGGAGGGCCGAGGACGAGGAGGTCGGCCAGAGCATGCCGTTCGCGTCCTTGCTGACCTGGGTGACCACCGACTCCTCAGCGGCAACGTGCTCCGCCCACAACTCCGGATCGTCCGCACGGTCGAGCGGCCGTAGCTGCTCTCCTTCCGGTCGTATCCAGATCCGCTCGGGGATGAAGTCGGCCCTGTTCACGCCTGCCCCGAACCGTTGCAGAGGGGACACGTCACCTCTTTTTTCTTCCCGTCGTCCCACTGGTCTTGCTTCCCTGATCCGTTGCAGCCCGTGCACTGGACCGGTTTGCCGTGCTTACCCATAAATCACCTCACCGATTCGTCAGTCGAGATAACGGTAAGCACCGCATGGTCAACGGAGTGTGTTTATCGGTGAGGTCGTTGCAGACGGGTCATGCGACGGTATGGGGCGGGCCTGGTAAGCGGCCCGAGCCTTGGTCTCGCACTGAATCCCATGAATCGACGCGACACGGAGGCTGGAGGGGGGCGGCGGCTCTTCACCGTCGGACGGCCCGGCGGCCCGTGCTCGTTGCGGAGCACGGGCCGCTCGTGGGTCAGATGCGGGCGACGCCTTCCTTGCGGGCCTGGTCGGCGACGGCCGTGGAGACGGCCGGGGCGACGCGGTCGTCGAAGGGGCCGGGGATGACGTAGTCGGCGGTCAGGTCGTCGCCGACGATGCCGGCGAGGGCGTTCGCCGCCGCCAGCTTCATGCCCTCGGTGATGGAGTGGGCCCGGACGTCCAGCGCGCCGCGGAAGATGCCGGGGAACGCCAGCACGTTGTTGATCTGGTTGGGGAAGTCGCTGCGGCCGGTCGCGACGACCTTGGCGTGCCGGCGGGCGATCTCCGGGTGGACCTCGGGGGTCGGGTTGGAGAGGGCGAAGACGATCGCGTTGTCCGACATCGTGGCGACGCACGACTCGCGGACGGTGCTGCCGGACAGGCCGACGAAGACGTCGGCGCCGCGCAGCGCCTCCTCGGTGGAGCCCTTGAGGTGCGACCGGTTGGTGATCGCGGCGATGCGCTCCTTGATCGGGTTCAGGCCGTCGCGGCCCTCGTAGATCAGGCCCTTGCTGTCGGACAGGGCGATGTCGCCGATGCCGCCCTCGATCAGCATCCGCGAGACGGCGATGCCGGACGCGCCCGCGCCCGCCACGACCGCGCGCAGCTCCGACAGGGGCTTGCCGACGTGCCGGGCGGCGTTGGTGAGCGCGGCGAGCACGACGATCGCGGTGCCGTGCTGGTCGTCGTGGAAGACCGGGATGTCGAGCGCGGCCCGCAGCCGGTCCTCGATCTCGAAGCAGCGGGGGGCGCTGATGTCCTCCAGGTTGATGCCGCCGAAGCTCGGCGCCATCCGGCTCACCGTGTCGACGATCTCGTCGACGTCCGTGCAGTTCAGCGCGATCGGCACGGAGTCGACGTCGGCGAACTCCTTGAACAGGAGGGACTTGCCCTCCATGACCGGCATGGACGCGGCCGGGCCGATGTCGCCGAGGCCGAGCACGGCGGTGCCGTCGGTGACGACGGCGACGACCTTGGACGTCCAGGTGTAGTCGTAGGCCAGGTCGGGGTTGTCGGCGATCGCGGTGCACACGCGGGCGACGCCCGGGGTGTAGGCCAGCGAAAGGTCGTCCTTGTTGCGGACGGGGATGGTCGACCGCATTTCCAGCTTGCCGCCGCGGTGCAGCGGAAAGGCCGGATCCTCGTCCAGTGAGAGTGGTTCGGTGGGAATGGGCTCAGCAGCCACAGCGACCCCTGTCAGTGAAAGTTGGCTTTCTTGCGATGCCGCCGCGGTGGTTTTGGTGTGGTGGCCGTCACCTGGGTGGTCATCTGGCGACGCACGGGGGTCACCCGTTGTCCGATTGTGCCACACGGCGTCCGGACGCCCCTGAGGCCGGGGTGGTGGTGACCATCACGTGACCGTGCCCACACGTGGTCAACCGATTGCTCCGTGTTGGTGCTGGACGCCAGGTTCGTACCGATTCGGAGCTTCCTCGTTGCGTGATTGTTTCGGACCCTTTATCCAGATCAGGGCCCTTGTGCGCCAAAATGTGCACCTGACCTTCGGATCTCCGCGGATCCGACGCAACCATCGAAGGGGGACCCGTGATCACCGGTTCTCTGCGCCGTCACGCCGTCGCGGCGGGCGCGCTCGTCCTGACGGGCGCCCTCGCCCTGTCCGCCTGTGGCGATGACTCGGGCGACTCCAGCGACTCCGGGGCCTCGAACACCAGCGTGGACAGCAAGCTCGCGGCCATGGTCCCGGCCGCGATCAAGAGCGATGGCAAGATCACCGTCGGCTCGGACGCGTCCTATCCGCCCAACGAGTCGGTCGACCCGGCGTCCCAGAAGATCGTCGGCTGGGACATCGAGCTGTTCGACGCCGTCGCGGCCAAGCTCGGCCTGAAGACCCAGTACAGCAACGCGGGCTTCGACACGATCATCCCGGGCGTCCAGTCCGGCAAGTACGAGGCCGGTGTCTCCTCCTTCACCGACACCAAGGAGCGCGAGGGCGCCGTCGACTTCGTCACCTACTACTCCGCCGGGACGTCCTGGGCCGCGCTCAAGGGCAACCCGAAGGGCGTCAACCCCGACGACGCGTGCGGGAAGAGCATCGGCGTCCAGCAGGGCACCGTGCAGGTCGACGACCTCAAGGCGCGCAGCAAGAAGTGCACCGACGCGGGCAAGCCGGCCATCACCCCCGTCGTCCGCAAGCAGCAGACCGAGGTCAACAACGACCTCGTCGCGGGCAAGGTGGACGGGATGGCCGCCGACTCCCCGATCGTCGGCGACGCGGTGAAGAAGACCGGCGGGAAGCTGCAGATCCTCGGCCAGGTGTACGACACCGCGCCGTACGGGTACGCGATCGGCAAGAACTCCGGCCAGTTCAAGGAGGCCATCCAGGGCGCGCTGAAGGCCCTGATCGCCGACGGCACCTACAAGAAGATCCTCACCGACGCTGGGGTGGAGACCGGCGCGATCACCGAGCCGGCGATCAACGCCGCGCAGAGCTGATCGCATGACGGTCGACAACGACGCCGAGAAGGGGCGGCCTGAAGCGATCAAGGCCGTCCCCGTCCGGCACCCGGGCCGCTGGCTGGGCGCGGCCGTCATCCTCGTGCTGGTCGCGATGTTCATCAACTTCCTGCTGACCAGCGATGCGCTCGAATGGTCGGAGCAATGGAAGTACCTGTACTCCGACCCGGTGCTCAAGGGCGTCCGCAACACCGTCTGGCTCACCCTGGCCGCGATGGTCGGCGGGATCGTGCTCGGCATCGTGCTGGCGCTGATGCGGCTGTCGGCCAACCCGCTGCTGAGCGGGGCGGCCTGGGTCTACCTGTGGTTCTTCCGCGGCACCCCGCTGTACACCCAGCTGCTCATCTGGGGCGCGATCGGCACGCTGTTCCCGACCGTCGGGATCGGTATCCCGTTCGGGCCCGAGTTCGAGACGTGGAAGACGCAGGAGCTGGTCAACGCCGCGATCGCGGCCTCGCTGGGCCTGATCCTGAACGAGGCCGCCTACATGGCGGAGATCGTCCGGGCCGGGATCCTGTCGGTGGACGAGGGGCAGCAGGAGGCCGCGAGCGCCCTCGGCATGTCCCGGATGCAGACCATGCGGCGGATCGTGCTGCCGCAGGCGATGCGCGTGATCGTCCCGCCGACCGGCAACGAGTCGATCTCGATGCTGAAGAACACCTCGCTGGTCGCGGCCGTGCCGTACTCCGAGCTGACCTTCACCGCCCAGACCATCTACGCCACCACCTACAAGATCATTCCGATGCTGGTGATGGCCTGCCTGTGGTACCTGCTCATCTCCTCGGTGATGATGATCGGGCAGTACTACCTGGAGCGGCACTACAGCAAGGGCACGAGCAAGGGGGCGGAGGCCAGGCAGCGGCTCCGCTTCCGCGCCGGAGGCGGTGCACCGTGAGCGGAGGTGAGGACATCGTGAGCGACTCCCTCTCCAAGGACCCCGGGGCGCCCCCGCCCGCGTCCGAGAGCGGCGGCCTGATGGTCAAGGCCGAGGAGGTGCACAAGTCCTTCGGGCGCCTGGAGGTGCTGAAGGGCATCAACCTGGAGGTCAAGCCGGGCGAGGTGATGTGCGTCGTCGGGCCGTCCGGGTCCGGGAAGTCGACGTTCCTGCGCTGCATCAACCACCTGGAGAAGATCAACGCGGGCCGGCTGTGGGTGAACGGCCACCTGGTCGGCTACCGGGAGTCGGGCGGCAAGCTGTACGAACTGCGCGACCGGGAGGTCGCCGCCCAGCGCCGCGAGATCGGCATGGTGTTCCAGCGGTTCAACCTGTTCCCGCACATGACGGCGCTGGAGAACGTCATGGAGGCGCCCGTCCGGGTCAAGAGGCAGCCGAAGTCGGAGGTCCGGGAGCGGGCCGGCGCGCTGCTGTCCCGGGTCGGCCTCGGCGACAAGGTGCAGAGCTACCCGGCCCAGCTGTCCGGCGGGCAGCAGCAGCGGGTGGCGATCGCGCGGGCGCTCGCCATGGAGCCCGCGCTGATGCTGTTCGACGAGCCGACGTCCGCGCTCGACCCCGAGCTCGTCGGCGAGGTCCTGGAGGTCATGAAGCAGCTCGCCCTCGACGGCATGACCATGGTCGTGGTCACCCACGAGATGGGCTTCGCCCGCGAGGTCGGCGACTCGCTGGTCTTCATGGACGGCGGTGTCGTCGTCGAGGAGGGCACGCCGCGGGAGGTGCTGACTAACCCGCAGCACCAGCGGACGCAGGACTTCCTGTCCAAGGTCCTCTGACCCTGGCGCGCACTGCCCGCCCCTTCGCCCGGGGGCGGGCCGTTTGCGCATCGTCCCGGCGGCTAGTGTGCGTTCATGTTCGCTGTCACGGCCACACAGATCGACGCAGACAATCCGCTGGACGGGCTCACGCTGGGGGAGCGGCCCGACCCCGAGGTACCGGACGGCTGGACGACCGTCACGGTGAAGGCCACCGCGCTCAACCACCATGACCTGTGGTCCCTGAAGGGCGTCGGCCTGCCCGCGGACCGGCTCCCGATGATCCTCGGCTGCGACGCGGCCGGGGTGGACGAGGACGGCAACGAGGTCGTCGTCCACGCGGTCATCGGCGACCCGGTCCGAGGCGGCGGCGACGAGACCCTCGACCCGAAGCGGTCGCTGCTGTCGGAGGTCCACCCGGGCACGATGGCGGAGAAGGTCGCGGTGCCGCGCCGCAACCTCGTCCCGAAGCCGGCCGGGCTGTCGTTCGCGGAGGCGGCCTGCCTGCCGACCGCGTGGCTCACCGCCTACCGGATGCTGTTCGACAAGGCGGGGCTGGAGCCCGGCGCGTCCGTCCTCGTGCAGGGCGCGGGCGGCGGGGTCGCGACCGCCGCGATCTCGCTGGCGTCCGCCGCCGGCTTCCGCGTCTACGCCACCAGCCGCAGCGAGTCCAAGCGCAAGCGCGCGCAGGAACTCGGCGCGGACGCCGCGTTCGAGCCGGGCGCCCGGCTCCCCGAGCGGGTGGACGCCGTGATCGAGACCGTCGGCCAGGCGACCTGGTCGCACTCGCTGAAGTCGCTGCGGCCCGGCGGGCGGATCGTGGTGTCCGGCGCCACCAGCGGCCAGGTCCCGCCGGCGGAGCTGAACCGGGTGTTCTTCCTGCAGCTGCAGGTGATCGGGTCGACCATGGGGACCCGCGACCAGCTGGAGCGGCTCGCGCGGTTCCTGGTCAAGACGGGCACCCGCCCGCTGATCGACCGGACGCTCCCGCTGGACCGGGCCCGCGAGGGCTTCGCCGCGATGGCGGACGGTGATCTCTTCGGCAAGATCATCTTCACACCGTGACATCCGGGGCCGTGGCCCCCGCTCCGGCGCGGGTCACGGCTCCCGGCGGAAGATCTCGTTCAGCCGTTCGCGGGCCTCGTCCAGGACGTCCTGCGCGGCGGCGAGGTCGTCGTCGTCCAGATCCGACTGCTTGGCGTCCTTGCGGACGTCCTCGACGAACCGGCGCAGCAGGCGCTCCAGCTTGAGGCGGGCGACGTCCTCGCGGGTGCCGGTCGCCGTCTTCCAGGCGTCGTCCCAGTTCTGCCGCCACTCTTCCTTCCACGCCTGCTTCTGCTCGCGCCAGTACTCCTTCTGCCGGCGCCACTCGTCCTTCTGCCGATCGGTGGTCTCCTTCCACGCCTCCTTGGACGTGGCCTTGCCCTGGTCGCGCATCGTCCGCGCGGCCTGCGTCAACTCCTCGCGCAGCGACCGGACGGTCTGCCGGACGTCCTCCTGCACGCCGCGGGCGAACTCCTGGGCCGACGCGGCGATCTCCTCCTCCAGGTCGGCCAGCTCGTCCATCCGGCGCTCCAGCTCCTCGCGGCCCTTGTCGGTCAGCGAGTACACCTTCTTGCCCTTGATCACCTCGTGCGTGACCAGGCCCTCGGACTCCAGCCGGGCGAGCCGCGGGTAGATGGTGCCGGGGGAGGGCGAGTAGACGCCGAGGAAGCGGTCCTGCAGGAGCCGGATCACCTCGTACCCGTGCCGCGGGCTCTCCTCCAGCAGCTTCAGCAGGTAGAGCCGCAGGCGACCGTGGCCGAAAACGGGGCTCACGTGGTCACTTCTCCGTTCCGGGGGTGGTGGTGATCTCGGGCGCGTCGTCGTCGCGGCCGAGCAGGGCGATGCGGCCGGAGACCGTGTTGACGGTGATACGGCCCGAGCCGTCGCCGATCTTGCCGGAGGCGCTGCGCGAGACGGTGCGCTCCTGCCGGGCCAGCTCGGGGAAGGACGAGTCGATCTGCCCGGCGGCGGAGTTCAGCGTGATCTGCGCGTTCGTGGACTCGGGGACGCGCAGCGCCACCTCGCCCGAGACCGTGTTGACGTCCACCCCGCCGTCGCCGCCGAGGCTGAGGTCGGCGGCGATGCGGCCGCTGACGGAGCGGGCCGCCAGATGGTGCACGGACGCGCCGGCCAGCGACAGGTCGCCGGAGACGGACGTGAACGACACCCGGCCGTCCAGCCCCTGCGCCTCGATGTCGCCGGACACGGTGTTGGCGTCGACCGAGCCCGCCACCCCGTCCAGGGTCACGTCGCCGGAGGCGCTCTTGATGGACGTGCGGGACGTCATGCCGGTCACGATCGCGTCCGCCGACACCAGGTTCAGCGTGACCGGGCAGTCGTGCGGGACGGTGATCGTGATCGTCGCGCGGGCCCGGTGGGTGCGCAGCCAGCTCAGCACGCCCTCCCACAGCTTCTCGTGGGTGACGGTCAGCATGCCGGCGTCGTGCGTGACGACCAGCGGCGGGCCCTCGACGTCGCCGACCATGATGGACGGCCGCTCCGCGGAGGCGAGCACCGAGACGTTGCCCGCGATCACCGTGACCCGCAGCGCGACCACGCCGTCGAAGTCCAGGGTGGTCGGTTCGTCGATCGTCCAGCGCGACATCGCGATGTGCCCTTCGTCGGAGCTGACCCACATCCAGTAAACACGATATGTCGCGTCATTCGAAAGTCAAGATGTATCGCGTTTGTCGGGTCAGTCCTCGTCGTCGTCGAGCCTGGCCAGCCAGGTCGCGAGGCGGTCGACCGGCGTCTCGAACTCGGGGTTCAGGTCGACGAACTCCCGCAGCCGGTCCGCCAGCCAGGCCAGGCTGACCTCCTCGGCCCCGCGCCGGTCCGTCAGCTCTTCGATGCCCCGATCCGTGAAGTACATGGCGTTCTCTCTCCGTGGACGCCGAAGGCCCCGGCGCGGCGCACCGGAGCCCTCGGACCGTCGCGTCCTATTTCTGTTCGCCGAACAGCCGGGCCAGCAGGGCCTCCTGCTCCGCCTGGTGCAGCTTCGCCGAGCCCACCGCCGGGGACGAGGACGCCGGGCGCGACACCCGCGACATCCGCAGCCCCTCGATGTGGTGCGGCAGCTTCAGCGCCATGAACGGCCAGGCGCCCATGTTGGCCGGCTCGTCCTGCACGAAGACGACCTCGGCGTCCGCCGGGTACTTGGCCAGCTCCGCCTTGATCTCGTCCACGGGCGGCGGGTACAGCCGCTCGATCCGGACCACCGCGGTGTCGTTCACGCCCGCGGACTGCCGGGCCTTCACCACGTCGTAGTAGATCTTGCCGGTGGTGAGCAGCACCCGCCGCACGCCCGCCGGGTCGATCGCCGGGTCGCTCTCCGGGATGACCGGCTGGAACGCGCCGCCGGTGATCTGGGCGACCGGGGACGTCGCCGCCTTCAGCCGCAGCAGCGACTTCGGCGTGAAGACGATCAGCGGCTTGTGGCGGCCCGACAGCACCTGCCAGCGCAGCAGGTGGAAGTAGTTCGCCGGGGTCGTCGGGTACACGACCGTCATGTTGTCCTGCGCGCACAGCTGCAGGTACCGCTCGATCCGCGCGGACGAGTGGTCGGGCCCCTGGCCCTCGTAGCCGTGCGGCAGCAGCAGCACGACGCCGGAGTGCTGGCCCCACTTCTGCTCGCCGGAGGAGATGTACTCGTCCACCACCGACTGGGCGCCGTTGGCGAAGTCGCCGAACTGGGCCTCCCAGCAGACCAGCGCGTCAGGGCGGGTCATCGAGTAGCCGTACTCGAAGCCCATCGCCGCGTACTCGCTGAGCAGCGAGTCGTGCACGTAGAACTTCGACACGCCCTGCCCGAACTGCTTGAGCGGCGTGTACTCCTCGCCCGTCTTGCGGTCGACGAGGACCGCGTGCCGCTGGCCGAACGTGCCGCGCCGGGTGTCCTGCCCGACGAGCCGCACCGGGTGGCCGTCGATCAGCAGCGAGCCCATCGCCAGCAGTTCGCCGGTCGCCCAGTCGATCGCGTCGTCCTCGATCATCTGGGCGCGGCGCTGCAGGATCGGCTGGAGGCGCGGGTGCGGGGTGAACCCCTCCGGCAGGGCGACCTGCGACTCGATGAGCCGCTTGACGGTCTCCTGCGGGATCGCCGACCCGGCCTTGCCGTGGTCGATCGGGATGCGCTCCTCGACGTCCGGCTTCACGACCGAGCCCGGCTCCAGGGGCTTCTTCACCGCCTCGCGGGTCTCGGTGAAGGCCCGCTCCAGCTGCTCCTGGTAGTCGCGCAGCGCCTGCTCGGCCTCCTCGACGGTGATGTCGCCGCGGCCGATCAGCGCCTCGGTGTACAGCTTGCGCACCGACCGCTTCGCGTCGATCAGGTCGTACATGAGCGGCTGCGTGAACGAGGGGTTCTCGCCCTCGTTGTGGCCGCGCCGCCGGTAGCAGACCATGTCGATGACGACGTCCTTCTTGAACGTCTGCCGGTACTCGAACGCCAGCCGCGCGACCCGCGCGCACACCTCCGGGTCGTCGCCGTTCACGTGGAAGATCGGAGCCTGGATCATCCGGGCCACGTCCGTGGAGTACACGCTGGACCGCGAGTACTCGGGGGCCGTCGTGAAGCCCACCTGGTTGTTGATGATCACGTGCACGGTGCCGCCGGTGCGGTAGCCGCGCAGCTGCGACAGGTTCAGCGTCTCGGCCACCACGCCCTGCCCGGCGAACGCGGCGTCGCCGTGGATGAGCACCGGCAGCACGCTGAACCCGGCCTCGCCGACGTCCAGCAGGTCCTGCTTGGCGCGGACGACGCCCTCCAGCACCGGGTCGACCGTCTCCAGGTGGGACGGGTTCGCGACCAGCTCGCAGTGGATCTTGGAGCCGTCGCTCGCCACGAAGTCGCCGGCCGCGCCGAGGTGGTACTTCACGTCGCCGGAGCCCTGCGCGCTGCGCGGGTCGAGGTTGCCCTCGAACTCGCCGAAGATCTGCCCGTAGGACTTGCCGACGATGTTGGCGAGGACGTTCAGCCGGCCGCGGTGCGCCATCCCGATGACGACCTCGTCCAGGCTGTCCTTCGCCGCCGCCGAGATCACCGAGTCCAGCAGCGGGATGACGGACTCGCCGCCCTCCAGCGAGAACCGCTTCTGCCCGACGAACTTCGTCTGCAGGAACGTCTCGAACGCCTCGGCGCTGTTGAGGCGGCGGAGCACGTGCAGCTGCTCCTCGCGCGACGGCTTGTCGTGCGGGACCTCCACGCGCTCCTGGATCCAGGCGCGCTCCTCCGGGTCCTGGATGTGCATGTACTCGATGCCGACCGTCCGGCAGTACGCCATCCGCAGCACACCGAGGATCTCGCGCAGCTTCATCGTCGGCCTGCCGCCGAACCCGCCGGTCGCGAACTCGCGCTCCAGGTCCCACAGGGTGAGGCCGTGCTTGAGGATGTCGAGGTCGGGGTGGCGGCGCTGCTTGTACTCCAGCGGGTCGGTGTCGGCCATCAGGTGGCCGCGGACCCGGTAGGCGTGGATCAGCTCGTGCACGCGGGCGACCTTGGCGACGTCGTCCTCGTGCGTGGCGGAGATGTCCTTGACCCAGCGCACCGGCTCGTACGGGATGCGCAGCGCCTCGAAGATCTCGTCGTAGAAGCCGTCCTCGCCGAGGAGCAGCTGGTGGATGCGGCGCAGGAAGTCGCCCGACTGCGCGCCCTGGATGATCCGGTGGTCGTAGGTGGAGGTCAGCGTCATGACCTTGCTGATCCCCATGCGCGACAGGGTCTCGCCGGACGCGCCCGCGAACTCGGCCGGGTACTCCATCGCGCCCACGCCGATGATCGTGCCCTGGCCGGGCATCAGCCGCGGCACCGAGTGCACCGTGCCGATCGTGCCCGGGTTGGTGAGGCTGATCGTGGTGCCCTGGAAGTCCTCAAGGGTGAGCTTGCCGCCGCGGGCCTTGCGGACGATCTCCTCGTAGGCGGCCCAGAACTGGCGGAAGTCGAGCGTCTCGGCGGCCTTGATGCTCGGTACCACGAGCTGCCGCGAGCCGTCGCTCTTCTGCAGGTCGATCGCCAGCCCGAAGTTCACGTGCTCGGGCCGGATCAGCACCGGCTTGCCGTCCACCTCGGTGTAGGCGGCGTTCATCTCCGGCATCGCGGCGAGCGCCTTGACGATCGCGTACCCGATCAGGTGCGTGAACGAGACCTTGCCGCCGCGGCCGCGCTTGAGGTGGTTGTTGATGACGATGCGGTTGTCGATCAGCAGCTTCGCCGGGACGGCCCGCACGCTCGTCGCCGTCGGCACGGCGAGGCTGGCCTCCATGTTGGTGGCCGTCCGGGCGGCGACGCCGCGCAGCCGGACCTCCTCCGCGCCCGCCGGGACCGGCGGCGGGGCCGGCCTGTCCGCCTTCGGCGCCGGAGCCTTGGCGGACCCGGCCTTGCCGTCCGGCGCCTTCGGCGGCGTCACCGGCCGCTGCGGTGTCGGTGGTGCGGCCGCGGTGCCGTTGGCGGCCTGCGGGGCCGCGCTGTCGGCGGGCGCCTGGGGAGACGCGGGGGTCGCGGACGCGGGCCGGCTGTCCGGCTGGTAGTCAGCGAAGAAGTTCCACCAGGCTTCGTCGACGTTGTTCGGGTCTTCGAGGTACTTCTGGTACAGCTCGTCGACCAGCCATTCGTTGGCGCCGAAATCTGTGGTCTTCGGGTCGGCACTTGTTTGCGACGACTCTGTCGACACGGCGGAGATCGCCCTCTTCCGCAGCTCGCAGGTTGGTTCTGAGACGCAGACAAGGCTACTCGCACTTGCCCCCGCGCCACGCCAGCGCGGTGGTAACCCTCGCGGGCGCGCCCGTCACCTTGGCTGAACTCGCCGAAGGCGGAGCCGCGCCTTCGGCAAGATCAACTAAGCGTGGTCACCGGCGCTCCCGGTGCTCAGTGTGTGTGCGGGGCGACCGTGGGGCCCTCGCTGGCC
The DNA here is from genome assembly GCF_039871695.1 of Actinomadura sp. B10D3. Classification (NCBI taxonomy): domain Bacteria; kingdom Bacillati; phylum Actinomycetota; class Actinomycetes; order Streptosporangiales; family Thermomonosporaceae; genus Actinomadura; species Actinomadura sp. B10D3. Next base: position 135,129 of record NZ_JBDPLY010000007.1, read on the forward strand.
TGGATGAGGACGAAGCCCTGGCCCTGGTAGGCGAGCTGCATCGCCTCGCCGCTGCCGCGGCCGATCAGGGCCCCGGCCTTGAAGGTGCGGTTGACGCCGACCTGGAGGCTGGTGCTCCACGCGACGGCGGACTGGCCGTCGGCGAACGTGGGAGCGCGGCCGCAGTCGAGCATGACGGGGGTGCCGTGTGTGGTGAGCGCCACCCACCCGGTGCCGGTGAGGGTGGTGTTGAACAGGCCGCCCGCGGCGATCCCGGCGCCCTGGACCCGCTGGATGTCGGACTGCAGGTGCGGGTCGTAGGCGAGGATGTTCTTGCCGTTGACGGTGATGCCCTCGTTCTCCAGGTAGAACAGGTGGATGTCGTCGGCGTCGTTGGCGACGAACAGCAGGCCCTGTCCCTTGACGCGCATGGTGGGGACGCCCTCGCCGGTCAGGGCCTTCTTCATGAACTTGCCGATGCCGCCGGCGCCCTCGTAGTCGAACTCCATCTGGCCCTGGAAGGCGACCATGGAGCCTTGCCGGGCGAGGACGTCCCCGTTCAGGTGGATCCGGAGCATCTTGGAGTTCTGGAGGGCGAAGTGGCCGGGGAGCTGCTGCCCCTGTTCGAGGTTGCCGAAGAACTGGCTGCGCATGGTCGGGTCGTGCCTCTCGTGGGATTTACTGGAGGTTCGTCAGCATAACGAGGTGGACGCCGTCAACGTCCCCGGTCGTTCGGGCTGGTCCAGTCCACGAGAGGCCCCTTCGGGACGACGCCCGACGGGTTGATGTTGCGCTGCGTCACGTAGTAGTGCCGCTTGATGTGATCGAAGTTCGTCGTCTCGCCGAACGCGGGGATCGAATACAGGTCGCGGGCGTAGCCCCACAGGTTCGGGTAGTCGACCAGCCGCCGCAGGTTGCACTTGAAATGGCCGTGGTAGACGGCGTCGAAGCGCGCGAGCGTCGGGTAGAGGCGGACGTCGGCCTCGGTGACGGCGTCGCCGAACAGGTACCGGCTGGACGCGAGGCGCTCCTCCAGCCGGCCGAGAGTGTCGAAGAGCGCGTCGAACGCCTCCTCGTAGGCCGCCTGCGAGGTGGCGAACCCGGCCTTGTAGACGCCGTTGTTGACCGTCGTGTACACCAGCTCGTTCAGCTCGTCGATCTCCGGGCGCAGCGCCTCGGGGTACAGGTCGGGGGCCCCGGGGCGGTGGAACGCGGTGAACTCGGTCTCGAACATCGTGGTGATGTTCGGGAAGTCGTTGGTGACCAGGCGCTCCGTCCGGGTGTCCCAGACGCACGGGACGGTGTAGCGGCCCTCGAAGGACGGGTCGGTGCCGAGGTACAGCTCCGACAGGAAGACGGCGCCGGTGACGGGGTCGCGGTCGGGGAACCGCCAGCCGCGCTCGTCCCGGATCGGGTCGACCACCGCGACGCCGATCGCGTCCTCCAGGCCGAGCAGGCGGCGGACGATCAGCGTCCGGTGCGCCCACGGGCAGGCGTAGGAGACGAACAGCCGGTACCGGCCCGCCTCGGCGGGCAGGCCGCTCGACCCGTCGGCGGTGATCCGCTCGGTGAACCGGTTGGGCTGCCGCACGAACCGGCCGCCCTCGACCTCCTGCACGCTCATGCCGTCTCCTCCAGAAGTCGGTGGGACCGGCCCGGCGATGGTCTCGGGGAACGACGCGGGCGCGGTGACCCCGCGGCTACCATAACCGTCGGCGATCGATGTCAAACGGGATGCGGGGATCCATGCTGGAGCAGTTCAACGCCCTGGTGGACGGGCTCCCACCCGCGATGATCTATCTGATCGTCGCCGCGCTGGTGTTCGCCGAGGCGGCGCTGTTCGTCGGGTTCGTGTTCCCCGGCGAGACCGCGATCGTGGTCGGCGGCGTCCTCGCCAGCCAGCACGTGCTGTCCCTCTGGGTGCTGCTCGCCATCGCGGTGGGCGCGGCGGTCGCGGGCGACTCGGTCGGCTACGAGGTCGGCCGCCGGTACGGGCCGCGGCTGCTGGACGTCAAGATCATGCGAAAACACCGCGCCAAGGTCGCGGGCGCGCAGGACCTCATCCGCCGGCGCGGCGCGTTCGCGGTGTTCATCGGGCGTTTCACCGCGCTGCTGCGGGCGCTCATGCCGGCGCTCGCGGGCAGCTCGCGGCTCCCGTATCCGACGTTCCTGCTGTTCAACGTCATCGGCGGCGTGACGTGGGTGGTGACGTTCACGCTCGGCGGCTTCTTCGCCGGCGCCGCGTTCGAGCACGCGGCCAAGCTCGCGGGCCGCGGCCTCGCGATCGGGCTGGCGGTGGCGGCGGTGGTCGCGTTCGCGGTGTGGAGCGTCCGCAAGCGCCGTCAGGAGGCCCGCGAGGAGGCGGCCGCGGAGGCGGCGGAGGAAGGGGCGGGCACGCTCGACGGCGAGCCGGCGCGCACCCTTCCGTGACCCCGGCCGCGGCCTACAGGTGCATCTTGCCGCTGATCATGGGCAGGTCCAGGTAGGTCCGGATGCCGGGCTCGGCGGCGCACACCGCGGGGACGGAGTTCAGCGCGTGCGCCGTCGCCGCGGAGATCTCGTCGGAGACCCAGTCCTGGTCGGCCGTCAGCGTGAGCGACGGGCGGCCGTCCACGCGGAGCGAGTACCCGGGCCGCCCCCACTCCCCGCACATCCGCGCGGCGTTCGCCTTGTGCACGATCTCCAGGGTGATGACGGGCCGGCCGGCGGCGAGGCCGCTGAACGTCCAGCGGGACGCGGCGACCGTGCCGCGGGGGACCGGCCCGGCGGCGGTGGCGAGGTCGGTGCGGGCGAGCCGGTGGTCGGCGTCCACGTCGATCTCGTCGAGGTCGGCGCCGAGGCCCGCGGCGATCAGGTGCAGGCTCTCGGAGTACAGCGTCCGCATCGCGGCGCGGCGGGGCCGCAGGGCGCCCAGGTACGCCTCCTCGTTCTTGCCGAACCCGAGCATGTGGTGGACCATCCCCCAGGACGGGTGCCGGGCGAAGTCGGTGCACTCGCGGGCGTAGACGTGCGTGATCCTCCGGGACAGCCGCGCCAGCATCAGCGGCATCACGTCCGCCATGAAGCCGTGGCTGACGCCGCTGCCGTGCACGGACACGCCGCCCCGCTTGCAGGCCTGCTCCAGCTCGTTCACGAAGTGCGGTCCGTGCGCCTGCGGGTAGACCAGGCCGCTCAGCGAGATCAGGTTCTTGCCGGACGACAGCAGCGCGCAGAGCGTGTCCAGCTCGGCGAACCGGTCGCGCACGGGGCCCGGGGCGAAGATGACGCAGTCGGCGTCGAGGTCGAGGATGTCGTCGAGGTCGCCGGTCGCGGTGACGCCGACCGGGGCGCGCCCCGCGAGGACCCCGGCGTCGGTGCCCACCTTGGCCGGGGTGTGCACCCACGCGCCGGCGAGCTCCATGTCGTCGCGGTCCATCACGCCGCGGATCACGCTGCGGCCGATCGCGCCCGTCGCCCACTGCACGACGCGGTAGCGGCGCGGGGACGGCGTGAACGCCTCGGCGGAACCCATCGAAAGAGGACCTCCGTTGCTCCTGCGGCTCCGATGAGTGAGGAGACTGCGCCGCCGCCCCGCCCGAATACGGCATACGGCGCAACTTCCCCCCTCGCCCCATCGTACGCAGGACCGCCCGGACGTCCAGCCTTCCCGCGGGCCCCCCGGGGGGTCGCGGCCGAGCGTGATTCGGTTTACTGGTACGACTGGGTAACCCCTTGATGATTACCTGGGGGCGTAGTCGGTGCGATGTGAGGAGACACGAGATGTCGGAACTGCGCTACGACGGCCGCGTGGCGGTCGTGACCGGGGCGGGCCACGGCCTCGGCCGGCAGCACGCGCTTGAGCTCGCCGCGCGCGGAGCCAAGGTCGTCGTCAACGACCTCGGCGGCGACCGGTCCGGTGTCGGCGCCTCCGCCGGCCCCGCGCAGGAGGTCGTCGACGAGATCACCAAGAACGGCGGGGAGGCCGTCGCGAACCCCGGCAACGTCGCGACCCCCGAGGGCGCGCAGTCGATCGTGCAGACGGCCCTGGACACGTTCGGCAAGGTCGACATCGTCGTCAACAACGCGGGCATCCTGCGCGACAGGTCGTTCAAGAACATGACCCCGGAGGAGTTCGACTCGGTCATCGCCGTGCACCTGCGCGGCTCGTTCCTGGTGTCCAGCGCCGCGTGGGCGCACCTGCGCGAGCAGGGCTACGGCCGCATCGTGAACACCTCGTCGCCGGCGGGCCTGTTCGGCAACTTCGGCCAGGCCAACTACTCCACGGCGAAGATGGGCCTGGTCGGGTTCACCAAGACCCTCGCGCACGAGGGCGCCAAGTACAACATCAAGGCCAACGCCATCGCGCCGGTCGCCTGGACCCGGATGACCGAGGACCTCCTGCCCGCCGACTTCGCCGGCAAGCTCGGCGTCGAGCAGGTCACCCCGCTCGTCGCCTACCTCGTCCACGAGTCCAACGAGGACTCCGGTGAGGTCTACACCGTCGGCGGGGGCCGGATCGCGAAGATCTTCGTGGCGGAGGGCCCCGGCTACGGCCAGAAGGAGACGTTCTCGGTCGAGGACGTCCGGGACAACTGGACCGCGATCAACGCGGGCGAGCCGCTCACCGTGTACCGCAACGTGGGCGAGCAGATGGGCCCGCTGATCCAGCAGCTCGGCTCCTGAGCCATTGGGCGGGATCAAGCTCGACCGGCGGGACGGGGTGCTCACCATCGCCCTGTCCCGCCCGGAGCGTCTGAACGCCGTCGACGGCGCCCTGACCGAGGAGATGCTCGACGTCCTCAACGAGCTGATGCGCGACCCCGGCACCCAGGTGGTCGTGCTCACCGGCGAGGGGCGGGGCTTCTGCTCGGGGATGGACATCCAGGGCGGCGACGCGGGCGCCGAGAGCACCGAGGGCCGCGCGCAGCGGCTCTACCGGGGCATCGCGCGCGGCGGCGAGGTCACCGCCCGGCTGCGGGAGATCCCGCAGCCGGTGGTCGTCGCCCTGCACGGCCCGGTCGCGGGCATGGGCGTCTCCTGGGCGCTGGCCGGCGACCTGCGCGTCGCCGACCCGACCACCCGGTTCGTCGTCCCGTTCACGAACCTCGGCCTGTCGGCCGGCGACTGCGGCCTGTCGTGGCTCCTGCCCCGGCTGGTCGGCCCGGCGAAGGCCGCGGAGATCGCCTACCGGGCCCAGCGCCTGGACGTGGACCGCGCGGACGCGCTCGGCCTCATCACCGAGATCGCCCCCGAGGGCGGGGACCTGTCCGCCGCCCAGGCCCTCGCCGGCGAACTGCTCACCAAATCCCCCTACGGCCTGCGGCGCACCAAGGAACTGCTCAACGCGTCCCTGGACGTCCCGGGCCTGCGGCGGCAGCTCCAGGCCGAAACCGCCGTCCAGACCCTGGCCTTCTTCACCGAAGACCTCGCAGAGGGCATGACCGCCACCCTCCAGAAACGCACGCCCCGATTCGAGAACCGCTGACGCCGCCGCGAGCCCAGGGCCGGCCCCTGGGCTCGCGCCGGCGGCCCTCCGGCCGGGCCGGCTAGTCGGCCAGCGCCGTGGAGAGGGCCTCGACGTAGCGGAGAGCGGTGAGGCGGGCGAGGGCGGGGTGCGCGCCCAGCGGGGCGGAGTGGGCGGATCCCACCAGCCCGGCCGCGGCCGGGACGAGGGCCGCCTCCTGCTCGGTGCCGATGAGGTGCGGCGCGACGGCGATGGACGTGGCGCCGGCCATGCGCAGCTGCTCGGCGGCGCCCTTGACCGACGACTCGTCGTTCAGCGAGGCGGTGAAGACGGGGGCCGCGAGGCGCGAGGCGAGCAGGACGCCGGTGACCTCGGCCTGCCGGACGGCGGTCGCGTCGCCGGGCGTGGCGATGATGACGCCGGACGCGGCGGTCACCATCGTCATCAGCCTGATCCGGTCGGCGCGGGCGAGGCCGGCGTCGGCGAGGCGGTCGTGCAGGGCCTCGGCGATCAGCGGGTGCGGGCCGAGCGGCTCGGCGGCGACGGCGCGCACGGGGGAGTTCGCCACGGTGGCGTGGAGGGCGGCGTCCAGGGCCCGGTCGGGGCCGGTGGACAGCGGTACCACCACGGCCGCGAGCTCGTCGTCCTGCCGGCCGAGGCCGGCGAGGACGCCGTGCAGGCCGGCCTCGTCGCCCTCCAGGTACGCGACGCGCGCGGGCTGGCCGGTGTGCTCGATCTCGACCAGCCGGGCGAGCTCGGCGGCGACCTCGGTGCCGGCGCGCCGGGCGGGACCTGGGACGGCCAGGACGAGCGTGGGGGATCCGGGGGGCAGTAGGAAGGATTCATCGCCGCGGTGCCGGCCGCCGCGGGGTGTGCGGCGCCGTCGCGACGGCAGTGCCTCGGGTGCCTGGCTTTCGGGACTCACGGCGGGCATCGTAACGCCCTCCGGCCCGGGAACCGTCCTCCCGGTCCGGCCGTCGTCGTTGCCTGTATGAATCGCCGCTCTCCTTCCCGTGCCGGCCGCGACGCGAGCGGTGGGTGAAGAAGCAGAGTATGGCGCAATGTCCCCGAGGGACAGGGGGAAATGAAGTAAGTTGTCCGGATTTGCCGCTATCTTCCTCGCTCAGTTCCTCAAGATCGCGGGGTGCGCGGGCATTGCCGCAGGTGGCGCGGAATGGCGGCAATGCGTCCGAAAGCCGCCAAAGGGGTTGCGGGTTCGTTACGGACGGCCTTTATGATCCAGGGACCCTCCGTGCCGGAACGTTCGAGGTCACATGAAATCCCCCCGTACGCGGTCGATCCGCTCGAAGGTCGCCGCCTTGCTGCTGGTGCCGCTGCTGTCGCTCGTGGCGCTGTGGGGATACGCCGCCAACGTCACCGGGCGCGACGCGCTCGCCCAGCGCAAGTACCACACGCTCGACCGGAAGTTCGCGCCGAGCGGACAGGGCGTCCTCGTCGAGCTGGGCCGGGAGCGCCAGGCGTCGGCCGTGTTCCTCAGCACCCCGCGCTCCACCGAGGGCGGCACGCCCGCGGCCCTGCTGACCCAGCGCCACCGCCTGGACGAGGCCGTCGAGCGCTTCCGCCGCGAGGCCACCTCGGCCGCCGCCCGCGAGGCCACCGACGCCGAGATGGAGAGCCGCGTCACCGACGTCCTGCGGGCGCTCGGCGGCCTCGGCGGGATCCGGGCCGCGGTGGACGCCCGCTCCATCGACCGGCTGACCGCGGTCAACGGCTACAGCACGATGGTCGACGACATGCACCGGCTCTACGACGCGCTCGTCGTCATCGACGACTCCGAGCTCTACAACTGGACCCTGTCGACCCGGGCCGCCGGCCGCGCGATGGAACTGCTGCAGCGGGAGAACGCGCTGGTCGCGGCGGCGTTCATCACCAAGGGCCGGATGAGCCGCGCCGAGCACCGGATGTTCACCGAGATGGTCGGCGAGCAGCGCTGGCAGTGGATCAAGCAGCGCTCCCTGCTCGACCCCGCCGTCTACCGGACCGGCACCGCGCAGGTCTTCGCCGCCCCGGCGTACCAGAACTTCAGGGCCATGGAGGACCGGATCGCCGACGCCGACCCGCGCCGGCCGATCCCCGTCAAGCCCGCCGAGTGGCAGCGGACGGCCGAGCCGCTCGTCCTGTCGGTCAACAGGATGGTGCTCGGCAACTCCCAGCGCGCCGGCGAGCACGCCGACGACCTCGGCCGGCAGGCCTACATCCGGCTCGGCGTCGTCGGCGGCCTCGGGCTGCTGGCGATCCTCGCCTCGGTGCTGCTGTCGCTGCGCTTCGCCCGCGGGTTCGTCCGGGAGCTGGTCGGGCTGCGCGGGTCCGCCGAGGAGGTCGCCGAGAAGCGGCTCCCGGACGTCGTGCGGCGGCTGAGCCGCAACGAGACCGTCGACGTCGCCGCGGAGGCGCCGCCCCTGGAGTCCGGCCGCACCACCGAGGTCGCCCGGCTCGCCGACGCGTTCGCCAGGGTGCAGCGGACCGCGGTCGACGCGGCCGTCGGGCAGGCCGAGCTGCGCGCCGGCGTCAGCCGCATCTTCCTCAACATCGCCCGCCGCAACCAGTCGCTCCTGCACCGCCAGCTGACGATGCTGGACGGCCTGGAGAGCCGCGCCGAGGCCGACGACCTGGAGGACCTCTTCCGGATCGACCACCTCACCACCCGCATGCGGCGGCACGCGGAGAGCCTGATCATCCTGTCCGGGGCCACGCCGGGCCGCGGCTGGCGGGAGCCCGTGCGGATCGCCGACGTCCTGCGCGCCGCCGTCTCGGAGATCGAGGACTACACCCGCGCCACGGTGCTGACCGACACCGAGGACGGCCTGGTCGGCGCCGCCGTCACCGACCTCATCCACCTGCTGGCCGAGCTGATCGAGAACGCCGCGGTGTTCTCCCCGCCCAACACCGAGGTGCGGGTCATGGCCGACCGGGTCGGCACCGGGTTCGCCATCGAGATCGAGGACCGCGGCCTCGGCGTCAAGCCCGAGCAGCTCGCCGAGGCCAACCGCAGGCTCGCCGAGCCGCCGGAGTACGACCTGGTCGACACCGACCAGCTCGGCCTGTTCGTCGTCGCGCGGCTCGCCGCCCGGCACGAGATCTCGGTGACGCTGCAGCGGTCCCCGTACGGGGGCGTGACGGCGGTCGTCCTGCTGCCGCACGAGCTGGTGGTGCCCGCCGAGCAGATGGTCGCCGGGACGCTGCCGCCCGCCTCCGGCCCCGGCGAGGACGTCGCCGCCCCCGGCGACGGGCGGTCTCCGCTCGACACCGTCACCGACGGCCTGGACGAGGAGGACGTGGAGGAGGCGGTGCTGGTGCCCGCGCCGCGCGCGGACGCGGTCGTCCCGCTGCGCGACGCCGCTCCGGGCCGTCCGGAGGGCGCCGGCGGCCACCTGGAGGCGCCGCCCGCGCTGCCCGAGCTCACCGGGCCCGCGACGCCGTGGGGCGCGCCGGACCGGCCGGCGCCCGCCGCCCCGCCGCGTCCCGCCCCGAACCCCTGGTCGGACGACGCCGTCCCGCCGCCGCCGGACGACGAGCCGGCGGACGCGGGCGGGCCCGGCGAGGAGGACGAAGACTGGCAGCCCGCGGGAACCCACGCGGGGCTGCCGCGCCGGGTCAGGCAGGAGAACCTGGCCCCGCAACTGCGCAAGAGCCCCCCGGCACCGCCCAGGATCGGCGGAGTCATGGCCGGGGGTGTCGCACGCTCGCCCGAGGAGGCACGCTCGCTGATGGCATCGATACAGCAGGGATGGCGGCGCGGACGCGCGTCCGATGTGGGGGATGAGGGAACCCGATGATGCACAACACCGTGACCGGTGAGCTGAACTGGCTGCTCAACGACTTCGCAGAGCGGGTCACGACGGTGCGGCAGGCGGTGATCCTGTCACGTGACGGGCTGGCCGTGGCCGCGTCCAACGAGCTGGCGCGCGAGGACGCCGAGCACCTGTCCGCGCTGGCGTCCGGCGTGCAGAGCCTCGCCCGCGGCGCCGGCCGGCACTTCGCGGGCGGCAACGTCCGGCAGACCATCATCGAGATGGACGCGCTGCTGCTGTTCGTGACCGCCGCGGGTGACGGCACCTGTCTCGCCGTGCTGGCGGAGGCGGAGGCCGACGCCGGTCTCGTCGCCTACGAGATGGCGGTCCTCGTCAAGCGGGTCGGCCAGCATCTGCAGGCGAGCCCGCGGTTCGCCGGCGAGCCGGGCGGTCAAGGGTTCGGAGGGCCCGGGTCGCGGGGCTTCTGACCGATGACCCCGCCGGCAGAACGGTGGCTGGACCGGGAGGCCGGTCCGGTCGTGCGACCGTACGCGATGACCCGGGGCCGGACCCGTCCCGAGGGCGCCGGCTTCGAGCTCATCGCGGTCGTGGCGGCCACCGGCGTCCCCGCCGGTGACCGGCTGCGCTACAGCCCCGACCACGCGCGGGTGCTGCGCGGGTGCGCGCGGCCCGTGCCGGTCGTCGACCTGGCCGCCGACCTCGGGCTGCCGATCGGCGTCGTCCGGGTGCTGCTCGGCGACCTGCGGGACGAGGGACTCGTCGCGGTGGTCGCCGAGGCGCAGCCGGCCACCGCGGGCCGCCGGCCGCCGAAGGGCGTGCTGAGGGAGGTGCTCAATGGCCTCCGTGCCCTCTGAGGGCCCCGCGGACGCCGGCCGGGGGCCCCTCGGCGCCGCGGGCCGCCCGCTCGTCACGACGAAGATCCTCATCGCCGGCGGGTTCGGCGTCGGCAAGACCACCATGGTCGGCTCGATCAGCGAGATCCGGCCGCTGCACACCGAGGAGCCGCTGACCGACCGCGGCGTCGGGGTGGACGACGTGTCCGGGGTCGGCGCGAAGGGCACCACGACGGTCGCGATGGACTTCGGCCGCATCACCCTGTCGGACGAGCTGCTGCTCTACCTGTTCGGCACCCCGGGCCAGGAGCGGTTCTGGTTCATGTGGGACGAGCTGGCGTCCGGCGCGATCGGCGCCGTCGTGCTGGCCGACACCCGCCGGCTGAAGGACTCCTTCCCGGCGATCGACTACTTCGAGCGCCGGGGCCTGCCGTTCGTGGTGGCGGTGAACTGCTTCGGCGGGCGGCGCACGCACCGGGCCGACGACGTCGCCATCGCGCTCGACCTCGATCCGGGCGTTCCGGTCGTGCTCTGCGACGTCCGCCGGCGCGAATCGTCGAAGGAAGTCCTCGTGGCATTGATGGAGCACGTGCTGACCTGGCCGGACGAGAATTCCGATCCGGGGGAGGTGGCGGACGGTGATCGGATCATCGATCATCGTGAACCCGCGACGTAGTAGGCTCCCGCACACCCCCGTACTCCACGCATCGGGAGGTTTCCCCCGCATGTTCCGCCCCCCAATGCCGAAGGCGACGACGGCGCGCGCGCCGGTGAGCAGGGTCCGCCGGCCGTGATGAGACCCCGTTTCTCCTCCATCCGGGCGAGGATCAGCCTGCTGGTCGTCGTGCCGATGCTGGCGCTCGCGTCGCTGTGGGCGTTCATCACCGGCATCACCTACGGGGACGCGCACGTGCTCCTGCAGAGCCGCAGCTTCCAGGAGAAGACGGTGCTGCCGGCGCAGCGGCTCATCGACGCCGTGCAGAAGGAGCGGCGGCTGTCGACGGCGGAGCTCGGCGGCGCCCCGGCGGTCGACCTCGGGATCATGCGGACGCAGCGGCAGGCCACCGACAAGGCGGCCGAGGAGGTGCGCGCGGGGAGCCGGGACGAGGGGCTGCGCGACTCGATCCTGCCCGAGACCGTCCGGCGGATCGACGCGCTGGTGCAGCAGATCGGCGCCCTGGAGGGGATCCGCCAGAGCGTGGACGAGCGCGTCGCCGACCGCGCCCATGTGCTGCGGCGCTACAACGCCATCGTCGACGCGGCCTTCGCCGTCTACCTGTCGGCCACGCCCGGCGACGGGCGGATCGTCGCCGACACCCGCACGCTCATCGCGCTCGGCCGCGCCCGCGAGTTCATGAACCGCGAGGACGCGCTGCTGACCGGCGCGCTCGCGTCCGGCCGCATCACCGCCGCCGAGCGCGCCGAGTTCGCGCAGCTCGTCGGAGCGCAGCGGATGCTGTACGCCGACAACGCGCTGAACCTGCCGGAGGAGGCCCGCGCCGACTACCAGAAGCTCGTCGCCTCGCCCCAGTTCATCCAGCTCCGCCGGCTGGAGGACGAGGTGCTCGGCGGCGCCGAGGCGCCGGCCAAGGCCGCCGCGCGCCGCACCCGCCCGCCCGGCGGGCAGGCCGGCGCCGCCGGAGCGGGGCGCGGCGCGCGCGGCTCCGGTCCCCACACCCTGGAGCCGGCCGTGTGGCGGACCGTCGCCGACACCGCCAACGGCCGCCTGTACAAGTTCGAGAACCGGACCCTGGACGAGGTCGTCGGCCGCGCCCAGGGCGTCGCGCTCGGCACGTTCGGGCGGCTCGCCATCGCGGGCGGGCTGGGGCTGCTCGCCATCCTGCTGTCCACCCTGATCGCGGCGCGGGTGTCGCGGCGGCTGCTGCGCGAGTGCCGCACGCTCGCGGGCGGCGTCGTGGACTTCACCAGGAAGCGGCTGCCCATGCTCGCCGAGCAGATCCGCGCCGGCGCTCCGCCCGAACCCGAGCCCGATCCCGAGGTCGAGTACCACATCACCGAGATCCGGCAGATCGCCGAGTCGTTCGACCGCGCCCGCGAGGCCGTGCTGGTCGCCGCCGAGGGCGAGGTCGCGGCGCGGCGCGGGATCAGCGAGGTGTTCGTCAACCTCGCGCGCCGCAACCAGGCGCTGCTGCACCGGCAGCTCAGCCTGCTCGACAGCATGGAGCGCCGCACCGAGGACCCCTCGGAGCTGTCGGACCTGTTCCGCCTCGACCACCTCGCGACCCGCATGCGGCGGCACGCCGAGGGCCTGGTCATCCTCGCCGGCAAGAGCGCCGGGCGCGGCTGGCGCCGTCCCGTCCCGCTGGTCGACGTGGTCCGCGGCGCGGTGGCCGAGGTCGAGGACTACCCGCGCGTCCGCGTGCAGCCGCTGCCGCGCATCGCGCTGCTCGGCTCCGCCGTCGCCGACGTCATCCACCTGCTCGCCGAGGTGGTGGAGAACGCCACCACGTTCTCGCCGCCGCAGTCGCCGGTTCGGGTCAGCGGCCACCCGGTGGCCAGCGGGTTCGCGATCGAGGTGGAGGACCGCGGCCTCGGGATGACGGAGGAGGCGCTGCGCGCGGCCAACGAGCGGCTCGCCAACCCGCCCGAGTTCGACCCGTCCGACAGCGCCCAGCTCGGGCTGTTCGTCGTCGCGCGGCTCGCGCAGCGGCACGACATCACCGTCACGCTCCGCCCGTCCCCGTACGGGGGGACGACGGCGATCGCGCTGATCCCCGGGACGCTCATCGTGGACAGCGCCGAGGCGGAACCCGCCGTGCGGCGCTCCACCGGGCCGATGGAGGTGCTGTCCGAGCAGGGCGCGGCGCTGTCCGCGTCCGGCCGGGCGGCCGTCGAGGCGGGCCCGGCCGAGTCCGGCGGCGTGGTCCGGCTCGTCGCCGAGGCCGAGCCCCTGCCGCCGGAGGCGGCACCGCCCCCCGCGGAGCCGCCCCCACCCCCGCCGCCGGAACCGGCGCCGTTCCCGGCGCCGCCGGAGCCCGCGCCGCCGCCGAAGGACGGAGAGCTGCCCAAGCGCAGGCGGCAGCAACACCTGGCACCCCAGCTCAAGCAGCGGGTCGACGCCCATCTCGCCGAGCAGGGCCACGCCCCGCCGGAGGAACCGGCCGCCCCGCCGCCCGCTCCCGAGCCGGCGATGCCGCTCTCCGCGCCCGTCCCGACGGACGCGCCGCCCCCGGAGGGCGGCGCCCCGGAAGGGACCGTTCCCACGGGCGACGCACCGGAGGACGTTGCGGGCCCCTCGCCCGAGACGATGCGTTCGAAATTGTCCGCCATGCAGCGCGGCTGGCAGCGCGGCAGGCAGGACGCGTCCGGCACCGACCCCGCCGGCACCCCACCTCACCAGGAGGACGACACCCCATGACACAGCCCCAGCACTCCGGCGCCGAACTCCCAGGCGCGGCCGGAGGTGAGCTGAACTGGCTGCTCGACAGCCTCGTGCAGCGCGTCGCCCCGGTCCAGAACGCGGTGGTGCTGTCGAGCGACGGGCTCCGGATGGCCGCCTCGAGCGGGCTCTCCCCCGAGGAGTCCGATCACCTGTCCGCCGTGGCCGCCAGCTTCCAGAGCCTCGCACGGGGGGCGGGGGAGTCGTTCGGCGGCGGCCCCGTCCGGCAGACGATCGTGGAGATGGAGTCCTCGTTCCTCTTCGTCACCGCCGCCGGACGGGGCGCCTGCCTCGCCGTCCTCGCCTCCGCCGACGCCGACCTCGGCATCATCGCCTACGAGATGGCCATGCTGGTCTCCCGCGTCGGCCAGCACCTGTCGGCGAACCCGCGCGTCGGCTCCGAGACCGGTGGCAGGTGAGATGAGCGGTACGGGATGGTACGACGACGCGGCGGGTCCCGTCGTGCGCCCGTACGCCCTCACCGGAGGCCGGACGCACTACGACGGGGTCGAGTTCGACCTCGTCGCGCTCATCGCCGTCGCGGACCCGCCGGAGCCCGCCGACGACGCCCATGCCCTTCCGGCGAACCCATGGGCGCCGGAGCCAGAACATGACATGATCCTGGAGCTTTGCCGCACCCCGTTGTCGGTCGCCGAGATAGCGTCGGATCTGGAACTTCCCCTCGGGGTCGTCCGTGTCCTGCTCGGTGATCTGCTCGACCACTCGCTGATACAGGTCCGGCGTCCCGCGCCGGTGGCGCAGTTCCCCAGCGAGCGCGTACTCAAGGAAGTGATCGATGGAATCCGTGCGCTCTGAGCCGGCCGCCCATCAGGGCGATTCGGCGCTGACGGTAAAGATCCTCGTGGCCGGCGGCTTCGGCGTCGGCAAGACCACCCTGGTCAGCGCGGTGAGCGAGATCCGGCCGCTGCGCACCGAGGAGGCGCTGACCGAGAAGAGCATCGGGGTCGACGACACCACCGCCGTCGCGTCCAAGACGACCACGACCGTCGCCATGGACTTCGGGCGGATCACCCTGCCCAACGGCCTGGTGCTGTTCGTGTTCGGCACCCCGGGCCAGGACCGCTTCTGGTTCATGTGGGACGAGCTGGCCAAGGGCGCGCTCGGCGCGGTCGTCCTGGTCGACACCCGGCGCCTCGCGGACTGCTTCGCCTCGGTCGACTACTTCGAACGCCGCGGCGTCCCGTTCATCATCGGCGTGAACCGGTTCGACGGCGCGGGCCTCCACTCCGCCGACCAGGTGCGCGACGCGCTCGACCTGTCCCCCGACATCCCGGTCATCTCCTGCGACGTCCGTGACCGCGAGGACGCCAAGCGCGTCCTCATCACCCTGGTCGAACACATCATGCGCACCATGGCCGCAGGCCGCCAGACGGTCAGCTACTAACCCGACCCCCAACCTCCCACGGCCGCGCCCCGCGGTCGTCTGACAACGGCCCCGGCCGCCGCGTTCCGCGCGGTGGGCGGGGCCGTTGCTTGTTCGTTACTTTGTCCTCTAAATGGGGAAAGTCTTGATGATCTAGGGAAAAGGTCTTCTCAGGGCGGCGAAAGCGGGTTACGGTCTCGGCCATGAGACCGGGGTCACAGCGCTCCGGGAGCGATCCCGAGAGGACGGCGTGATGCGCATGTCAGCTCGTCCGCAGAACGTGCATCAGGCACGCCTGCTGCGGCTGCTGCGCGACGAGGGGCCGCGTTCGCGCGCCGAGCTGGGCGACGTCGTCCGGCTGTCGCGCTCGAAGCTGGCCGTCGAGCTGGACCGGCTCGTCGAGCTGGGGCTCGTCGAGGGCGCGGGGCTCGCCGCCTCGCGCGGCGGGCGGCGGTCCGGGATCGTGCGGCTGTCGCCGAGCCTGCGGTTCGTCGCCTTCGACATCGGCGCCACCTCGATCGACGTCGCGGTGACCGACGGCGCGCTGGAGGTGCTCGGCCACGTCAGCGAGCAGTGCGACGTCCGGCAGGGCGCGACCGTGGTGCTCGACCGGGCGCTGGACCTGCTCGGCAAGCTCCGGGACGAGGGGCTCATCCCGCAGGTGCACGGGACGGGGATCGGGGTCCCCGGACCGGTCAGCTTCCGCGACGGCATGCCGGTCGTCCCGCCGATCATGCCGGGCTGGGACCGGTTCCCGGTGCGGGACGCGATCGGGCAGGAGCTCGGGTGCCCGGTGCTCGTCGACAACGACGTGAACCTGATGGCGCTCGGCGAGCTGCACGCGGGGCTCGCCCGAGCGGTGGACGACTTCCTGCTCGTGAAGATCGGCACCGGCATCGGCTGCGGCATCGTGGTGGACGGCGCCATCTACCGGGGCGTGTCCGGCAGCGCCGGGGACATCGGGCACATCCGCGTCGACGACGACGGGCCGATCTGCGCCTGCGGCAACGCCGGATGCCTGGAGGCCTACTTCGGCGGCGCCGCGCTCGCCCGCGACGCCGAGGCCGCGGCGCGGTCGGGGCGGTCCGCGCAGCTCGCCGCGCTGCTGGAGACCCACGGGGAGCTGTCGGCCGAGCACGTCGGCGAGGCGGCCGCCGCGGGCGACCCGGTCGCCGTGCAGATCATCCGGGAGGGCGGCCGGCACGTCGGGCAGGTGCTCGCCGGGCTGGTCAGCTTCTTCAACCCCGGCCTCGTCATCATCGCGGGCGGCGTCGCGGGCCTCGGCCACGCGCTGCTCGCCGAGATCCGCAGCGTCGTCTACCGCCGGTCCGCGCCGCTCGCGACCGGCAACCTGCCGATCGTGCTGTCCGAGCTCGCCGGCACGGCCGGTGTGGTCGGCGGCGCCCGCCTCATCAGCGACCACGTCTTCTCCGCGTCCTGACCCCCCGAGGAGGCCCGATGGGTACGCCCGAGCCGCTGCTGCTGATGCGCGGCATCGTCAAGCAGTTCCCCGGCGTCCGCGCGCTGGACGGCGTCGACCTCGACGTCCGCCCCGGCGAGGTGCACTGCCTGCTCGGCCAGAACGGCGCCGGGAAGTCGACGCTCATCAAGGTGCTCGCCGGCGCCCACCAGCCCGACGCGGGCGAGATCGTCTTCGCCGGGGCGCCGGTGCGGCTCGCCGGGCCGACCGCCGCGATGCGGGCCGGGATCGCGACGATCTACCAGGAGCTCGACCTGGTGGACGGCCTGTCGGTCGCCGAGAACATCTTCCTCGGCCACGAGCGCGCGGCCTACGGGTTCACCCGGCGCGTCGAGGCCGAGCGGGCGGCGCGCGAGCTGCTCAAGCGGCTCGGGCACGGGGAGATCCCGCCGCGGCGCGAGGTCGGGCGGCTGCCCGCCGCGGGCAAGCAGGTCGTCAGCATGGCCCGCGCCCTGTCGCACGCCGCCCGCCTCATCGTGATGGACGAGCCGTCCGCCGCGCTCGCCCATGACGAGGTCGAGAACCTGTTCCGCATCATCCGGGAGCTGACCGACGCCGGCGTCGCCGTCGTCTACATCTCGCACCGCCTGGAGGAGATCCGCGAGATCGGCGACCGGGTCACGGTGCTGAAGGACGGCAGGTCCGTCGCGGGCGGCCTGCCCGCGCGGACGACGTCGACCGACCGGCGACCGGAACGGAGCGCCAGCGGAGTGGAGGGCGACGGTCGGTCTGCTCTTGCCGGGGGGTCTGGGGGGGCGCCCCCCCAGTTGAGTACGCGCGAGATCGTGTCGCTGATGACCGGGCGCGACGTGGAGTACGTGTTCCCGGAGCGGCCCGAGCCCGCCGACGAGCGGCCGGAGGTGCTCCGCGTCGAGCACCTCACGCTGCCCGGCGCCTTCGAGGACGTGTCGCTCACCGTCCGCGCGGGCGAGATCGTCGGCCTCGCCGGGCTCGTCGGCTCGGGGCGCTCGGAGATCCTGGAGACCGTCTACGGCGCCCGGCGGGCCGCCCGCGGGCGGGTGCTCGTCGACGGGCGGCCCGTCCGCCCCGGCGACACCGGCGCGGCGGTCCGGCACGGCATGGGCATGGCGCCGGAGGAGCGCAAGAGCCAGGCGCTGCTGATGAACGAGACCGTCGCCGGGAACGTCAGCGTCGCCGGGCTCACCCGGTACGCCTCGTTCGGCTGGCTCAACCGCCGCCGCGAGCTCGCCGACGTGCGCCGCCAGATCGAGGCGCTCGACATCCGGCCGCCCGACCCGAGACGCCCGGTCGTGACGCTGTCGGGCGGCAACCAGCAGAAGGTCGTGCTGGCCCGGTGGCTGCTCGACCCGGCCGGGCTGCGGCTGCTGATCCTGGACGAGCCGACCCGCGGCGTGGACGTCGGGGCCCGCGCCGAGCTGTACGCGGTGATCCGGCGGCTGGCCGACAGCGGGATCGGGGTGCTGCTGGTGTCCAGCGAGGTGCCCGAGGTGCTCGGCCTCGCCGACCGCGTCCTCGTCGTGCGGGAGGGCCGCGTCGTGCACACCGGCGACGCCCGCGACCTCGACGAGGGCACCGTACTCAACATGATCATGGAGGGGAGCGCTCTATGACCGACACGGGGCTGGACGAGCGCGGCGGGGCGCTCGGCCCGCTGACGAAGATGAAGCCGGGGGGCGGCGGACCGTGGCGGCCGTTCGGGCGCAACGGCGGCGCGGGCGGGCGCGAGATCCACCATCTCGGGCTGGTCGCCGCGCTGGTGCTGCTCGCGATCGTCGGGCTGGTGACCGAGCCGGACAACTTCGCGACGTCGGGGAACGTGGTCGGCATCCTCGCCCTCGCCGCCACCATCGGCGTCATCACCGTCGGCCAGACGTTCGTCATCATCGGCGGCGGGATCGACCTGTCCGTCGGGTCGGTGATGGCGCTGGCGTCGGTGTGGGCGACGACCGTCGCGACGCAGTCCTACGGGCCCGGCGTGATGGCGCTCTGCGCGATCCTCGTCGGGACGGGCTCGGGCATCGTGACCGGGCTGCTGATCTCCTACGGGCGGCTGGTGCCGTTCATCGCCACCCTCGCGATGCTCGTCGCGGCGCGCGGGCTGGCGCAGCGGATGTCGGACCGCAAGACCCAGCTCGTCCGGCCGGAGAACGACGCCATCGAGGCGCTGTCCACCACCAGGCTGCTCGGGCTGCCGCTCGTCGTGTACATCTTCGCGGCGGTCGCGATCGCCGGGTGGCTGCTGCTCAACCGCACCACGTTCGGCCGCCGGACGTTCGCCGTCGGCGGCAACCCGGAGGCGGCGCGGCTGGCCGGCATCAACGTCCGCCGGCACACCCTGCTGCTGTACGCGCTGTCCGGGTTCTGCTGCGGCATCGCCGCGATCATCATCATGGCGCGGACCACCACCGGCTCCAGCACCCACGGCGACCTGTACGAGCTGGACGCGATCGCCGCCGTGATCATCGGCGGGACGCTGCTCACCGGCGGGCGCGGCACCGTCGCCGGGTCGATCCTCGGCGTGCTGGTGTTCACCGTCATCACCAACCTGTTCATCCTGAACGGCCTGCAGACCAGCGACCAGCTGATCGCCAAGGGCGTGATCATCGTGATCGCCGTGCTGCTGCAGCGCCGCGGGCTCCGCTCGCCCACCTGACCTCGCACTCCACCACCCCACGTCCGGTGCCGCGCGTCCCGGGGACCGCGCGGCGCGGGACGCCCCATCCCACCAACCAGGAGCACGTCATGCGTGATCATCAGCAGGGCCCCCGTCCCACCCGCAGAGGCGTCCTGTTCGGCGGCGCGGTCGTCGCGGCCGGCAGCCTCGCCGCGGCCTGCACGAGCAACAGCGAGGACGACCCGGCCCCCGCGGCCCAGGCCGGGTCGCTCGGCGGTGACAACGACAAGCAGGGCAAGCAGGTCACCATCGGGTTCTCCGCGCCCGCCGCGGACCACGGCTGGATCGCGGCGATCGCCAAGAACGCCGAGGGCCAGGCGAAGAAGTACAAGGACGTGACGTTCAAGCCGGTCGAGCCGACCAACGACATCAACCAGCAGATCTCCGCGGTCGAGTCGCTGATCCGGGCGAAGGTCAACGTGCTGGTCATCCTGCCGAACGACGGCGAGCAGCTGAACCAGGTCGCCCGCAAGGCGATGGACGCCGGCATCCCGGTCGTCAACCTCGACCGCGTCTTTCCCGACAAGCTGTCGTACCGGACGTGGATCGGCGGCGACAACTACGGCATGGGCGTCTCCGCCGGCCACTACATCGGCAAGAAGCTGAAGGACAAGGGCGTCTCGAACCCGGTGATCGTGGAGATCCAGGGCATCGCGACGCTGCCGCTGACGCAGGACCGCAGCAAGGGCTTCGCGGACGCGCTGAAGTCCTACGGCTTCACCGTCACCGCGAAGCAGGACGCGAAGTTCACCGTCGAGTCCGGCAACCAGGTCGCCACCAACCTGCTCCAGGCGCACAAGAAGATCGACGCGATGTGGAACCACGACGACGACCAGGGCGTCGGCGTGCTCGCGGCGATCAAGCAGTCCGGCCGCAAGGAGTTCTTCATGGTGGGCGGCGCCGGGTCCGCCAACGCGATGCGCGATATCAAGTCGGGCGGCGGGGTGCTGGAGGCGACCGTCACCTACCCGCCGACGATGGCCGCGTCCGCGATCAAGCTGGGCCGGCTCATCGCGCAGGGCAAGGGCATGGCCGACCTGGTCGAGCTGCAGGTGCCCCAGTCGGTCACGCTGGCGTCGGAGACGGTCACCAAGGACAACGTCGACCAGTACATGCCGCTCGGCTTCGAATCCTGAGAGGCACGGGGGCGTCGGTGCGCCCGCCTCCCCTTCCCCTCCGGGGCGGGCGCACCGGCCAGGAACAGAGAGGTGAGCGAATATGACGACCGTCGGAGTCGGGATGGTCGGGCACGCGTTCATGGGGCGCGCCCACTCCCAGGCGTGGCGCAGCGTCGGGCCGTTCTTCGGGCCGCCGCTGACCCCGGTCATGGCCGTCCTGGCCGGACGTTCCGCGGAACGCGCCGGCGCCGCCGCGGCGGCGCTCGGCTGGGCGACGGTGGAGACCGACTGGAAGGAACTCCTCCGCCGCGACGACGTCCAGCTCGTCGACATCTGCACGCCGGGCGACAGCCACGCCGAGATCGCGGTCGCCGCGCTCGACGCGGGCAAGCACGTGCTGTGCGAGAAGCCCCTCGCCAACTCCGTCGCGGAGGCGGAGGCGATGGCCGCCGCCGCGGAGCGCGCCCGCGCGCGGGGCGTCCGGTCGATGGTCGGGTTCAACTACCGGCGCGTCCCGGCCGTCACGCTCGCCCGCAAGCTCGTGGACGAGGGCCGCATCGGGACCGTCCGGCACATCCGGGCCCAGTACCTGCAGGACTGGCTCTCCGACCCGGAGGCGCCCTTCACCTGGCGGATGGACCGCGACAAGGCCGGGTCGGGCGCGCTCGGCGACATCGGCGCGCACATCATCGACACCGCGCAGTTCATCACCGGGCAGTCGCTCGTCGGGGTGTCGGCGCTGCTGGACACCTTCGTCCCGGAGCGCCCGGTGCCGGGCGGCGGCACGGCGCGGGTCACCGTGGACGACGCGGCCCTGTTCATCGGGCGGACGGACGCCGGCGCGCTCGCCACGTTCGAGGCCACCCGGTTCGCGACCGGGCGCAAGAACTCGCTGCGGATCGAGGTCAGCGGCTCGTCCGGCGCCCTGTCGTTCGACCTGGAGTCGCTGAACGAGCTGTGGTTCCACGACGCGACCGAGGACCCGCGCACCGCGGGCTTCCGGCGGATCGTCGTCACCGAGCCCGTCCACCCCTACGCCGGGCACTGGTGGCCGCCCGGCCACATCCTGGGGTACGAGCACACGTTCACCCACCAGATGGCCGACCTGCTCACCGCGATCGCGGACGGCGCCGACCCGCGCCCGTCGTTCGCCGACGGCCTGCAGGTGCAGCGGGTCCTCGCCGCGGTCGCCGACAGCGCGGCGTCCGGCCGCTGGATCGATGTCGAAGGGAGCGAGTGAGATGGCACGACCGATCACCCTGTTCACCGGCCAGTGGGCGGACCTGCCGTTCGAGGAGGTCTGCCGGCTGGCCTCGGGCTGGGGCTACGAGGGCCTGGAGATCGCCTGCTGGGGCGACCACTTCGAGGTCGACAGGGCCGTCGCCGACGACGGCTACATCCCGCGCAGGCTGGAGACGCTCGCCAAGCACGACCTCAAGGTGTTCGCGATCTCCAACCACCTCGTCGGGCAGGCCGTCTGCGACAACCCCGACGAGCGGCACCGGGCGATCCTGCCGGACCGGATCTGGGGCGACGGCGAGGCCGAGGGCGTCCGGCGGCGCGCCGCCGAGGAGATCAAGGACACCGCGCGGGCCGCGGCGAAGCTCGGCGTCGACACCGTCGTCGGCTTCACCGGGTCGTCGATCTGGCACACGGTCGCGATGTTCCCGCCCACCCCCGACGCGATGGTGGAGCGCGGCTACGCCGACTTCGCCGAGCGCTGGAACCCGATCCTGGACGTGTTCGACGAGGTCGGCGTCCGGTTCGCGCACGAGGTGCACCCGAGCGAGATCGCCTACGACTACTGGACGACCGTCCGGACGCTGGAGGCGATCGGGCACCGGCCGGCGTTCGGGCTGAACTTCGACCCGTCCCACTTCGTCTGGCAGGAGCTCGACCCGGTCGGCTTCCTCTTCGACTTCCGCGACCGGATCTACCACGTCGACTGCAAGGACACGAAGGTCCGCACGGGCGACGGCCGCCGCGGGCGGCTGTCGTCCCACCTGCCGTGGGCCGACCTGCGGCGCGGCTGGGACTTCATCTCCACCGGCCGCGGCGACGTCCCGTGGGAGGACGTGTTCCGCGCCCTCAACGCGATCGGCTATGACGGCCCGATCTCGGTCGAGTGGGAGGACGCCGGCATGGACCGCCTCCAGGGCGCCCCCGAGGCGCTGGAGTTCGTCCGCGGCCTCAACGCGATGGAGCCGCCGACCGCGTCGTTCGACTCCGCGTTCTCGTCCGACTGAGCCCGCGGCGCGCCGCCCCCGTGAGGCCACGCACGCGGGTGGCGCGCCGCTCCCGTCAGCGGGCCGGGCGGGCGCCCAGCCTGCCCGGGGCGTGGTCCTCGACGAACCGCTCCAGCTCCTCCGCCGGGACGCCCATGGGCGGGACGACGATGAGGCGGTCCACCCCCAGCTCGCCGGCATCCGGGTGCGGCACTTCCTGGTGCTGGCGATGCTCGGCTCGTCCGGCACGCTCAGCCAGCAGGACATGGCCGGGTACCTGCTGCTCGACCCCACGCTGATGGTCGGGCTCGTGGACGACCTGGAGGCGCGCGGCCTGTGCGAGCGCGCCCGCGATCCGCGCGACCGGCGGCGCTACTCCGTCGCGATCACCGAGGAGGGGCGCGCCCTGCACCGCCGCGCCCGGTCCGCGGCCGACCGCGTGGGCGACGAGGTGTTCGGGCCGCTGGACGAGGAGGAGAGGCGCGTCCTCGTCCGCGCGGTCGGCCGGGTCATGGAACCGTTCTGGGCCGAGCAGGCGGTGCGCCCGCGGCGCAAGGGCGCGGGCTGACGCGCGTCAGGGCAGGGCGCGGAAGTCGGCGAAGTCGAAGCCGGGGGAGACGACGCAGCTCACCAGGACCTCCTCGTCCCCGGCCGGGCGCGCGGCCTGCCAGGCGTTCGCGGGCACGACGGCCTGCGGGACCTGCCCGCCCGCCACGTCCGGCCCCAGCACGACCCGCTCGGGCGTGCCGGACGGACGCTCCCCCTCGCCGCCGAGCAGCAGCGCCAGCGGGCCGCCGCTGTGCCACAGCCACACCTCGGCGGACCGGACGGCGTGCCACATCGACTCCTCTCCCGGCGGCAGCAGGAAGTAGATGGCGGTCGCGCTCGCCCGCTCGCCGAGGTAGCCGCCCGGCGTGAACGCCGCGTCCGACCGCCAGGTCTCCCGGAACCAGCCGCCCTCGGGATGCGGCAGCAGGTCCAGCGCCTCGGCCGTCGCGGGACGCTCCAGCACCGCGACGTGCCCGCCGTCCGGGCCGCGCCGCACGTACCGGACGCGGGACGCGGTGGTCCGGTCGATCACCCCGCGCGGCGGCATGGCGCCGGGCGCCGGGTCGAGGGTGACGGCGACGACCTGGCCGTCCTTGAACACGTCGTCGGCCACGGCGAGCACCCCGGGCTCGTCGTCCGGCGCCCAGACGGCGCCCGCCTCGGACAGGACGAACCTCGGGCCGGCCTGGGCGCGCCAGGCGTCGAGAGTGGTGATCAACAGCACGGATCGAGCCTAGAGGGTCCGGCTACTCCATCTCGGAGAGGCGGGCCGGGTCGAACGCGATGGGGAAGGGACGGTCGAGCGTGACGGTCTCGCCGGAGCGGGCCTTGCCCGTCAGCTCGTAGCGGCCGTCCCGCAGCTCCATCAGGGTGAGGGTCGGCCGGGGCTCCAGGTCGACCAGCCAGTAGTGCGGGATGCCCGTCGCGGCGTACTCGTCGACCTTGCGGACGCGGTCGATCTGCTCGTTGACCGTGCGCGGCGTGACGACCTCGGCGACCAGGATGAGGTCGGGGCCGTAGTAGGTGCGGGTCTGGCGTTCGAGGGCGGCCCGCGCGACGTCCCGCGCGACCGCGAAGACGTCCGGCTTGCGGATGCCGGCCGGGGTCGTGACGTCCTGCGGCGCGCCGGCGATGTGCACGTCGGCGTCGGCCTGCCGGGCCGCGTCCTTGAGGATCGCCTTCAGCCGCTCGGCCGCGTGGTCGTGCCAGAGGTCGCCCGGCAGCTCGTGCAGCCAGCCGTCGGCCAGCTCGTAGCGGCGGCCCTCCTCGGGAAGCGCGTCCAGGTCGTACAGCGTGTACGGGCCGTGCGCGCGGCCGAGCGTCCCGCCCATGGATCGTCCCCCCTCACCTCGATCAACGGGCTGTTCCGAATCTAGCGGACGGCCGTCCGGAAAGGCCGCAGCCGTGATCGCGCGTCGGGATGCGGCCGAATGTCTCGATAGCCGAGCGGCGGCAAGTTAAGATACATCGTGTCTTGACCCTCCTCCCGGGGGAGGGTGCAGGCTGCGGAGGCGGACCCGCTAAGGAGAGAGCGATGAGCGTCGAGCAGCACCCCCAGCCCCCCGTCGCACTGCGCGCCTCTGACCGCGACCGGGACGACATGCTCGTCCGGCTGCACACCGCCTTCGCCGAAGGACGCATCGACGAGGCCGAACTCGACGAGCGCATCGACGCCGTCCTGGCCTCCCGCACCCATGACGAGCTCGGGACGGTGGCCGCCGACCTGCCGTCCGGCCGGGTCGCCCCGCCGGACGCCGGGCACGGACCGGCGGGCCGGTTCCAGGTCGCCTACAAGGGCTCGGTCAAGCGCGCCGGGTGCTGGCGGCTCCCCGCGCAGTTCACGACCGTCGTCTACAAGGGGACGGGGACGCTGGACCTCCGCGCCGCCGACTTCGAGGCCGAGGCCACCGTCCTGCGCGTGCTCGCCTACAAGTCGGACGTGGAGATCATCGTGCCGCCGGGCGTCCGGGTGGAGACCGCCGGCCTCGGGGTGTCCTCGGAGGTCCACGGCGATCCGCGGCCCGGTGCGCCCGTCGTCCACGTGCGCGGTTACGCCTACAAGGGAACGATCGAAGCGAAAGATCGGATACGTCGCCCGTGAGGTGATAGAACGCTCCAGCGGCCCCATCGGCCGCCGTTCACGCGGATGTCCGTACAAGGGCTCCCGTGGCGCGATTTGATGGTGGTCCGACAGGACCGTGAAGGAGCGCGTGTGACGGCGAGCACCCCGGAGCAGGACGAGGCCCGGCGGACGGCCGAGGAGGGCCCCGCGGGGTCCCGCCAGGTCCGGCGGCGGCTGACGTTCGGCGTCGCCGGCGACCTCGCCGACATGCCCGCCGCGCTGTCGCCCTGGCAGCGCGCCTACGAGGCCTGGCGCGCCGCCGGACTGGTCTGGGGGCACGGGGCCCCGCCGCGGGAGCGCGCGCCGAAGGCCGCGAGCCTCAACGCCGTCCGCCTGGGGTCCCCGACCGAGTCGGCGGGCGCCCCCGGCCCGCGGCCGGCGAAGGCGAAGCCTCCCAAGCCCGCCAAGCCTCCGAAGCCCGCACCCGTGCCGCGGCGGGCCGCGAAGGCCAAGCCCGATCCGGACGACGTCCTGGTCGCCGGGCCGCCGAAGCCGAAGCCGGCTCCGGCGATGCGGGCGGGCCTCTCCCGGCGCCTGCGCGTCCGGGGGGCGGTCGGAGCCGGGGTGCTCGCGGTCGCCGGCGGCGTGATCGTCGTCGCCGCGCAGGGCGACGGCGGGCCGGACGGGCCGCGCGTCCCGGCGCCGATCGCCGCGGACGCGCTGTTCGCGCCCGACCCCGAGGCGGCGGCCGACGGGCTCGTCCAGGACCTCACCACCGTCGCCTCCGCCGGCACGGCGGTCGTCGCCGCGGGCACCGAGGGCGACGGGGTCCCCGGCCGGGAACGGGCCCGGTTCCTCGTCTCCGCCGACGCGGGGCGCACCTGGTCGGTCGCGGCGCCGCGCACCGCGGGCGGCGCCGCGCCCCCGGCCGGCGAGGTCCCGCGCCTGCTCTCCGGCGGGGACGGCCGCTGGGTCGCGCTCGGCCGCTCGCCCGGCGGCGGCGTCGTGGCCTGGACGAGCGAGGACGCCAAGACCTGGACGCGCCGCCCCGTGACCGCGGGCTTCACCCCGTCCGACCAGGTGACCGACCTGACCCGTACCGGCCGGGGCTTCGTGGCCGTGGGCGCGTCCGGCGGCCGCGCCGTCGCCTGGAGCTCGGCGGACGGCCGCGCGTGGCAGCGCGCCGAGGGCGGCCTCACGGGCATCCTCGGCCTCGACCGCGTGGCGGCGTCCGGGAACGTGGTGCTGGCGCACGGGACGTACTCCCGGAAGATCACCGCCAAGCGCGGCAAGAAGAAGGTCACGCGGACCGTGCGCGCCGGCGGCATCTGGCGGTCCGCGGACGGCGGCCGGACGTGGGCGCTCGTCACCGTCCCGCAGACGCAGGGCTCGTACGGCGCCACGAAGGGCCTGACGGCCGGTCCGGGCGGGTTCGCGACCGTCCGCGAGGGCAGGCGCACGACCGGCCGCAAGAAGAACCGCAGGACCACCCGGTTCGGGGTGCTGTTCACCTCGCCGGACGGGCAGACCTGGCGGGTCGCGAGCAGGTTCGGCGGAGCCGGCATCGACCGGTTCGACGGGACGCCGTCCGGCCTCGCGGTGATCGTCCGCGGCGCCAAGGGCGGGCACACCGTGCTGCGCAGCGCCGACGGCCGCACCTGGCAGCCCGGCGGAAGCATCCCGGCGCCGGTGGAGAGCAGCGGGCTCACGGTCGCCGGCGGGCGGGTCGCCGTCACCGGGCGGCAGGGCGACGACGCCTACCTGTTCGGCGTGGACCTGCGCACGGTGCCGGGCGCCGTCCACCCTGAGCGCTCGATCGGCTCGCTCACCCCGGCCCCTGGCCTGACGGTCGCGGTGGGCAGCACCAACGGCGGCGCCGCGGTCTGGACGGCCCCCGACGGCCGCTCGTGGACGCGGGCCCAGTTCCCCGGCACCGGCGGGCGGCTCGCGGACGCCGTCCGCGGCGACCGCGGCTGGCTGGCCGTCGGCCGTGTCTCCGGTACCTCGCCCGGCCCTCTCGCGCTGACCTCGCAGGACGGGCTGGCCTGGCAGAAGGCGCCGTTCCCCGGAGGGCCGCCGCCGGTCGCCGCGGCCGTCGGCCCGTCCGGCTACGTCGCGGTCGGGACCGGCGTCGCCTGGCGCTCGTCCGACCTGCGGGCCTGGCGGCGCGCGGCCCTCGACGGGGCCCCCGCCGACGTCACCGCGACGGGCCGCAACCTCGTCGCCGTGGGCGGCCGGGGCAAGGCCGCCGCGGCCTGGACGTCCCCCGACGGCGCCGCGTGGAAACCGGCGAAGCTCCCGCCCGGCCTCACCGCCCCGCTCACGCAGGTCGCGGCCAAGGGCGGCACGCTGGTGGCGATCGCCGGTGACGCACCGGACGGGGCCGCCGTGCTGGTCTCCACCGACGCCGGCGCGACCTGGACGCGGCGGGTCCTCGGCCCCGGCCTCACCGCCACCGCCGTCGCGCCGACCCCGCGGGGATTCGCGGTGGCCGCGGTCGCGAACGGGAGGGCGGCCGTCCTGACGTCCCGCGACGGCACGGCCTGGCGCCGCCTCGACGTCCCGGGACTCGCGGGCGACGGGGCCCAGAAGCTGACCGCCCTCACCACCGTGGGGCCGGATCTCCTGGCCACCGGGACCAGCGCGGAGACGCCGATCCTCTGGCGTGCCCCCGTTCCGGAGTGAGGACGCCGGCGCGGGTCAGCCGTTGCACCCGCAGGAGCAGCCCTTCGGGCAGGAGCATCCGCCGCCGTGTCCGCAGTCGCAGTCCTTTTTCGTCATGAACGGACGGTAACGTCCGGTGCACTCTGCGGTCTATGACCGGAGTGCCACGTGCACCTGTCGCCGGGGGAACGGGCCGTCCCGCGGCGGGGACGGGACGGCCCGTGCCCGGCTCCGGGCGCTCAGAAGTCGATGTGGAAGTCCACGCCCAGCAGGACGAGGACCCACAGGAAGACGGCCAGCAGGGCGCTGACGATGCGCTGGACCAGGCCTTCGTCGATGTAGCCGCGGTCCCACGCGATGAACACGCCGATGATGATGTAGATGAGCCCGACCAGGCTGATGTGCGGTCGGTATCGGGTCGCCATGGGGGGCGTCTCCTCCAGCAGGGGGTGTGACGATCGATGGCTGCCCCGCCCGTCCGGAGGAAAACACCGGAGGCGTTGAGGGACCTGCCGCGCCGATCTTTTCGGCACCGCCCAAATCCGGTGAGGTGTTTACTTCCCCTGCACGGCGATGCGGACGACCGTCGGGTCGCGCTCGCCGGCCCGGTCGGCGAACTCCGCGCCGCGGTGCACCACGTCGTACTCGTGCCGCCGCCGGTGCAGGGACGCGCTGAGCATGATGTGGTCGAGGTCCTCGGCGTTGCCCGCGGTCACCGCCGTGTAGCGGTCGCCGGCGGGCAGCTCCGCGGAGAGGTCGGCGAGCCCCGCCTCCCTGGCCAGGGTCTGCACGGGGATGGACGCCCCGCGGTCGTTGAGGTCGCCCGCCACGATCACGCTCGCGTTCGCGTCCACCCTCCGGACGGAGTTCACGAACCGCGCGACGACGCGGGCCTGCGCGTCGCGGCGCCACGCGGTGGGCTGGGACGGCGGCTGGGCGGGCCCGAAGAGCGGCTGGTCGTCGCCGGTCCGCGGGAACCACTGGTTGGCGATGACGATGAGGCGCCGGCCCTGCCAGGTCAGCTCCCCGGCGACCGGCTTGCGGGTGCCGGACCACGCGGCGTCGCGCGGCGCGATCCGGCCGGGGCTGAGCGTGAGCCCGGCCGTGCCGCCGCGCGGGACGGCCCGGACCGCGGTCACGGCCGGGTCGGGCCGCTTCGGCGGCTCGTCCGGCAGCGGCTCGGAGGGGGAGGGGCGGTCGACGAACGCCAGGCCGCGGTCGGTGCGGAACAGGAAGCCGACCCGGTCGTTGGCGCCCTTGCGCCCGCCGTCCTCGTTGTCGCGCGGGTCGACCGAGCGCCAGTCGTAGGCGGGTCCGCCCGCCGCGCTGATCGCGGTGATGAGCTGCGCGACGGTCTGGTCGTCGGCGACGGTGCCGTCGTCGTCCGGCCCGCTGTTGTCGCCGAGCCCGGTCACCGCGACGAGGTCGGGGGAGCGCAGGCCCGTCACGATGTCGCGGGCCACGGCGTCGAACCGCGCGGGCGGCGCGTCGGGGTTCAGCCCGTCCAGCCCGGCGGTGGCGACGGCCAGCTCGCCCCGGCGCTGCGGCCGGGTCGCCTCGCGCGCCAGCGTGCCGGGGACGCGCCGCGGCGACGCGGTGAGCAGCAGCCGGAAGTCGCCGTAGGAGTAGTCGAGGACGCCGTCGCTCGGGCCGGCCAGCCGGTCGCCGACGTTCACGGCGGGGATCGGGGCGAGCGCGTCGTCGAGGATGACCCGCTCGGGGTTGGCGTCGCCGTCGCGCAGCAGGATGCCGCCGCGCGCCGTCCGCGCCCGCGCCCCGGCGCCGCCGGCGGGCAGGACGGGCAGCTCGCCGTCGAGGGTGGGGCCGGCCGCGACGGCGTCCTCGACGCGGACCCGCATGCCTTCGAGGGCCTCGTAGAAGTCGATGGCGTCGTGGCGGGGGTCGAAGGCGCCGCCCCGCTCCACGTTCCCCCGCCCGCGGTCGATCACGGCGCCCGGCGGGCGGACCCCGCGCGGGCCGAGCACGGCGGGCGCCGGGAGCGGCGCGCCGCGCGCGCCGACGGACGTCGCGGTGGCGTCGATCTCCGTCCGGGTCAGCCCGCCGGACGTCCGGCCGCCGGGGCGGAACTCGCTGACCTTGCCGTCCACCCGGACGGAGTCGCCGACCCGGGCCTTGGGCGCGGTCCGGGTGAAGACGAAGACGCCCTCGGAGGTCGCGTGGCTGCGGTCGGGCTGGGGGTCCTGCATCCAGAAGCCGTTGACGGTGAGCGCCGTCACGACGCCGGGGACCCCGGACACGGCGCGGCCGTTCAGCGGCGAGATGTGCGCGGCGCCCTGGATGTCGCGGATGCGGGGCGAGGGGGCCGCCGCGTGGGCCGCGGGGGCGGCGAGCAGCGGCGCCGCCAGCGCCGCCGCGGCCAGGAGCGCGCCCAGACCGTGCACCAACCACGCTCCATGACCGACTCGGAGTCCGAACGAACGACAAGGATGATACGCGGGTGCGACCGTGCGGCGTGCCGTCCCGGGATGGGCGCGATCGCGGGGCGGCACGCCGGGGGCCCGGGGGCCGGGCGGCGGCGCGGGCGGGCTACTCCTCCAGCGTCAGCGCGGCCTTCGGGCACGACCGGACCGCGTGCCGGACGCGGTCCTGCTCCTCGGGCGGGACGTCCGGCTTCAGGATCACCAGCTCGTCGTCGTCGGTGAGGTCGAAGACCTCGGGGGCGAGCCCGACGCACACGGCGTTCGCCTCGCACACCAGCGGGTCGACCCGTATATTCATCGCCTTCTCCGTTCACGAATCCCGGTGAGCGCCGCGGCGGCCGGGGCCCGGCCACCGCGTCCGCCAACCTACCGAACACGGTTCGGGAAGGTGTCCGCGCACCCGGAAAAGTAGAACACGTTCCAGTCTGGTGGGGCAAGCCGTCCTGGACACCGCACGTCTTGTCCGGACGATGTCGGACATGGCACCGGCGAGATAAGGTGCCCCGGACAGAGGAGATCGATGACCGACACCAAGGCGTCCACCCCCGCGGGGACGACCGCCGCGCCCGCCCCGGCGATGCCCGCCGACCTGCGGCGCGTCGCACGCGCCGCCAAGGGCTTCATGCCGGAGGAGGAGGGCCTCGCGCTGTACGAGACCGCCCTGCTCTACGGGGGCCGCCTCGCCGCGACCGGGCCCATGCTGGAGGTCGGCACCTACTGCGGCAAGTCCGCCGTCTACCTGGGCGCCGCCGCCCTTACGGCGGGAACGGTCCTGGTCACCGTCGACCACCACCACGGCTCCGAGGAGAACCAGCCGGGCTGGGAGCACCACGACCCGTCCCTGGTCGACCCGAGCACCGGCCGGATGGACACGCTGCCCACCTTCCGCAAGACGATCGGCTACGCGGGCCTGGAGGACCAGGTCGTCGCCGTCGTCGGGCAGTCGCGCACCGTCTCGGCCTTCTGGCGGACGCCCCTGGCGCTGCTGTTCATCGACGGCGGCCACGCCGAGGAGCACGCGCAGGGCGACTACGAGGGCTGGGCGCCGCACGTCGCCGTCGGCGGGGCCCTCGCGATCCACGACGTCTTCTCCGACCCGCGGGACGGCGGGCAGCCGCCCTACCACGTCTACCTGCGGGCCGTGGAGAGCGGAGCGTTCGAGGAACGGCGGGTGGAAGGGTCGCTGCGCGTCCTGGAAAGGATCGCCGACACCGACCCCCTCACGCCCGCCTGACGCCTCTCACGCGCCCCTGAGGCGCCTCACACGCGGTTGGCGGCCGCCACCAGCGCGCACCCGCACGCCAGCGGGTCGGACGCCTCCGACGGCCCGAGCGGCCGTCCCGCGATCTCCTTGAACAGCCGGGAGCCGGGGGACGCGCCCGCCAGCGCGTCCGCCGCGAGGACGACCGCCGCCGCCGTGTAGGTGGAGCGGTCACCGGGGAAGTGCCGCTCGTTCTCGAACTGCCAGCCCGTCCAGTACGAGCCGTCCTCGTGCCGGAGGTGCTGGATGGTGGCGAACAGCTCCAGCGCGCGGTCGCGGTCGCCCGCCGCGTCCAGCGCCAGCACCAGCTCGCAGCTCTCCGCCGCCGTCACCCACGGCTGGTCGGACACGCAGCGGCACCCGAGGCCCGGCACGACGAAGGTGTCCCACCGCTCCTCGAACCGGCGGGCCGCGTCCGCGCCGCGCACCGGGCCGCCGAGCACCGGGTAGTACCAGTCCATCGACCAGCGGCTCTTGTCGGCGAACGCCTCCGGGTGCGCGGCCACCACGTGCCCGAGCTGGTCGGCGGCGAGCTCCCACTCCGGCTGGTGCTCGCCGAGGTGCTCGGCCAGCGCCACCGCGCAGCGCAGCGACTGGTAGATGGACGAGCAGCCGGTCAGCAGCGCGTGGTCGGCCGGCCCGCCGTCCTCGTGCCGGATCCAGATGATCTCGCCGCGCCGGGTCTGCAGCCCGAGCGTGAAGTCGATCGCCCGCCGGACCGCCGGCCACATGTGCCGCGCGAAGCGCTCGTCGCCGGTGCTGAGCAGCTCGTGCCAGACGCCGACCGCGACGTAGGCGGCGTGGTTGGACTCGCCGCCCGGCTCGGTGACCTCGCCGAGCACCCACTTCGCGGGCCACGACCCGTCCGGCCGCTGGACGCCCCGCAGCCACTCGTAGGCCCGCCGGGCCTCCGCGCCGAGCCCGGCGACCGACAGCGCCATCGCCGCCTCGACGTGGTTCCAGGCGTCCACATGGCCGGGGACGCCGCCGGTCGGGGAGAACCACGGGATGGCGCCGGACGCCTCCTGCTGCGCCGCGATGCTCCGCGCCGTCGCGACGATCTCGTCCGTCGTGAGGATTCCGGGGACTGCGGGCGGCGCGGTCTCAGACCGCATCCGCCGTCTCCCTGGCCGGGGCCGCGGGCGTGCCGGGGACCGCGGGCTTGGCGGAGTAGACGACGACGCTCTTTCCGATCAGCGGGTTCATCACGCGCTCGGCCAGCCGGGTGGCGAGCGGCCGCTTCATGATGTCCCACACGAGGATCTGGTGGTAGGCCTTGGCCAGCGGGTTGCCGTCGTTGTCCACGCCGACCGCGCACTTGATCCACCAGTACGGCGCGTGCAGGCCGTGCGCGTGGTGGTGCCCGCCGATCTTGAAGCCGGTCGACTTCAGCTTGGCCTCCAGCTCGGCGCGCGTGTAGATCCGCACGTGCCCGCCCGGGGCCGTGTGGTAGTCCTCCGACAGCGCCCAGCACACCCGCTCGGGCAGCCAGCTCGGCACCGTGACCGCGAGCCTCCCGCCCGGCTTGAGGACGCGCAGCAGCTCGCGCATCGCCCGCATGTCGTCGGGGATGTGCTCCAGCACCTCGGACGCGATGATCGCGTCGAAGTGGTCGTCGGGGAACGGCAGGTCGAGCGCGTCACCCTGGACGGTCTCGGCGGTCGCGTCCTCGGGGACCTCGCCTTCGAGGCGCATGGCCCCGAACATCGTCTCGACCCCGGCCAGCTCGCCGGCGTCCTGGTCGAAGGCCACGACGTGCGCACCCCGGCGGTACAGCTCGAAGGCGTGCCGCCCGGCGCCGCACCCCATGTCGAGGACGCGGTCTCCGGGAGAGACGCGGAACCGCTGGAAATCCACGGTCAGCAGGGTCGTGCTCCTTCCGTACTGGGGCCGCCGGGAGGGCGCTCCCTCACTTGCCCCCGGCGGCGAGCCGCCGGTAGTTCTGCTGGGTGATCGCGGCCCGGTAGTGCTCGACGGTGGCCTGCGCCACGGCGGGCCAGGCGAACCGCGCCTGGACGCGCGCGAGGCCGGCGGCGCTCGCCCGCGCGCGCTCCTCGGCGGAGTCGTGCAGGCGGTGCAGGGTCGCGGCCAGCTCCTCCACGTCGCCGGGCTGGACGAGGATCCCGGCGTCGCCGACGACCTCGGGCAGCGCGCCGGCGCGGCTGGCGACGAGCGGCGTCCCGGACGCCATGTGCTCCACGGCCGGCAGCGAGAACCCCTCGTAGCGGGACGGGACGACGGCGATCTCCGCGGACGCGAGCAGCTCGCCCAGCTCCTCGTCGCCGATGCCGCTGACGAACCGGACGCGGTCGCCGAGAGCCAGCTCGCGGACGAGCTTCTCGGTCGGCCCGTCCTTCTGCGGCCGGCTCACCACGATCACGTGGACGTCCCGCTCGGTGGCGACCTTGGCGACCGCGCGCAGCAGCACGTCCACGCCCTTGATCGGCGCGTCCGCGCTGGCCATCGCGACGATCCGGCCGCGGACGCGCTCCCCGCGCGGGTGGAAGACGCGGGTGTCGACGCCCAGCGGGAGGATCTCGATGTCGCGCGGGTCGACCTTGAAGTCCTTGACGATGTCGACCTTGGACGACTCCGACACCGTCAGGACCGGGCCGATCCGCCGCGACACCTGCGACTGCATGCCGACGAACCCGTACCAGCGGAGCTTGCCGAGCTTCTGCTTGATCCCGCGGGCGGCCTCGATCTCGATGCGGCGGTCGACGCTGATCGGGTGGTGGATGCTGGTCACCAGGGGCAGCCCGAGCCGGGCGATGCCGAGGTTGCCGAGGCCGAGGACCTGGTTGTCGTGCACGACGTCGAAGTCGCGGCGGCGCCGGCGCAGCAGCCGCAGCGCGCGCAGGCTGAACGTCAGCGGCTCGGGGAAGCCGCCCGTCTTCATGTGCGCGAACTCCAGGACGTCCAGCCAGTCGCGGAACTCGCGGAGGGCGGGGGTGCGGAACGGGTCCTCGTCGCGGTACAGGTCCAGGCTCGGCAGCTTGGTGAGCGTGATCTCCTCGCGGTCGAGCTCGGGGTACGGCTGGCCCGAGACGACCTCGACGGTGTGCCCGAGATCGACCAGTTCCCGGCTCAGATGCCGGAGGTAGACGCCCTGCCCGCCGCAGTGCGGCTTGCTCCGGTACGAGAGCAGGGCCACCCGCAACGGGCCGCCCGCCTCGCCTGCCTCACCCACGCCAGGCCCTGTTCACGCACCACTCCCGTCAGTCGAGGGACGCCGGTCGCACGCGCACCGGCATTTCCTTTATGCCGTTGATGAAACTAGACCTTAGCCTGCGTACGTTACCGCTGAGTTCAATATTGGGCATGGCGTCCAAAAGTGTTTCGAAGAGCACACTCAGCTCAAGTCGGGCAAGGTGCGAGCCCAGGCAGAAGTGGGGCCCTCCGCCGCCGAAGCCGAGGTGCGGGTTCGGGTCCCGTCCCACGTCGAAGGAGTACGGGTCGGCGAACACGGCCTCGTCGCGGTTGGCGGACGAGTAGAAGACGACGACCTTGTCGCCCTCCTCGATCTTCTTGCCGCCGAGCTCGGTGTCCTGGACGGCCGTCCGCCGGAACAGGTTGACCGGCGTGACCCAGCGGACGATCTCGTCCACGGCCGTGCGGACCAGGGACCGGTCCGCCCTGAGCCGCGCCCACTGCTCGGGATGCTCCAGCAGGGCGAGCATGCCGCCGGTCGCCGCGTTACGGGTCGTCTCGTTCCCGGCGACCGACAGCAGCATGACGAACAGCTCGAACTCGTCCCCGGTCAGGACCTCGCCGTCCGCGTCCGGCTGGAGCAGCCTGGTGACGATGTCGTCGCGGGGGTTCTCCCGCCGGTCGGCGGCCAGGACGTTGGCGTAGGCGTACAGCTCGGTCGCCGCGGCCTGGCCCTCCTCCGGCGTCCGCTGGAACTCCGGGTCGTCCCCGCCGATCAGGGTGTTCGACCAGTGGAAGATCTTCTCCCGGTCCTCCGGCGGAGCGCCCAGCAGCTCGCAGATCACGTACAGCGGCAGCGGCGCCGCCAGGTCGCGGACGAAGTCGGCGTCCTCGCCGCGCTCGGCGGTCTCGGCCACGAGCGTCCGGCAGATGCCGCGGATGTGCTCCGCCAGCGCGCCGATCGCGCGGGGAGTGAAGCCCCGGTTGACGATGCTCCGCTTGCGGGTGTGCTCCGGCGGGTCCTGGTTGAGCATCATCATCCGCTGCAGGACGAGATGCTCCTCCGGCGGCTCGTCGAACAGGGCGAGCCGCCGCCAGGACGAGAAGACCTCCGGATGCCGCGACACGTGGACGACGTCCTCGTGCCGCGTGACCGCCCAGAACGGCGGGTAGTCCCGCTCCGGATCGCCGTGGTGCCGGTGCACCGGTTCGTGCTCCCGCAGCCAGGCCAGCTGCTCGTGCGGGGCGCCGCCGCGCTCGTACGCGCTGGGATCGACCAGTTCGATGTCGGGGGTGGTGGTCATCGCCTCGAACCTCCTTGTCCGGAGTGATGGGCGCCGTCAACCCCCGAGAGGAGCCGAAGGCGTGAACCGCACCGGGATCTCCTTGTAGCCGTTGACGAAGTTGGACCGCAGCCGGCGCGGCTCGCCGGCGAGCCGGATGTCGGGCATCCGCTCCAGGATCGTCTCGAAGATGATCCGCAGGTTCATCCGGGCGAGGTGGGTGCCGAGGCAGTAGTGCGGGCCGCCGCCGCCGAAGCCGAGGTGCGGGTTCGGGTCGCGGCCCACGTCGAAGGAGAAGGGGTTCTCGAACACCCGCTCGTCCATGTTGGCGGAGCCGTAGAACAGCACCACCTTGTCGCCCGCCTTGATCTCCTTGCCGCCGAGCTCGGTGTCGACGAGGGCCGTCCGGCGGAACTGGTTGATCGGGCTGACCCAGCGGACGATCTCCTCGACCGCCTTCGGCAGCAGGCTCCGGTCCGCCTTCAGCCGCTCCCACTGGTCCGGCCGCTCGAAGAAGGCGAGCATCCCGCCGGCGGTCGCGGTCCGGGTCGTCTCGTTCCCCGCGATCGACAGCATGATGATGAACAGCTGGAACTCCTCCGGGCTGATCGTGTCGCCGTCCGCGTCGGGCTGCAGCAGCTTGGTCACGATGTCGTCGCGCGGCGTGGACGCGCGGGCCGCCGCGAGCCGCCCGCCCCACTCGGCGAACTCGGCGGCGCACAGCGTCGACTCCTCGCGGCCCTCGATGAACTCGGGGTCGTTGAACGCGACGAGCTTGTTCGACCAGTGGAAGATCTTCTCCCGGTCCTCCAGCGGGGCGCCCAGCAGCTCGCAGATCGTGTACAGCGGCAGCGGCGCCGCGAACTTCTCCACGAAGTCGCACTCGCCGAGCGGCGCCGCCTCGTCGATCAGCTCCTTGCAGATCCGCCGGATGTGGTCCTGCAACCGCCCGATCATCCGCGGCGTGAAGCCCTTGTTCACCATGGACCGCAGCCGGGTGTGGTCCGGCGGGTCCTGGAACAGCATCATCTGCCCGTAGAGCGCGATGTCCTCGTCGGAGAACTCCTCGAACATCGCCGACCGCACGTGCGAGGAGTACGGGTCGGCGCGCCGCGACACCGCGACGACGTCCTCGTGCCGGGTGATCGCCCAGAAACCGGGGACCCCCTCGTTGGGGTCCTGGTGCCAGTGCACGGGGTCGTTGTCGCGCAGCCACTGGAACTGCCGGTGCGGGATGCCCCCGCGCTCGTACACGCCGGGGTCGATGATGTCGATCTCGGGAGCTCGGAAGGCCCGGTGGGCGGAGACGGGAGACGTCGCGACTGCCATGGAAGATCCTTCGTGCCGGGGTGGAGACCACACGAGGCGAACAGGCCGTTTGAGCGCTTGCTTGGGTGCGCGCACCTAGAACAGGTTCTAACATGAGACTCCAGTCTCATCAAGGCCCCCGCGCCGGAGCGACCCGTGCCGCATCCGGCCCGCGCCCCCTCGTCCGCCTGCGGGCCGTGGACGGGAACGGTCAGCGCAGGACGTAGCGGAGCGGGTCGTCGGTGCCCTCGCGGCGGGCCACCGCCCGCGTCTCCAGCGTGCGGATGTGGGCGGCGGCCTCCGCGGCGGCCATGCGGCGGGCCTGCTGGGCCATGTCCGCCCAGGGATGGCGCCAGGTGAGGCCCGCCGTGAGGTCCCACAGCGTGATGGGGCTGGACGACAGGAGCGCCGCCACCTCGGCGAGGCGCTGCTCGTGGTGGTCGATGATCTCGCGGGCGCGGGCGGACAGCCCGGTGAAGCGGAACTGGTGGGCGGGCAGGACCTCCTCCACCGACATCGCGGACACCTTGTCCAGCGACCCGAGGAAGTCGCTGAGCGGGTCGATGTCCGGGGTGTCGTACGGGTAGAGGCCGATGTGCGGGGTGATGCGGGGCAGGACGTGGTCGCCGGTGAAGATGCGGTCGCCGTCCTCCAGGTGCAGGCAGATGTGCCCGGGGGAGTGGCCCGGCGTCCAGACCGCGCGGAGCCGGCGGCCGGGCACGTCGACCAGGTCGCCGTCGGACAGCTCGCGGTCGGGGATCGCGGGCGGGGCGACCCGGGTCTGCTGGCTCGGCCCGCTCAGCTCCGACTCGGCCGCGCCGGCGCGGCGCAGCGCGGTCAGCTCGAACGCGCGGCGGCCGCCCTGGCCGACCTCGTTGAAGAGCCGGACGATGCCGGCGTCCGCGTGGTGCATGGCGATCCAGGCGCCGGACGCCTCGCGGACGCGGCCGGCGAGGCCCGAGTGGTCGGGGTGGAAGTGGGTGACGACCACGCCGTGCACGTCGGCGACGTCGATCCCGAACGTGCCGAGGCCGTCGCACAGGGCCGTCCAGGCGTCCTCGTGGTGCCAGCCCGCGTCGATCAGGACGGGCCCCCGCGGGCTCTCCACCGCGTACACGAGCGTGTACGCGAGGGGGTTGTCCGGGATGGGGACGGGAACGCTCCACAGCCCGCCGCCGAGATCTTCAGGTTCCGGCTGCACCGAGACCGCCTTTCGCGCCTGTCAGGGGTCGAGGCCCCGGCGACGGTCGCCGGGGCCGGAGTCCAGGATGCCCGCTCAGATCCGCTCGATGATCGAGGCCGTGGAGAGGGCGCCGCCCGCGCACATCGTGACGAGGGCCGTGCCGGCGTCGCGCCGCTCCAGCTCGTGCAGCGCGGTGGTGATCAGCCGGGCGCCGGTGGCGCCGACGGGGTGGCCGATGGCGATGGCGCCGCCGTTGACGTTGACCCGGTCCATGTCCGGCCTGTGGACCGACGCCCACGACAGCACGATCGACGCGAACGCCTCGTTGATCTCGGTGATGTCGATGTCGCCCATCGCCATGCCGGACCTGCGCAGCACGCGCTCGGTCGCCTGGACCGGCCCGTCGAGGTGGTAGTACGGCTCGCCGCCGACGAGGGCCTGCGTCCTGATCCGGGCGCGGGGCCGCAGGCCGAGCGCCGCGGCCTTCTCCTCCGACATCAGCAGGACGGCGGCGGCGCCGTCGGAGATCTGCGAGGACGTGCCCGCGGTGTGCAGCGCCTCCGGCATCACCGGCTTCAGCCCGGCGAGCCCGTCGGCGGTCGTCTCGCGCAGGCCCTGGTCGCGGGTGACCTCGCGGGTCTCGCCGGTGACGTTGCCCTCGGCGTCCAGGACGGGGGCCGTGATCGGGGCGACCTCCCGGTCGAACCGGCCGTCCGCCCACGCCTTGGCGGCGAGCTGCTGGGAGCGGGCGCCGAACGCGTCGAGGTCGGCGCGGGTGATCCCGCGGCGCGCGGCGATCCGCTCGGCCGCCTCGAACTGGTTCGGCATGTCGAGCGACCAGTCGTCCGGGCGCGGGTTGGCGGGCAGCACGTTGGTGCCGAGCGGGGCGCGGCTCATCACCTCGACGCCGCAGCCGATCGCGACGTCCACGACCCCGGCCGCGATCTGGGACGCGGCGAGGTGCACGCCCTGCTGCGACGACCCGCACTGCGCGTCGATCGTGGTGACGCCGGTCTGCCACGGCAGCCCGGCGTACAGCCAGGAGTAGCGGCCGATGTGGCCGCCCTGCTCGCCGGCCTGCGTCACGCAGCCCGCGAAGACCTGCTCCACCTCGGCGGCGTCGATGCCGGCGCGGCCGACGACGGCGTTCAGCGCGTGCGCGAGGACGGCCATCGGCTTCAGGCCCGCCATCCAGCCGTTGCGCTTCCCGAGCGGCGTGCGCACCGCCTCGACGATCACCGGGGTACCCATGCGGTCTCCTTCTAGAACGCGATTCGCCTTCGACTGTAACGTGTTCTAACTTTTCCGGGGAAGAGTGGGTCCCGGTGAAAGGGATCGGCGCCGGGCGCGGGCGGCGGCCGCGGATCGCCCCCTGTGGGCACGCGGACGCGTCCATTAGCCTGGGTGCGACGATCCCCCCGCGCCGGAGGGCCCCATGGCCGCAGATTTCGACGATCCCGTGTTCGACGAGGACTTCGTCCGGAGCGCGGTCTTCACCGAGCCGTCCGCCCGCGAGCGGGCCCGCCCGCCGAGCCGGCGCGAGCGGCGGCGGTCCCGGCGGTCCGCCCGGCGGGCCGCGGGCGGCCGGTTCCGCCGCCGCGGGGAGACGAGCCACCGCATGGCCGTGTTCCAGCTCATCGGGGCCGTGCTGGTGCTGCTGGCGATCTCCATCGCGCTCTGGTGGTGGAACTCGGCGCCGCGCGCCGAGGAGCCGGCCCCGCCGGTCGGCCCGACGATCACCCACTCCCCGGCGCCCGGCCCCACCCCGACCGGCCCCACCCCGACCGGCCCGGCCCCGACCGGTCCGGCGACGCAGACGCCGCCGACCGGCATCCCGGAGATCTAGGCGAGCCGCACCCGGAGTTCGGCGTACGCCGGGACGAGCACCCGCCGGGCGGGGCGCCGGGAGACGATCCGGTACGGGCGCCCGGCCGCCAGCAGCGTCCCCAGCATCCGCGCGACCTGCACCCGCGCGACCGCCGCACCGAGGCAGAGGTGCCGGCCGCCGCCGAACCACAGCTGCCGCGTCTCGGGCACGTACCCGCGGTGGACGTCGAACGGGCCGGCGCCGTTGGTGGCCCGGTGGACCAGCAGCAGGACGCGCTCGCCCGCGCGGAGCCGCCGGCCGCCGACCGTCGCGTCCCGGGACACGTGCCGCCCGATCAGCGGGGCGGGGGCCGCGACGCGCAGGCCCTCGCGGACGGCGGCGTCCATGAGCGACGGGTCGTCCAGCAGCGCCCGCTGCCGGCCGGTGTCGTGCAGCAGCGCCGCGGTCCGGGCGGTCCCGGAGGCGCCGGTCTCCGTCCCGGCGATCACCAGCAGGGTCGCCAGGCCGCGGCTCAGCGGCAGCCCGAGGCCCATCGCGCGGCACCGGCCGAGAAGGGTGTCCGGCCCCGCCGCGCGGTAGGCGTCCGGGACGGCGGCGGTGAGCCCGGCCACGATCGCGCGGGCCTTCGCGAGCACGGCCGGGTCGAGGTCGGTGGACGCGGTGGTGCCGAGCGCGAGCCGGGCCAGCCGCTCCCCGGCGGCGAACAGCTCGCGGCAGGCGTCGTCGGACCGCCCGGTGGGCAGCCCGAGCAGGTCGGCGACCATCCGCCCGGCGAGGACGCGGGCGGCGTCGGCGACGTCCACGTCCGCGCCTGTGGCGAGGCGGTCGGCGAGCGCGGCGTGGGAGGCGCCCTGGGAACGTTCCACCAGGGTCCGCGCGGCGTCTTCGGTGAACAGGTCCCGGACGCCGGTGCGGATCTCCGCGTGCCGCGCGCCGCCGAAGAAGCGGCCCATCTCGTCCCCGAACAGCTGCGTCCACAGATGCCCGACGCCGCCCTCGCCGGTCATGCCGAAACCGGCGTGGTCGTTCAGCACGTCCCGGGCCAGGACGGGATCGGTCACCACCCACCCGAGCCTGGGGACGCGCGCGATCGGGCCCGTGTGGCGCGCCGCCTCCAGGAGGGCGAACAGCGCCCGGTTCGCGGCCCACAGCAGCCGCGCCTCGTGCCGGTTCGCGATCTTCATGCTGGTCATCCGGCGATTCTGGCCGCCGGTGGGCCGGGACGGAAACGCGGTGTTACTCAAACCGGCTAAGTGGCGGTACTCATCACGAACCGGGTACAACGCCCGCTCCATGTTCCGTAGGGTCTCCCTGATCGGGAGCGTCCGGGTTCGGCGAGTCTGGCCGGACACCGAGCACGAGGAACCGGGGGAACCCCAGCCCATGAGAGCCCGCATCACCGCCGTCGCCGCGCACCTGCCGGAGCGGACCGTCAGCAGCGCCGAGGTCGAGGCCCGGGTCGCCGCCGAGAGCACCGGATTCCGGCCGCGGCCCACGATCGTGGAGCGGATGACCGGGATCCGCGCCCGGCACGTCATGCCCGACGGCGAGCAGGCGTCCGACCTCGCCGTCGCCGCCGCCCGCCGCGCCCTCGCCGACCGGGCCGCCGACCCGGCCGGGCTCGACCTGCTGGTCTTCGGATCGGCCTCGCAGGACCTCATCGAGCCCGCGACCGCGCACATCGTCGCCGCCAAGCTCGGCGCGACCTGCCCGGTCTTCGACGTCAAGAACGCCTGCAACAGCTTCCTGAACGGGCTGCAGGTGGCGGACGCGCTCATCCGCACCGGGCAGCACGAGCGCGTCCTGGTCTGCACGGGCGAGAGCCCGTCCCGCGCGATCCGCTGGAGCGTCCGCGACCGCGCCCAGTTCGTGGACGCCTTCGCCGGCTACACCCTCTCCGACGGCGGCGCCGCGATGCTCGTGGAGGCCGCCCCGGACGGCGGGATCTTCTACCGCGACTTCGCCGCCGTCTCCAGCGCCTGGCGGATCGGGACGCTGCCCGCCGGCGGTTCGATGCACCCGCGCGACCCCGAGCACACCTACTTCAGCGGCGACGGGCGGCTGCTCAAGGACGCCTTCGTCGCCAACGGCCCGGAGATCTTCACGACCGCGCTGGAGAAGACCGGGCTCACCTGGGACGACTTCGCGGTCGTCGCCGTCCACCAGGTGACGCTGCCGTACCTGGAGGTGCTGCGCTCGATCCTCGGCATCCCGTCCGACCGGCTGGTCGTCACGCTGCCGGAGCACGGCAACGTCGCGTCCGCGAGCCTCCCGCTGCAGATCGCCACCGCCCGCGCCGAGGGGCGCTGCGGGCCCGGCGACCGGATCGCGCTGATCGGCCTCGCCGGCGGGGTCAGCCTCGGCGTCATGTTCGCGGAGCTGTGATGGGCGGCCTGTGGGTCGTCGTCCCCGCCTACGACGAGGAGCGGTCGATCGGCGCGACGCTGCACCGGCTCGCCGAGCAGACCGACACCGCCTTCACGCTGGTCGTGGTCGACAACGGCAGCACCGACGGGACGGTCACGGTGGTCAAGGAGTTCGCCGCCGCGGACCCGCCCTTCGACGTCCGGATCGTCCACGAGCCGGAGAAGGGGACCGGCGCCGCCGCCGACACCGGCGTCCGGCACGCCATCGCCGCCGGCGCCGCGCACGTGGCCCGCACCGACGCCGACTGCCTGCCCCACCGCGGCTGGGTCGCGGCGGTGAAGCGGGCGTTCGGCGACGGGCTGGAGATGGTGTCCGGGCCGTTGCTCCCGCGCACCGACGAGTTCCCGCTGAAGTTCTGGGAGCGGCGCCTGCTGCCGGCCGTCATCGACATGGCCGCGCTCTTCGGGCGGTTCCGCCCCGGCAACCAGGACCCCCTCTACCTCGGCCCCTACGTGATGATGCCGGGCTGCAACCTCGCGATCACCGCGGACCTGTACGCGCGGTCCGGCGGCTTCCCGCGCACGCGCATCGAGGACGTCCACGAGGACCGCGCGCTCGTCAACCGCGTCCGCTACGTCACCGACGCCTACGGGCTGCGCGACGACGTCATCGTCTACGGCTCCGTGCGGCGGCTCCGCGCGTTCGGCCTGGTCAGGACGCTCGGCTGGTACGCCGACCACCGCTACCGCCCCGACGTCGTGGACATCCGGTGAACCGGCGTCCGGTGAACTGGGAGGAGCGGCTCTACCTGACCGCGCACCCGGTCGCGTACCCGCTGCTGCGCGCGGTCGCGCGGCGCGGACCGGTCGTCCGGGTGCCCGGGGTCGGGGTGGTCGTCAACGACGCCTCGGCGGCGCGCGAGGTCCTGATGGACGGGGAGACGTTCCGCAAGGACGGGCCCGGCTCGCCCGGCGACCTGTGGACGCCCGTGCTCGGGCCGTCGGTCCTGCTGAACATGGAGGGGGACGCGCACCGCGCCCTCCGGCGGCGGCTGACCGACCTGTTCGTCCCGTCCTACACCGAGGCGCTGTGCGCCCGCGTGCTGGCCGGGCCGCTGGAGCGGCTCGCCGGCCGCCTCGACCGCGGCGCGACCCTCGACCTCGTGGACGC
Source organism: Actinomadura sp. B10D3 (assembly GCF_039871695.1). NCBI lineage: Bacteria > Bacillati > Actinomycetota > Actinomycetes > Streptosporangiales > Thermomonosporaceae > Actinomadura > Actinomadura sp. B10D3. Next base: position 178,686 of record NZ_JBDPLY010000007.1, read on the forward strand.
GGCGCGCGTCATGGCCGGAACCGTGATCGGCGAGGTCATCGGCCTCGAAGGCGGCACCGAGGCCGCCTACCGGGACCTGTTCGAGCAGGGCGAGCGGGTCGTGTCGATGGTGTCGCTGCGGACGCGGCGGCTGTCGCCGTCCCAGGTGCGGCGCGCCCGCGCGGTCCTCGACCCGCTCGGCGACATCGCGGCGAAGTCCTACCTGGCGGGCGACGAGGCCACGGTCATGGGACGGATGCGGGCCCTCGGCCTGTCCGAGGACGAGGCGCGCGGCGCGGCCGGGGCGTTCTTCCTCACCGGCACCGAGACGGTCGCCACGCTGCTGCCCCGCCTGATCGCGCTCCTCGCCGACCACGGGCAGCTGCTCCGCGTCGCCGGTGACGCCGCCCTCCTCGACCGGGCCATCGGAGAGGCCATGCGGGTCACGACGCCGACGCCGGTCATGCTGCGCAGCGTGCACCGTCCGGCGACGGCGGGGGGCGTCCGAGTCCGCCCCGGCGAGCGGGTCCTGATCGCCACGCACAACTGCTGCCGCGCGCACGGGCCGTTCGACCTGGACCGCCCGCCCCCGCCCGAGCTGCGCCGCCTGTGGTTCGGCGCCGGGCCGCACTTCTGCATCGGGTATCCGCTGGCCATGGCCCAGATCCGCCTGGTCGCCCGGACGCTGCTCGCCGCCGCGCCGCTGGTCGTCACCGGGCGGGCCGCCGCCCGGAACGTCCTGATCCCCACGTACCGGTACCTGACCGTCCGCAGGGGGGACGCGCCATGACCCTCGTCCGCCGGCTCCTCGACCAGGCGGGCCGGACGCCCGGAGCCGTCGCGCTGGTCTCCGGGGACGGCGCGGAACTGACGTACGGCGAGCTGCGGCGGCAGGTGCTCGCCGTCCGGCACGGGCTGCTGTCCGGCGGGCTCGCCGCGGGCGACGGGGTGCTGTTCTCGGTGCGGCCGTCGCCGGAGTCGCTGGTGCTCGCGCTCGGCGTGGTCGCGGCCGGGGGAGTGGTCGTCTTCGCCGACCCCGGTGCGGGGCCGGAGATGTTCACCGCCCGGTTGCGGCTGGCGCGCCCGCGCTGGTCGGCCGCCGAATCGGTGCTGTACGCGGGGAGCCGGCTCCGGCCCGTCCGGGCGTATGCGCGGCGCCGCGGGCTGCTCCTGCAGAACCTCGCCGACCTGCGGGTCCCGGGCGAAGGCCGGATGCGGCACGTGTACGTCGGCCGCCGCCTGCCGGGCGTGCCCAGGACGGCGCTGTCGTTCGCGCGGCTGATCCGGGGAGAGGCCCCCGAACCGGGCCCCGACCCCGATCCGGACGCGCCCGCGGCGGTGATCTTCACCTCGGGGACGACGGCGAACCCGCGCGCGGTCGTCCACACGCAGGCGTCCCTCGCCGCGGCGCTCGACCTGTTCCGGGAGCGGCTGCCGCTCGGGCCGGGCGACGTCGTCCACACCGACCAGCTCATGCTCGGGCTGCCGACGCTGATCGCCGGCGCGCGGTGGTCGATGCCGCCGCTGTCCTGCCCGCCCGCCGGCTTCGCGCGGCTGATGCGGGAGCGGGAGGCCACGCACACGTTCTGCGTACCCGTGCACTTGGCGGAGATCCTGGACGAGTGCGGCGAGCTGCCGCCGTCCGTCCGGTACGTGCTGCTCGGGGCGGCTCCGGCGCCCGCGGCGATCCTGCGGCGCGCGGTCGCGGCGGCCCCGTCCGCCGAGGTCCTGTCGGTGTACGCGATGACCGAGATCCTGCCGGTGGCGATCGCGTCGGCGGAGGAGAAGCTCGCGCACGCCGCGCCCGGCGACCTGCTCGGCGCGCCGCTGCGCGGCGTCGGCGCGCGGCTCGCGGACGACGGCGAGCTGCTGCTGTCCGGCCCCAACCTCTGCCGCGGCTACCTCGGCGCCGACCCCCTGTCCGAGCTGCCGACCGGCGACCTCGCCCGGATGGACGACGGCTGCCTCGTCCTCGAGGGACGCAAGAAGGACATGCTGATCCGCGGCAAGTTCAACCTCTATCCGGGCCTGTACGAGCCGTCGATCGCGGCCCTCCCCGACGTGGCCGAGGCCGCCATCGTGGGCGTGCCGGACCCGCGGACCGGGGACGAGGAGGTGGTCCTCGCGGTCGTCGGCCCCGGCGACCTGCCCGCAAGGCTCCGGCGGGCGCTCCCGGACGTCATCGACCACGACGCCCTGCCGGACCGCATCGTCGTCCTGGACGGGCTGCCCCGCTCCGGACGCACCCGCAAGCTCGACCGCGACCGGCTGCGCGACCTGGTGGCGCCATGAGGATCGCGGTGACGGGCGCCTCGGGGTTCGTCGGCGGCGCGGTGTGCCGGGAGCTGGCGTCCGAAGGCGTCACGACGTTCGCGTTCGGCCGCCGTCCGGCCGTGGACCCCGCGCATGTGGGCGGCGCCGGCTACCGGTCGTGGGACCTCGCGCACGGCCCGCTCGCCGATCCGCCCCGGGTCGACGCGGTCGTGCACTGCGCGGGAAGCGCCACCGACTGGGGACCGGCCGCCGACCTGTTCGCGGCCAACCTCACCGGGACGTGCAACGCCCTCGCGACCTTTCCCGGTGCCCGGTTCGTGCACGTCAGCACCGCCAGCGTGTACGACCCGTACCGTCCGAGCGTCATGGCGCGCGAGGACGAGGCCCCGGTGCGCCGCTACATGAACGCCTACGGTGCGTCCAAGGCCGCCGCCGAACGGCCGGCCGCCGCCCGCGGCGCGATCATCCTGCGCCCGCACGCCGTCTACGGGCCCGGCGACACGACGCTCCTGCCGCGCGTCCTGTCCGCGGTGCGCGGCCCGGTCCTGCTCGCCGCCGGGACGGGACGGCAGCGCGTCAGCCTCACCTCGGTCGGCAACCTCGCGCGGGCCTGCGTCCTCGCCGCGGCCGGCCCGGTGGCCTCGGGCGTCTTCAACATCGCGGACGCCGAACCGGTCGTCCTCGACGACGCGCTCCGGGAGATCCTCCGGGAGCGCGGCGTCCGGGCCCGTCCCGTCTACGTCCCCGCCCGCGCCGCCCGCCCGCTCGCCGCGGTCACCGAAGGCGCGTACCTCCTGGCCCGCCGTCCCGAACCCCCGCGCCTCACCCGCTACGCGATCGGCCATCTCGCCGTGGAGCGCACCCTCGACATCACCGCGGCCAGGGCGGGGTTCGGCTACGACCCGGCTCCGACGTCCTTCGCGGGCGCCGCCGGGTGGTGATCGTCAACCTCGGGTTGACGATCGAGGGGCGTCAACCTATGGTTGACGCATGTCCGAACCGACGCCTCCGGCCGTGCAGGTCCGCCTCGACGACCTCATCAACGCCATCAAGAAGGTCCACACCGACGCCCTCGAACAGCTGAGCAGCGCGGTCCTCGCCGCCGAGCACCTCGGTGAGGTCGCCGACCACCTCATCGGCCACTTCGTCGACCAGGCCCGGCGCTCCGGCGCCTCCTGGACCGAGATCGGCACCAGCATGGGCGTCACCAAGCAGGCCGCCCAGAAGCGGTTCGTCCCGAAGGGGTCGGGCCCCGACCTCGACCCGTCCCAGGGCTTCTCCCGCTACACCCCCCGGGCCCGCCAGGTGGTCGTGCAGTCGATGAGCCAGGCCCGCGCGGCCGGGAACGCCGAGATCACCCCGGCCCACCTCGTGCTCGCCATGATCGGGCAGCCCGACTCGCTCGCCTGCAAGGCGATCCTCGCCCAGGACGTCCTGCTGGACACCGTCCGCCAGGCCGCCACCGCCGCCCTCCCGCCGTCGGGCGAGGACCTCCCCGAACTCATCCCCTTCGACCAGGACGCCAAGAAGGCCCTGGAACTGACGTTCCGCGAGGCCCTCCGCCTCGGCCACAACTACATCGGCACCGAGCACCTGCTCCTCGCACTCCTGGAGTTCGAGAACGGCACCGGCGTCCTGTCGGAGGCGGGCATCGACAAGGGCGCCGCCGAGGCGAACATCGTCGAGGCCCTGGCCGCCATCACCGCCCAGAAGGAGAGCGGCTGACCGATGAGTTCCGCGTCCGGCCGCGGTCCACCCCGTCATGGAGAAACTCATCAAGGCCGACGGGGTGGAGCTGTGCGCCGAGACGTTCGGTGACGCGGCCGAGGCACCGGTCCTGCTGATCGGGAACACGATGCTCACCTGGCCGGACGAGCTCTGCGAGCTGCTCGCCGAGCTGCGGCGGTTCGTCGTGCGCTACGACCTGCGGGACACCGGGGGCTCCGCAGGTGGCGACCCCGAGGCACCCGGCTACACGCTGCGCGACCTCGTCGACGACGCCGCCGGCGTCCTCGACGCCCACGACCTGCCGGCCGCGCACGTCGCCGGCTTCGGGCCCGGCGGCTGGATCGCCCAGCTCCTCGCCCTGGACCACCCCGGCCGCGTCACCACGCTCACCCTGGTCGCCACCCGCCCCACCGCCCCCGGACCCAGCGACGAGGACCTGCCCGACCACGCGCCCGAGATGATGGCGCACTTCACGGGCATGCGGGAGGTCGACTGGAGCGACCGCGAGTCCGTGGTCGCGTTCATGGTCGACAGCGCCCGGCACCGCGCGGGGCCGGCCTTCGACGAGGCCGAGGCCCGCTCCGCCGCCGAACGGATCCACGACCGGACCCGGACCGGCGCCGACCCGGGCAAGGCGCACCGCGCGAACCAGATGGGGACGGTCTTCGCGGCACTGGACTGCGGCGACCGCTGGCGCGAGCGGCTGCCCGGCATCACCGCGCCGACGCTCGTCGTCCACGGCGAGGACGACCCCTTCTTCCCGCTGGGCAACGGCCAGGCTCTGGCCGCCGAGATCCCGGGCGCCGAACTCCTCGTTCTTCCCGGCACGGGCAGCGAACTCCCCCGCCGGACGTGGGACACGTTCGTCCCGGCCCTGCTCCGCCACACTTCCTGAGCGCCGTCAGGACAGCCGGAGGGCAAGGAAGAAGTCGACCCGGTCCTCCAGGCGGGAGAGGTCGCGGCCGGTGAGGTCCTGGATGCGCTGGATGCGGTACCGGACGGAGTTGACGTGCAGGTGGAGCTGCTCGGCGCACCGCGTCCAGGAGCCCGAGTTCTGCAGGAACGTCTCCAGGGTGCGGACGAGGTCGGAGCCGTGGACCTCGTCGTAGTCGCGCAGCGGGTCCAGGAGCCGCACCCGGAACATCTGGCGGACGTCGTCGGGGACGCTGGCGAGCAGCAGCACGTGCGTCGAGAGCTCGTCGTGCCGGACGACGCGGACCGGAGCGGATCGAGTGGCGGCGAGGCGGCGCGCGTAGCGGGCCTCCTCGATGGCGCCGCGCAGCCCGGACGCCATGGCGCGGTCGCTGACCCCGGCGGCGATGCCGCCCTCCGGCAGCCCGGGGGACAGGAAGTCGAGCGCGTCCTGGACGGCGGCGGCGACGTCCACCCCGGCGGCCGGAACGAGCGCGACGGCCTCCCCGTCCACCATCCCGACCGCCGCCCGCGGCCCGGGGACGGCCTCGGACAGGACGGTGCGCAGCTCGCCCGGACGCAGCGGCCCCTCCGCCGAGGCCGCGACGGCGACGACGGGGAAGGACAGCCGTCCGGGCGCGACGGCGTCCCCGGCGAACGCCGCGTCCAGGATCTCCTGGGACGAGCGGTCCTCGGCGCGCAGCCGGGCCCGTTCGAGGGCGACGATCGCGGCGAGCTCGCCGGCGAGGGCGTGCCGCTCCTCGGGCCAGCCGGCGGCGTCGCCGTCGAGCGCGATGAACCAGTCGGCGGCGCGGGGCGTGCCGTCCTGGCCGACGGGCAGGACCGAGGTGTCCAGCCCGGGGACGTGGTGCGGCAGCCGCGGCGCGGTGAGGAAGGCCCGCGCCAGCGCGGCGGGGTCCGCCGGCGGCGGCCCGGCGACGACGCGGCCGGTCGGGGCGAGGACGTGGCAGTGGCCGACCAGGTCGACGACGGCGCCGAGCCCGGTGCCCTCGACCAGCCGCCGGTGCCGGTCGAGGACGGCGGTCAGGTCGGCGGCGCGGGCGCCCGACAGGTGCCGGACGACCTCCTCGGTCACGGTCGCGAACGCCACGTCCTCGGGCACCTTGAACAGCGGCATGCGGTGGCGGCGGCACGCCTCGACGAGGTCGCCGGGGATGGCGCCGAGCGCGAGGTCCCAGGCGGCGAGGCCGGAGACGCCCGCGTCCGCGAGGGCCCGGACGAACGCCTCGGAGTCGGCGGGACCGGTCCGCCAGACCAGCCCGGTCAGCACCAGCTCGCGTCCGCGCAGGTAGCGGCCCGGGTCGAGCAGGTCGGTGGTGACGACCCACCGGATCGGCCGGTCCAGCTCCTCCTCCCCGGTGACGACCTCCAGCCGCAGCCCGGGCATGGCGAGCAGCGAGCGCAGCTTCATATGGAGCAACCTACAAAAGGAGACGTGCAACGACGCGGACAATTCGGACTTCCTGCCCCTCGACGGAGCGCCGGGCCACTGTGTGTACTGCTGGCGTGCTGGAACCCGCTACCGACGACCTGGCGGCGTGCTGCGCGTCCCGCCGCTGGGTCGAGGCCCTCGCCGGACGCGCCTACGCCGACCTCGGCGCGCTGCGCGCCGCCTCGCGGCGGGCGCTGGACGAGCTCGGGTGGGCCGATGTGGAGGAGGCGCTCGCCGCCCATCCGCGCATCGGTGAGCGGGCCGGCGGCGAGACCCGGGAGGCGGCCTGGTCGCGCGGCGAGCAGTCCGGGATGGGCGTCGCCGCCCCCGATGTCCGGCTCGCCCTGGTCGACGGCAACCGGGTTTACGAGGAGCGCTTCGGGCACGTGTTCCTGATCTGCGCGTCCGGCCGCCCGGCCCGGGAGATGCTCGGGGAGTTACTGGAACGGCTGGGGAACGACGCCGAGACCGAACGGGAGGTCGTCCGGGGCGAACTGGCCAAGATCGTCGATCTGCGCCTTGGCAAGCTTTGTGAAGGGCTCAAGTGAGCGGAGCGCACCGGGGGGTGTGGGGGATCGCCCCCCCACGAGGGGAACTGGGATGAGCCTGTCTACGCACGTGCTCGATGCCGCGAAGGGGTTGCCGGCCGAGGGGGTAGCCGTGCGGCTCGACCGGCGGGACGACGGCGGAGGCTGGACGACGCTCGCCGAGGCCCGCACCGACGCCGACGGCCGGATCAGGGAGTGGGGCGTGCCGCCGCGGGAGGGCGTGCACCGGCTCACGTTCGACACCGCGGGTCTGTCCGGCTTCTATCCCGAGGTGACGGTGGCCTTCACGATCGATGACCCGGGGCGGCACTACCACGTCCCGCTGCTGATCAGCCCGTTCGCGTACTCGACCTACCGGGGAAGCTAGATGGCGGTCGTTCTCGGGCCCAACCGCTACGGGAAGGCGGAGACGCGCGTCGTCCGCGTGACGCGGGACGGCGGCACGCACCGGCTCAAGGACGTCAACGTCAGCGTCTCCCTCTCCGGTGAGATGGACGACGTGCACCTGACCGGCGACAACACGGCCGTGTTGCCGACCGACAGCCAGAAGAACACCGTGTTCGCGTTCGCGAAGAAGCACGGGATCGCGTCCGTCGAGCGGTTCGGGCTGCTGCTTGCCCGCCATTTCGTCGATGCGCAGCCGACGATCACCCATGCGCGGGTGGAGATCCACGAGTACGGGTGGCGGCGGATCACGGGCGGGCACTCGTTCGTCCGGGACGGCGGCGAGGTGCGGACCGCGCTCGTCCACGCCGGCGCCGGGTCGGAGACGGTCGTCTCCGGGCTCACCGACCTGGTGGTCCTCAACTCGACGGGCAGCGAGTTCCACGGCTTCGTCCAGGACGAGTACACGACGCTCGCGCCGACCGACGACCGCGTCCTCGCGACGGCGGTGACGGCCCGGTGGCGGCACCGCGGCACGGACACGGATACGGACACGGCCTGGGACGACTCCTACACCGCCGCCCGCGACCACCTGCTGCACGCGTTCGCCGAGACGCACAGCCTGTCGCTCCAGCAGACGCTCTACGAGATGGGGCGGCGGGTCCTCGCGGAGCGGCCGGAGATCTGCGAGATCAGGCTGTCGATGCCCAACAGGCACCACTTCCTCGTCGACCTGGAGCCGTTCGGGCTGGACAACGACAACGAGGTCTACTTCGCCGCGGACCGCCCGTACGGGCTCATCGAGGGCACCGTGCTGACCGATGACGCGCCGGACGCCCCGTCCGCCTTCACATGAGGAACCCTGGAGACATGGACTTCTTGCGACCGCCGACCTGGGAGGACGCCCTCGCGGCCAAGGCGGCGCTGCCGGGCGCGCTGCCGGTGCAGGGCGGCACCGACGTCATGGTCGAGATCAACTTCGACGTGCGCCGGCCCGACGCGCTGCTCGACCTCACCGGGATCCGCGAGCTCGCCGACTGGGACACGGCGGACGGACGGCTGCGCGTCGGCGCGGGCGTCACCTACGCCCGGCTGATCACCGAGCTGGGCGGCCGGCTGCCGGGCCTCGCCCAGGCGTCCCGGACGGTCGGATCGCCGCAGATCCGCAACCGGGGCACGGTCGGCGGCAACCTCGGCGCCGCGTCGCCCGCCGGGGACGCCCACCCGCCGCTGCTGGCCGGGGACGCCGCCATCGAGGCGGAGTCGGCGGCGCGCGGGGTCCGGATGATCCCGGCCGCGGAGTTCTTCACCGGCGTGAAGCGCAACGCGCTGGAGCCGGACGAGCTGATCCGCGCGTTCTGGACGGCCCCCGCGTCCGGCCCGCAGTACTTCTCCAAGATCGGGACACGGAACGCGATGGTCATCGCGGTCTGCTCGTTCGCGATCGCCCTGCACCCGGCGGAGCGCCGCGCCGGGACGGGCCTCGGGTCGGCCGCCCCGACGCCCCGCCGCGCCGCCGCGGCGGAGGAGTTACTCTCCGCCGAGCTGGACTGGGACGGGCGCGGCCCGCTCTCGGACGCGGTCGCGCGGCGGTTCGGCGAGCTGGTGAGCGGCGCGGCGGCGCCGATCGACGACGTCCGCGGGACGGGCGACTACCGCAGGCACGCCCTCGCGGTGATGGCGCGCCGCACCCTGACGTGGGCATGGAACGAGCACCGGGCGGGGAGCACGGGACGGAAGGAGGCCTCCTGATGCGGGTGAACGTGGTCGTCAACGGGTCCGCGGAGGCCGTGGACGATGTGTGGGAGGGCGAGAGCCTGCTCTACATGCTGCGCGAGCGGATGGGCCTCCCCGGCTCGAAGAACGCCTGCGAGCAGGGAGAATGCGGCTCGTGCACCGTCTACCTGGACGGCCTGCCGGTGTGCGCGTGCCTGGTCGCGGCCGGGCAGGCCGAGGGCCGGGAGGTCCGCACCGTGGAAGGCCTGGCCGGGGGGCCGCCCGGGGACGAGCGGCTCGACCCCGTCCAGGAGGCGTTCGTGGAGACGGGCGCCGTCCAGTGCGGGTTCTGCACGCCGGGGCTGATCGTCCAGGCGCACGACCTGATCGAGCGGAACTCCGCCCCGTCCGACGCCGAGATCCGCGAGGCGCTCGCGGGCAACCTGTGCCGCTGCACCGGCTACGAGAAGATCCTCGACGCGGTGCGCCTCGCGGCCGCGCGGAAGGCGGTCACCGGATGAGGCTCATCATCGAGAACGCGCACGTCGTCACGGTCTCCGGGGAGGAGTACCCCGGCGGCCACATCGTGGTCGACGGCGACCGGATCACGGCGGTCGGCGCCGGCCCCGCCCCGGCGGGCGCCGCCGCGCGCGTCGACGGCACCGGCTGCCTCGCCACCCCGGGCCTCGTCAACACCCACCACCACCTCTACCAGTGGGCGAGCCAGGGCCTGGCCACCGACAGCACGCTGTTCGAGTGGCTGACGACGCTCTACCGGCCGTGGTCGATGATGGACGCCGAGGTCGTCGCCGGGGCCGCCACCGCCGGGCTCGCCTGGCTCGCCAAGTCGGGCTGCACGACGTCCACCGACCACCACTACCTGTTCCCGAAGGGACGCGGCGACCTGTTCGCGGCGGAGGTGGAGTCGGCGCGGGAGATCGGCCTCCGGTTCCACCCGTGCCGGGGGTCGATGGACCGGGGCGCGTCCCAGGGCGGCCTGCCTCCGGACGAGGTCGTCGAGGACCTCGACACGATCCTCGCCGAGACCGAGGCCGCGATCGACCGGTACCACGACCCGTCGCCGGGCTCCATGCTCCGCGTCGCCGTCGCGCCCTGCTCGCCGTTCTCCGTCACGCGGGAGCTGCTGGTCGAGTCGGCGCGGCTGGCCCGCGACAAGGGCGTCCGCCTGCACACCCACCTCGCCGAGACGCAGGACGAGGAGGAGCACACGAGGGAGCAGTTCGGCATGACGCCGACCGAGTACATGGACTCGATCGGCTGGCTCGGCCCCGACGTGTGGCTCGCGCACTGCGTCCACCTGCACGACACCGACATCAAGCGGCTCGCGGAGACCGGCACCGGCACGGCCCACTGCCCGAGCTCCAACGCGCGCCTCGGCTCAGGGATCGCCCGCGTGTCGCACCTGCTGGAGGAGGGCGCGCCCGTCGGGCTCGGCGTGGACGGCTCGGCGTCGGCGGAGCTCGTCCCGCTGGCGGGCGAGCTGCGGCAGGCCGTCTACCTGCAGCGCGCCCGGTACGGCCCGGCGGCGCTGACCGCCCGGCAGGCCCTGGAGATGGCGACGCTCGGCGGCGCCCGCTGCCTCGGCCGCGAGGACGAGATCGGCTCCCTCGAACCCGGCAAGCTCGCCGACATCGCGCTGTGGCGGATGGACGGCTTCCAGGCGGCGATCGACGACCCGGTCGTCGCGTTCGCGTTCGGGCCGGCGCCGCCGCTGCGGCGCCTCCTCGTCGGCGGCCGCACCGTCGTGGACGGCGACACGCTCGTCACCGTCCCGCAGGACGAGGCCGCGCGGCGCGGCGCCGCGGCCCACCGCCGCCTCATGCGCTCGGCGGAGGAGGTGCTCTGACATGGCGTCCCCGGTGAGAAGCCCGGGCCACGTGGCCGCCCCCGGGATCGGCGGGGTCGGGGAGAGCCCGCTGCGGCCGGACGGCACGCTCAAGGTCGCCGGCGAGTTCGCCTACGCGTCCGACCTCTGGATGGACGGGATGCTGTGGGGCGCGACGCTGCGCAGCCCGCATCCCCGGGCGCTGATCCGCTCGCTCGACATCGGGCCGGCGCTCGCGGTCCCCGGCGTCCGCGCCGTCCTGACCCACGAGGACGTGCCGGGCCGGAAGATGTTCGGCATCGACCACATCGAGGACCAGCCCGTCCTCGCCATCGACCAGGTCAGGCACCAGGGCGAGCCGGTCGCGCTGGTCGCCGCCGACCATCCCGAGACCGCCCGGCGCGCCCTGGAGAGGATCGCCGTCGGGTACGAGGTGCTGGAGCCGATCACCGACCCGCGCGCGGTGATCGCCGACCCGGAGCGGCTGAAGGTCCAGGACCGCGGCGGCATCACCCGGCACCAGCCCGTCCGCGTCGGGGACGTGGACGCCGCGAAGGCCCGCGCCGACGTCGTCGTCTCGGGCGAGTACGAGGTCGGCATCCAGGACCAGGCGTTCCTCGGCCCGGAGTCGGGGCTGGCGATCCCGTCCGAGGACGGCGGGATCGACCTGTACGTGTCCACCCAGTGGATCCACAACGACCTCAGGCAGATCGCGCCCTGCCTCGGCCTCCGCGAGGACCAGGTGCACATGACGCTCGCCGGGGTCGGCGGGGCGTTCGGGGGGCGCGAGGACCTGTCGATGCAGATCCACGCCGGGATGCTGGCGCTGCACACCGGCAGGCCCGTGAAGATGTCGTACAACCGGTACGAGTCGTTCTTCGGGCACGTCCACCGGCACCCCGCGCAGATGCGGTACGAGTACGGCGCCACCGCCTCCGGGCGGCTGCTGTACGCCGACGTCGAGATCGTGCTGGACGGCGGTGCGTACACGTCCTCCACGATGAACGTGGTCGGCAACGCCGCCTCGCTCGGCGTCGGCCCCTACGAGATCCCGAACATCAGGATCGACGGCTACGGCGTGTACACCAACAACCCGCCGTGCGGTGCGATGCGCGGGTTCGGCGCCGTGCAGGCGTGCTTCGCCTACGAGTCGATGATGGACAGGCTGGGCGCCGCCTGCGGTCTCGACCCGGTGGAGATCCGCCGCCGCAACGCCGTCACGCAGGGCTCCAAGCTCGCGACCGGGCAGGTCATCGAGTCGCCGGCGCCGCTCGCCGAGATGCTGACCCGGCTGGAGGCGATGCCGCCGCCGCCCGCCCCGGACGCGGCCGACCTGCGGAACCTGCCGGGCGGGGTGTCGCAGACGACGCACGGCGAGGGCGTCGTGCGCGGTGTCGGCTACGGCGTCGGCATCAAGAACATCTGCTTCTCCGAGGGCTTCGACGACCTGTCCACCGCCCGCGTCCGGCTGGAGGTCATCGGCGGGGAGGCGACCGCGCTCGTCCACACCGCGGCGGCCGAGGTCGGCCAGGGGCTCGTCACGATCCAGGCGCAGATCGCGCGGACCGAGCTCGGCGTGCAGAAGGTCACGATCGCGCCCGCGGACAACCGGGTCGGCGACGCCGGCTCGTCCAGCGCGTCCCGCCAGTCGTACATGTCGGGCGGGGCGGTGAAGGCGGCCTGCGAGGCGGTGCGGGCGGAGCTGCTCGCCCGCGCCGCCCGCCGGTTCGGCCGCGACGACCTCGCCGTGGCCGGCGGGAAGATCATGTCGCGGGCGGCCGGGGTGCTCGGCACGATCGAGGACGCCCTCGGCGACGCCGTGATCGAGGAGACCCGCGAGTACCACCACCGCCCCACGTCCCGCATGGACCCGGTCACCGGGCAGGGGCGCAGCCACACCCAGCTCGCGCTGTGCGTCCACCGCGCCGTCGTCGACGTGGACGCCGAGCTCGGCCTGGTCAAGGTCGTCGAGCTGGCCGCCGTCCAGGACGTCGGGAAGATCATCAACCGGACCGGGGTGGAGGGGCAGATCCACGGCGGGTCCGCGCAGGGCCTCGGGCTCGCCCTGATGGAGGAGATCGTCGTGTCGGACGGCCTCGTCCGGAACCCGTCCTTCACCGACTACCTGATCCCCACGATCCTCGACATGCCGCCGATGCGGCTGGAGATCCTGGAGAATCCCGACCCGGAGGCGCCCTACGGGTTGCGCGGGGCGGGGGAGCCGCCGACGCTGTCGTCGACGCCCGCCATCGTGGCGGCCATCCGGGACGCGACGGGCGCGGCGCTCACCCGGGTGCCGGTCCGGCCGGAGCACATCGTCCAGGGAGGCCCATGACGCGGCGGTTCGCGGTCAACTGCTCGATCCTCTTCACCGAGACGCCGCTGCTGGACCGTCCGGCCGCGGCGCGGGCGGCGGGGTTCGGCGAGGTGGAGTTCTGGTGGCCCTGGCCCGGCGAGCCCGACCCGCCCGGCGCGGAGGTGGACGCGTTCTGCCAGGCCGTCGAGGACGCGGGCGTGCGCCTCATCGGGCTCAACCTCTACGCGGGCGACATGCCGGCGGGGGAGCGGGGCGCGCTGTCCGACCCGTCCCGCGTCGAGGAGTTCCGCGCCTGCCTGCCCGTGGTGCGGCGGATCGCCGAGCGGACGGGCGTCCGGTCGTTCAACGCGCTCTACGGGCAGCGGCTCGACGGGGCGGCGGCGTCCGACCAGGACCGGACCGCCACGGAGAACCTCGTGCATGCCGCGCGATCGGTGGGCGAGTTCGGCGGAACCCTCCTGATCGAGCCGCTCGCGCGCGGGCTCAACGGCGCCTACCCGCTGGAGACGGCCGCGGACGCCATGGCCGTGGTGTCGCGCGTCCGGGCGGCGGGCGCCGCGAACGTCCGGTTCCTGTTCGACACCTTCCACCTCGCGACCAACGGCGACGACCTGGAGAGGGCCGCCCGGGAGCACGCCGCCGACATCGGGCACGTCCAGATCGCCGACGCGCCCGGCCGGGGGCGTCCCGGCACCGGCCGGATCGACTTCGACCGGCTCTTCGCCGTCCTGGACGGCATCGGCTACACCGGCCGGATCGCGCTGGAGTACGTGCTCCAGGGCCCCTCGCCGGAGGAGTTCGGGTGGACGACCTCCTGATCCGGTCGCGACGGACCGTGCTGCCGGACGGCGAGCGCCCCGCCGCCGTCTCGGTCCGCGGCGGACGGATCGCTGCGGTCTCTGCCCACGACGCCGTCCTCCCGGCCGCCGAGTCGGTGGACCTCGGTGACGTCGCGCTGCTCCCCGGTCTCGTCGACACGCACGTCCACGTCAACGAGCCGGGACGCACCGAGTGGGAGGGCTTCGCCACCGCGACCCGCGCCGCCGCCGCGGGCGGCGTGACGGCGCTCGTCGACATGCCGCTCAACGCGCTCCCGCCGACCGTCGACCCGTCCGCGCTGGCGGCGAAGCGCGCGGCCGCCGAAGGCGCGTGCGCCGTGGACGTCGGCTTCTGGGGCGGTGCGATCCCCGGCAACCTGGCCTCGCTGCGCCCGCTGCACGACCTCGGCGTCTTCGGGTTCAAGTGCTTCACGTCCGACTCGGGCGTCCCGGAGTTCCCACCGCTGGCGCCCGCCGAGATGAGGGCGGCGTTCCGGGAGATCGCCTCGTTCGGCGGGCTGGTCATCGTGCACGCCGAGGACCCCGGGTCCCTGCTGCCGCCCGCCGGCGGCGACTATCCGGCCTTCCTGGCGTCGCGTCCCCCGTCCGCCGAACGCCGCGCCGTCGAGCAGGTCGTCGGCTTGGCGGCGGAGACGGGTGTGCGCGCCCACATCCTGCACCTGTCCTCGGCGAGCTGCCTGGAGGTCCTGGCGAAGGCGCGGGCGGACGGCCTGCCCGTGACCGCCGAGACCTGCCCGCACTACCTCACCCTCAGCGCCGGCGACGCCGTCGCCACCACGTTCAAATGCTGCCCGCCCATCCGCGACGAGGCGAACCGCGAGATGCTCTGGCAGGGCCTCGCCTCCGGCGTGATCTCCTGCGTCGTCAGCGACCACTCGCCCTCCACGCCGGAGCTCAAGCTCGGCGACTTCGCGACGGCCTGGGGCGGCGTCTCCTCGCTCCAGCTCGGCCTGCCCGCGGTCTGGACGGCCGCCCGCGAGCGCGGCCACGGGCTGGCGTCCGTCGTCCGCTGGATGTCCGAGGCCCCCGCGGCGCTGGCCGGCGTCCCCGGGAAGGGCGGCATCGCCGCCGGCAACGACGCCGACCTGGTCGCCTTCGCGCCCGACGAGCCCTTCACCGTCGACCCGGCGGCCCTCCACCACCGGCACCCTCTCACCCCCTACGCGGGCCGGACGCTGACCGGGGTCGTCCGCACCACCTGGCTGCGCGGCGTGCCGATCGCGGACGAGCCCGCCGGCCGGCTGCTCACCGCGGAGGCGCGATGACCGACTTCACGTCCCTTCCGGACCTGGCCGTCCGCGCCCTCGGCGGCTCGGTCATCGCCGCCAGCGACGAGTCGTTCGCGGAGAAGGAGAACCTGCTCAACCCCTGGCCGCCGGCGTTCAGCCCGGAGACCTTTGGGCCGAAGGGGCAGCTCTACGACGGCTGGGAGACCGCCCGCCGGCGCGGACCCGGCCACGACTGGGCGCTGATCCGCCTCGGCCTCCCCGGCCGGATCATGGGGGTCGTCATCGACACCGCCTGGTTCAAGGGCAACTTCCCGCCGCACGCCTCCGTGGAGGCGTGCTTCGCGGCCGGCCACCCCTCACCCGCCGGCCTCGCCACCGCCGACTGGGTCGAGATCGTCCCGAAGACCCCCCTCAAGGGCGACACCGCGCACGCTCTCCCCGCCCGCGCGCCTGACCGCGTGTTCACGCACGTCCGGCTGAACATGTTCCCCGACGGCGGGATCGCGCGGCTCCGCGTGCACGGCCACGTCGTCCCCGATCCGGAGTTCCTGACCGGCCTGACCGTCGACCTGGCCGCCCTGGAGAACGGCGCCCGCGTCGTCGGCTGCTCCGACATGTTCTACTCCTCGCCGGACAACATGCTGTTCCCGGGGCTCGCCCGCAACCAGGCCGAGGGCTGGGAGACCGCCCGCCGCCGCGACGGCGGCAACGACTGGGCCGAGATCGGCCTCGCCGCGCCCGGCACCATCCTCATGGCCGAGATCGACACCACGAACCTGAAGTTCAACGCCCCCGCCGAGGTCCGCCTCACCGGCATCGACGGCCGCGGTGGCGCCGACAACAGGGGGTTCTCCTGGACGATCCTGCCGCGGACCCCCCTGCGGCCCGACACCCGGCACCGTTTCCGGATGGCGACCCCGGAGGTCACGCACGTCCGCCTGGACATCTACCCGGACGGCGGAATCTCCAGGCTCCGCCTCTGGGGCGAACTGAGCCCCGAGACCCAGCGCAGCCTGGCGCGGAGCTGGGACGGGTACACCCGACATTAGGCACACCGTTGACGACCGTGAGATTTCTGCCTACATTCTGAGCACTCGACCCCGGAGCCCGCCTCCGCGCGGATCGACATTCGACAAAATCTTGGCGTTCGTGGCGTACAAATCCAATTTCTGAGCCTCCGGGCCGGAGAGGATCCCCCATGAAACGACTGCGGGCAGGCGCTCTCGCCGCCGTCCTCGCGGTACCCGCGGTGCTCACCCCGGTCGCCGCCCACGCCGCGGGCCCCGCGCACCACACCGGCACCCTCCCCGACGGCGCGACCTGGATCGCCGACGTTCCGCGGGCATGGAACGGGACGCTCATCCTGTTCAGCCACGGGTTCGGCCCGCTCACCCCCGCCGACCGCCCGAGCGAGGCCGCCGGCAAGGCACTCCTCGACCGCGGGTACGCGCTCGCCGGCTCGTCCTACGATCCGGACGGCTCCCTGTGGGCGCTGGGCAGCGCCGTCCGGGACCAGATCGCGACGAAGCACGCGGTAGCGAGAATCATCGGACGTCCCCGCACCACGCTCGCACTGGGCCAGTCGATGGGCGGCCTGGTCAGCGCCAAGCTCGCCGAGACCCGCGCCGTGGACGGCGTCCTCAGCACCTGCGGCATCGTCGGCGGTGGCGTCGACCTGAACAACTACCAGCTCAACGCGGGCCACACCATCGCCACGCTGCTGGCCCCGTCCGAGGACATCAAGCTCACCGACTACACGTCCTCCGCCGAGGGCATCGCCGCCGGAACCCAGCTCACCCACGCCGTGCAGAACGCCCAGGCCACCCCCGCCGGCCGCGCCCGCATAGCCCTGGCCTCCGCGTTCCTCAACCAGTCGTCCTGGTTCACCGGCGAAAGGGAACCGCCCCACCACGACTACGCCGAACAGGAACGCCAGCAGTACCAGTGGCTCACCTCCGGCGTCCTCGGGTTCATCTTCAGCGGCCGCTACTCCATCGACCAGGCCGCGGGCGGCGACAGCGCCTGGAACAAGGGCCTGGACTACTCACGCCTGCTCACCCGCTCCGCGAACCTCCGCCAGGTGAAGGCCCTCTACCGAACCGCGGGCCTGAGCCTGAAGAAGGACCTCTCCACCCTCACCACAAAGGCCGCCAAAAAGCTCGAACCGGCCCCTCTCGCGTGGATGACGCGCACATCAGAACCCACGGGCCGCATCACCGTCCCGACGCTGAACATCCACACGATCTCCGACCAGCTGGTCCCGGTGGAACACGAGACCGAATACGCCAGGACCGTCCGCGCCGCCGGCCGCACCCGCCTGCTGCGCCAGGCCTACGTCCACCGCACGGGCCACTGCAACTTCGCGGCCTCCGAATACGTGGCAAGCCTCCAAGTCCTGGAAAAGCGCGTCAAAACCAACCATTGGCCCAGCACCACACCAAAATCCCTAAACCAAAAAGCCAACGCCCTCTCCCTGAACACCCCCGCCTTCCACCCTCACAACCCAAACCCCCTACTAGTGCAACCTTCCCGCCCATAAATGCACTGTGACCCACTGCACACGGTAAGTAATCACAAAGTAAGGACTCCTTTGGATCGCCACCAATAACGTCCCGTGCATGGTCACCACCGAACACGAATCCCCAATCAAGATCATCCGCGACAACCCCGAAGTCCTCGTCCAGTTAATGAAACTCGCCTTCGGCATCGACGCGGGCCCCGACCTCACCATCAGATCCGCAAGCGAAGCGTGCACACAGCTCGCCCCGGTCTCCTACACTGCCGACAACGTCGTCGAAATCTGCGAGGGCACCTCCACCGAGCCGACGCTCAGCATCGTCGCCGAGACCCAGCGGGCCGTAGACCACGACAAGTGCGGCAGTTGGCCCCTCTACGTCACCTCCCAATGGGCCAAGACGAGAGCCCCGTGCTACCTGGTGGTCATATGTCCTCGTCCTGCGGTGGCCGAGTGGGCCCGAGAGCCGATCAAGCTCGGTCACCCGGGCTTCGAGCTCACGCCCCTGGTACTGGGACCGGGCTCCGAACCGCTCATAACCTCGACCGAGCAGGCGGCACAGATGCCTGAATTGACCATCCTGTGCACCCTGGCCAACGTCACCCCCCACACCCGGGAGTCCATGGAAATCGCCCACGCGGCCCTGGCCACCATCGAGAACGAGGATGCGAAAACCGGCGCGCTCTACACTGGCATCCTGATGGCAGTCCTCGCACAGTCCGCCAAGAAGCTCCTGGAGGAGTACGTGATCACCGGCACCCCCGACTTCAAATTCGAGAACGACCCATTTCGCCCGTACGTCGCGGAGGGTGAGGCCAAGGGCGAGGTCAGGGGAGAGGCCAAAGCGGTGTTGAAGGTTCTCGCCGCGCGAGGGGTCTCGGTACCGGACGACGCGCGGGAGCGTGTCTTGGCCTGCGAGGACACGGAGCAACTGGACCGCTGGCTGGCCCGCGCGGTCACGGCGGAGTCGGTCGACGACTTGTTCGGTTGATCTGGGTGTGCTTCACGCAGAACGCCCCCGGCGGGGATGCCGGGGGCGTTCTGGGTTTGGGTCAGGGGGTTTCGGTGGGGTCTTCTAGGAGGTCGTCGAACTCGCCGTCCTTGACGCCGGCGATGAAGGCGTCCCACTCGGCCTCGGTGAAGTAGAGGATCGGGCCCTCGGGGTTCTTGGCGTCGCGCATGACGACGGCCCGCTCACCGAAGTCCTTGTGCTGGACGGGGACGTCCTTGCCATCGATGAACTCGATGATGACCCCGTCGCTGAGGATCGGTTCCTGCTCGGTCACTGGCCCACCTTCTTCTTCCCTGGCTCTGGCGTGGCTAAGGCTAGTAGGGAAGGTGCGTGCGGCACACCGGAACGCGAACGCGCGGTGGGGGATCGGCGAAGCACAGGTGACCATCCCCCTCTGCGAAAGGCAGGACATGACCCGAGAAAGACCGGCATGGTCGCGGTGACCGCCGGGGACGCCGAGATCGTCCGGCGGTCCCGGCACGAGCCCGAGTGCTTCGCCGCGCTGTTCGACCGGCACTACGCCGCGATCCACGGGTACGCGGCGCGGCGGCTCGGGCGGGGGCTCGCCGACGACGTCGCCGCCGAGACGTTCCTGATCGCGTTCGACCGGCGCGGGCGCTACGACCTGGCGCGGCCCGACGCGCGGCCCTGGCTGTACGGGATCGCGTCCAACCTCGTCGCCCGGCACCACCGTGCCGAGGTGCGCCAGTACCGGGCGCTCGCGAGGGCCGGGACGTCCGAGGCCGGCGACGGGCACGCCGACGCGGTGGCCGGGCGCGTCGACGCGCAGGCCGCGAAGGGGGCGCTGGCGGCGGCGCTCGCCGGGCTGCCGCGCGGCGACCGGGACGTCCTGCTGCTCGTCGCGTGGGCGCAGCTCACCGTGCAGGAGGCCGGTGAGGCGCTCGGGATACCGGCCGGGACGGCGCGGTCGCGGCTGCACCGGGCCCGCAGGAGGATCCGCGCCGCATTGGGCGAGACCGACCCGACGACCTTGGGAGAGGACCTGTGAACGACCTCGACATTCTTCGCGACGCCTGGGCCGAGCCCGGGCCGCCCGCGGAGGCGTCTCGCACGGCGGCCAGGACGGCGCTCCTCGAACGCGCGTCAGGAGGCACCCGGAAGCGGGGGCGGTTCCGGCTCGGCATCAGGGTCGCGGTGGTGGCCGCCGCGGTCGCCGTGGGCGTGACCGTGGTGCAGGCGGGCGATGGGGACGGGCCGGTCGTACGTCCCGTGTCCAGCGCGTCGCAGGCGCTGGAGCGGGCCGCGCTGGCCGCGGAGGAGCGGCCGTTCACGCCGCCCCGTCCGGACCAGTGGATCTACATCGAGTCGCGGACGCGGACGGGCCCCCGCCCGAACGGGGCGCTGTCGAAGGACCCGCGCGACACGGTCGTGCGGCGGCAGTGGAAGCGGGCCGACGGTGAGAAGTCCGCCAGGCTGGAGGACGGGAAGCTCGTCGTCTCCGACTCGCCTCCGACCACGCCGCCGTCCGACTACGCGTCGCTGGCGGCGCTGCCGACCGATCCGGCCGCCCTGCTGCAGTGGGTCTACGAGAAGGCGGGCGGGCAGGGGGGAACGGCGGAGGGGCGGTACTCGGCCGCGTACTCGATGCTCTGCGCGATCCTGCGGGACAATCTGCTGCCGCCGAAGACCGAGGCGGCGGTGTACCGGGCGATCAGTCGGATCCCCGGCGTGCTCGGGGTCCTGTACCTCCCCGGCGTGACGCTGGCGGGACGGACCGGCGAACGTCCGGCGCTCGGGCTCGGGCGCGTCTCCGAAGGCTGGCTGCACCAGGAACTGCTGCTGGACCGGGAGAGCTACGCCTACATCGGCGAGCGGTCGAGCGCGATCAAGGACCACGACGGCGGCGTGCCGGTGAAGAGGGACGATCTGCTGAACCTCACCGTCCGGGGCAGGTCGGGCGTCGTCGACGAGGCGGGGCAGCGGCCCTGAAGAGCGGCGGGAGAGCGGCCGGGGCGCGCCCCGGCCGCTCGTCGTGTCAGGGGTCGATGAGGAGGCGGGTGGCGGTGATCTCAAGGCGGGCCTGGATCTCCTCGGCGGTCGCGTTGCCGCGCAGCATCTCGATCATCTCCATGGTCCAGATGCCGGACAGCGCGCGGGACGCGAGGCGGCGCGGGTCGCCGGCGGGGATCTCGGCCGGCGGGCCGTACGCGGCGCGGAGCAGCAGTTCGCTCATGCGGTAGCCGAAGTCGGTCTTGACGTCCGACAGGAGCAGCGACCGGATCAGCGCCTCGGCCAGCTCCGGTTCGCGCATCAGGCCGCGGGTGGCGCGCATCAGCACGTCCACGGCCCGCTCCGGGGCGGCGCCGGCGCGGGGCGGCCGGCGCTCGATGCTGCTTTCGAGAAGGTCGATCTCCTCGCTGACGACGGCGACGACCAGGTCCATCTTGGACGGGAAGTAGCGGTAGAGGGTGCCGAGGGCGACCCCGGCGCGCTCGGAGACGGTGCGCATCTGCATCGCCTCGATGCCGCCGCGCGAGGCGAGCGCCGCGGCCGCCTGGACGATACGCTTGCGCCGCTGGTGCTGGCTGCGGGAGCGCACGCCCTGGCCGGCCGCCTGCCCCCGGGCCTCGTCCCCGGTCACTGTCGGCTCTGCGGTCACGGTCGTCATCCCTTCTGTGCGGGCCCGGACGCCCGACGTGTTCCCCCAAGCGTACCGCTCATGCGAGAACGTGTTATCTGATCCGTCGATCGCGGTGGTGTTCGCCATGCTCGCGGGGGGCCGGCGACACACCGGTGGTCCAGGCCAATCGGGGCCGGAAGACTGATGATCAGGGCTCTGGACAGAGACTAGAATCTGTTCTAGTTTTTGCCG
The DNA here is from genome assembly GCF_039871695.1 of Actinomadura sp. B10D3. Lineage (NCBI taxonomy): Bacteria > Bacillati > Actinomycetota > Actinomycetes > Streptosporangiales > Thermomonosporaceae > Actinomadura > Actinomadura sp. B10D3. The sequence goes on from NZ_JBDPLY010000007.1 coordinate 200,271, forward strand.
CGGGAGGTGGTGGCGTGAGCGTCGCGACACTGCTGGAGGCGAGGGCGGACGACGACCGCCCCGGGCTGCGCTCCGCCGGCGACGGGCGCGCCTGGACGTGGCGGCAGGTCGTCGCCGAATGCGCGGCCCGCGCCGCCTGGATGGGCGGCAGGGCCGGTGCGGAGCGCCCCGTCCATGTCGGGGTGCTCCTCGACAACCTTCCCGAGATGGTGTTCCTCCTCGGCGGGGCGGCGCTGTCGGGCGCCGTGGTGGTCGCGCTGAACCCGACCCGGAGCGCCGCCGAGCTGGCGGGCGACGCCGAGCGCGCCGACTGCGACCTCGTGGTGGCCCAGCCGCGCCACGCCGAGCGGGCCGCCGCGCTCGCGGCCCCCGTGCTCGACCTGGACGCCTTCCACGAGCAGCTGGCGCCCTTCGCGGGCTCCCCGATCCCGGACACCTCCGGGATCGGCCCGGCCACCCTGCTGATGCTCATCTTCACGTCCGGGACGTCGGGACGCCCCCGCGCCGTCCGCGTCACCCACCGGAAGGTGGTCGTGCCGGGGGAGGTGCTCGCCGAACGCATGCTGACCGCGGAGTCGGTCGTCTACTGCCCGATGCCGCTGTTCCACTCCGGCGCCGTCATGGCCGCGTACGCGCCCGCCCTGGTCGCCGGGGCCGAACTGGTGCTGCGTGCCCGGTTCTCGGCGTCCTCGGTCCTGCCCGACGTGCGCGCGTACGGGTGCACTTACCTGCACTACGTCGGCAAGGCGCTGTCGTACGTGCTCGCCACGCCCGCGAAAGAGGACGACGCCGACAACCCCGTCCGGTTCGCGTTCGGGAACGAGGCGGCTCCGCTGGAGCAGAGGACGTTCGGCGAGCGTTTCGGCTGTTTCGTCATCGACGGCTACGGGTCGACGGAGACCGCCATCTCGCTGGCGCCCGACCCGTTCGGCCCGCAGGGCGCGCTCGGCAGGCTGACGGAGGGCGTCGCGATCCTCGACCCCGCGACCGGCCGGCCCTGCCCGCCCGCGCGGTTCGACGGCGCCGGACGCGTGGTGAACGGCGACGAGGCCATCGGCGAGCTCGTCAAGTCCGGCGACCTCGGCCTGTTCGACGGCTACTACAAGGAGGACGCGCCCGACCGCCTGCGCGACGGCACGTTCTGGAGCGGCGACCTCGCCTACGCCGACGCCGACGGGTACGTCTTCTTCGCCGGGCGCAGCGCCGACCGGCTCCGCGTGGACGGCGAGAACTTCGGCGCCGTCCAGGTGGAACGCGTTCTTGCGGAGCTGCCCGGCGTCCGCCAGCTCGCCGTCTACGGGGTGCCGGACGCGGCGTCCGGCGACCAGGTGATGCTCGCCGTCGCCGCCGACTCCTTCGACCCCGAGGCGTTCGCCGCCTACCTGCGCGGGCGCGCCGACATGAGCCCCAAGTGGCCGCCCCGCTACGTCCGGGTGGCGCGGGAGCTGCCCGCGACGGCCTCCAACAAGATCCTCAAACGCCGGCTGGCGCGGGAGGGCTGGCGCACCGGGGATCCGGTGTGGTGGCGGCCCGGCCGCGACCTCGACTACCGCCCGATGACCGCGGACGACGCGGCGGGCCTGCGGGCCGAGTTCGAGCGGCGCGGCCGGCTGCACCTCCTGGAAGGGAGCGGATGAGTGGACTTCGACCTCGACGAGACCCAGCAAGAGATCAGGGGGCTCGCGGCGGAAGTGCTCGCGCGCGAGTCGACGCGGGAGCGCCTTGAGGCGTTCGAGCGGAGCGGGGCGCCCTACGACGACGTGACGTGGAAGGCCCTCGCGCAGGCGGGGCTGCTCGGCGTCGTCCTGCCGGAGGACGCCGGCGGCGCCGGGCTCGGCCCGGTCGAGCTGGCGGTGATCCTCAAGGAGGTCGGCCTCCACGTGGCGCCCGTGCCCGTGTACGCGTCGCTCGCGCTCGCCGCCGCCCCGATCGCGGCGCACGGGACGGCGGAGCAGCGCGCACTGCTGGCCCCGCTGACCGAGGGCGCGACGATCCTGACGGGCGCGTACCGCGAGGTCGGACCGGCCGGTGCCATCGCCGCGACGGCCCGCGAGGACGGCACCGGACATGTCCTGAACGGCGTGAAGACGTTCGTCCCGTACGCGCGGGAGGCGTCCCGGATCCTGATCCCGGCACGCGTCGAGGGCGCGGGCGTCGGGGTCTTCCTCGTCGAGCCCTCCGCCGCGACGATCACCGGGCAGCCGTCCGCGACGTCCGAACCCCTGTCGCGCGTGGCGCTCGACGGCGTCCGCGTCGGCCCGGACGCCCTTCTCGGCGGCTCGGCGGACGGCGCGGCCTGGGACACGCTGCGCCGCTCGGCCGTCGCGGGCGCGGTGGCCGTCGCGTCCGGCGTCGTCGAAGGCGCCCTGGAGCTGACGAAGGAATACACGAAGACGCGCGAGCAGTTCGACCGCGCGCTCGCGCAGTTCCAGGCCGTCACGATGCAGATCGGGGACGTCTACATCGCCAAGCGCGCGCTGGACGTGGCCGTGTGGGCGGGGGTGTGGCGCCTCGCGCAAGGCGCGGACGACGCGGAGGAGGTCCTCACCGTCGCCGCCTACAACGCGTGCGACCCCGTCGCGAAGGCGCTCTACACCTGCCAGCACCTGCACGGCGGCATCGGCCTGGACGTCACCTACCCGCTGCACCGCTACTTCGCCTGGGGCAAGCACTGCGCGCACCTGCTCGGCGGCCCTGAAGACCGTCTCGACGCGCTCGGCGCCCTGATCGCCCAGGAGGCTTAGATGTTCATCGACCTGACCGACGAGCAGAAGAAGCTCCGCGCCGAGCTGCGCGAGTACTTCGAGAACTGCCTGACGGCCGAGCAGCGCGCCGCCATCCTCGCCGACCCGTTCGGCCCGGCCTACCTGGAGCACTGCCGGCGGCTCGGACGGGACGGGATGCTCGGCGTCGCGCTGCCGAAGGAGTACGGCGGGCGCGGCTACGGCCCGGTCGAGCAGACGATCTTCGCCAACGAGATCGCGCGCGCCGAGGTCACCTACCCGCTCATCACGCTGAACTCGGTCGCGCCGACGATCCTGCAGTACGGGTCCGAGGCCCACAAGGAGTTCTTCGTCCCGCGCATCCTGGCCGGCGAGTGCCACTTCGCGATCGGGTACAGCGAGCCGGGCGCGGGCACCGACCTCGCGGCCCTGCGCACCACCGCGGTCAGGGACGGCGACCACTACGTCGTCAACGGCCAGAAGATCTTCACCTCCGGGGCGCACCACGCGGACTACGTGTGGCTCGCGGCGCGCACCGACCCGTCCGCGAAGAAGCACAAGGGCATCTCGATGCTCATCGTGGGCTGTCAGGACCCCGGGTTCTCCTGGACGCCGATCATCACGATGGACGGCGCCCACCACACCAACTCGACGTACTTCCAGGACGTCCGCGTCCCCGCGGACATGCTCATCGGCGAGGAGAACAAGGGCTGGGACCTCATCGTCAACCAGCTCAACCACGAACGGGTCACGCTGGGCCCGGCGGGCAACATCGGGCACACCTACGTCCGCTTCGAACGCTGGGCCCGCACCACTCTGGGTCCGGACGGGCGCCCGCTGATGGAGGAGTCCGCCGTCCGCCGCGCGGTGGCGCAGGTGTACGCCTACCTGCGCGTCAACGAGATCCTCAACTGGCAGGTCGCCGCGAACCAGGACCTCGGCTGGCTCGGGGCCGCCGACGCGTCCGCCACCAAGATCTATTCCTCGGAGCGGATGCAGGAGGTCGGCCGGATCGTCGGCACCGTCCTCGCCCGCTACGGCGACCCGGCCGACCCGGAGACGGCCGCGTTCATGGAGGCGCTCGACCGGCTGGCCAAGGGCGCCCTGGTGCTGACCTTCGGCGGCGGCGTCAACGAGATCCAGCGCGAGCTGATCGCGATGATCGGCCTCGGCCTGCCCCGGGCGCCGCGCTGATGCCGCGCCCCGGAGTCAGCTGGGTGTGACGGGGCGATCACGGTACGGGCTGCACTCCACCGGAAGAAATGCGATCATCTACGCACTGACGCAATGAATCCGGGCGGTCACTCGCAGGAGGTGCAGCGTGTTCTGGCGGAGGAAGCGGGACCGGGAGCCGGACAAGGACGGCACCCTGCTGCTCAGCGGTGCTTGGACCGCCGACATCTGGGACCGCAAGCCCATCCGCGTCCCCGCGGTGGTGGACGTCGACTCCTTCCTCGACCAGAGCCCGATGCCGTCGCTCTGGCCGGACGACGCGGAGTTCAACGACTACGCGGGCGGGGACGACGAGAGCCTGCGCCGTATGTGGGTCATGGCGCTGCTGCACCATCCGGACCGTGACGCCGTCGTCCAGACCCTGCGCTCCCCGCACCTGGAGGACGTCACGCCGCACGCGGTCACGGTCGCCGATCTGGTCATCGACTCGCCGGTGGCCGAGGAGGCCGCCGGGGCCGTGTGGCAGATGACCGACGACGGCGTGACCGTGGTGCTCAATGTCGTGCTGAACCGCGGGATCGTGTCCTCGGGCCACTCGCCCGCCCAGGCCGACCGCGCGATCGAGCTGCTGCGCTCGACCTGCCCCGAGGATCGGCTCGCCTTCTTCGAAGCGGAGGCCGTCGACGAGGACGAGCGCACGGCCCGCCGTCTCGTGGACCTCGTGGCGGCCGCCCAGCGCGCGTACAAGGGGCTCAGCGAGGAGGACCGGGAGCGCTGGCACGACCTCCGCTATGTCGACGGCCTGCTGGACGGCGGCACGCCGCCGGAAGGGCTCGCCGAGCGTGTCGAGATCCGCGCCATCGGGCACCGCCTCAACGACGAGGGCGGGTTCGCGCTGATGCGGTCGGTCGCCGCGCGGGCGGGCGAGCTCAGCGATCGCCGGATGGCCGAGCGGATGCTCAACATGTACTGGGACAGCATCGGCGAGTGGATGGCCTGACCGCCCCTCAGACCTTCCGGGCGCGTGCCTTCTTGGGTTCGGCGCCGTGGGCGAATCCGGTCGTCTCGCTCGCATCGCGGCCGGGGCCGCGCTGGGCGTGCAGCCGGGGCAGGGCGCGGCGCAGGTCGTCCAGGAACAGGTCGGCGAGGTCGTGCCCGAACCCGTTGCGCACCACCACGCGCAGGACGGCGAGGTCGGTGCGGTTCTCGGGGAAGGTGTAGGCGGGCACGAGCCATCCGCACTCGCGCAGCGCGGCGGACACGTCGTAGACCGTGAAGCCGGCGTCCTCCCGCACCCGGAACGCGAACACCGGGAGTTCGCCGCCGCCGGTGAGCGTTTCGAACGGCCCGAGCCGGCCGATCTCGGCGGCCAGCCGCGTCGCGACGTCCCGGCAGGTCCGCTGGACGCGGCGGTAGCCGTCGAAGCCGAGCCGCAGGAACGCGTAGTACTGGGCGACGACCTGCGCGCCGGGCCGGGAGAAGTTGAGCGCGAAGGTCGGCATGTCCCCGCCGAGGTAGTTCACGCGGAAGACCAGGTCGGCGGGCAGCGCGTCCTCGTCCCGCCACAGCGCCCAGCCGACGCCCGGCATGACCAGCCCGTACTTGTGCCCCGAGGTGTTGATCGACGCCACTCGCGGCAGCCGGAAGTCCCACACCAGCTCGGGGTCGAGGAACGGCGCGATCATCGCCCCGGACGCCCCGTCCACGTGGATCGGGACGTCCAGCCCGGTCCGCGCCTCCAGGTCGTCGAGCGCGGCGGCGATCTCGGCGACGGGCTCGTAGCTCCCGTCGAAGGTGGACCCGAGGACGGCGACGACCCCGATGGTGTTCCCGTCGCACAGCTCCGCGGCCTCCCGCGCGCCGAGGTGGAAGCGGTCGCCCTCCATCGGCACGTACCGGGGCTCGACGTCGAAGTAGTTCGCGAACTTCTCCCAGCAGATCTGCACGTTGACGCCCATGACGAGGTTCGGCCGGTCCGCGGGCCCGCCCGCGGCGCGCCGCCGCTCGCGCCAGCGCCGCTTGAGCGCGAGCCCGCCGAGCATCGCGGCCTCGCTGGACCCGGTCGTCGAGCAGCCCACCGCCCGGCGCGGGTCCGCGGCGTGCCACAGCCGGGCGAGCATGTGCACGCAGCGCATCTCCAGCTCGGCGGTGCGCGGGTACTCGTCCTTGTCGATCATGTTCTTGTCGGCGCACTCGGCCATCAGCCGCAGCGCCTCCGGCTCCGCCCACGTGGACACGAACGTCGCGAGGTTCAGCCGCGCGTTGCCGTCCAGCATCAGCTCGTCGTGGACGATCTGGTAGGCGGTGCCGGGGTCGAGCTCCCCGGCGGGCAGCGCGTACCGGGGGATCGTCAGCGGCTCCCGGCTGAAGACCGGGTTGATCTCGAGGTCGCGTCCGCCGGACCCGCCGTCGCGCGGATGCCGCAGAGCCATGTCGCCCCCCTCCTGCGCCCGGGGACGGGACGCCCCCGGATCCGCAGGGGGTACCCGCGGCGCACCGCGCCACACCGGGCGGGTCCGCGCAGGTCAGGGCGAGGTCACGCGGCCGGCCGGCTGGGTTCGTTGAGGCCGTTCTCCAGGATGGCGAAGGCCTGGTCGACCGTCTCGGAGAGCGTGGAGAACCTCCCGCCGAGGCGGCCGGCGACGTCGACGGCCGCCTGGAACGCGCAGGTCGTGGCGGCGGCGACGACGTGCGGGCGCAGGTCCTCGTCCGGGTCGAGGCCCATCCGCCGGCCGACGATCTCGACGAGCAGAGCCTGCTTGCGCTGCGCGTGCTCCAGGCTGCCCGCCATCAGCGACGGGCTGTCGCTCATCATCGTCAGCATGCACTCGAAGCGGCCGGGCTCGAAGCCCAGCTCGCCCGCCTCGCAGGCGCGGGCGATCTCCACCACGGTGCGCCGCAGCGCGGTCATGATCGGCTCGTCCGGGGGGCGCTCGGCCAGCGCCTCCATGACGGCGCGGGTCTGCTCCTCCTGGAAGGTGAGCGCGACGTCCTCTTTCGAGGCGAAGTAGCGGAAGAACGTGCGGGACGAGACGTCCACGGCGTCGGCGATCTCCTCGACGGTGGTCGCGTCGAAGCCCTTCTCGGCGAAGAGGGTGAACGCGGCGTCGACGAGCGCCTCTCGGGTGCGCTGCTTCTTGCGTTCGCGCCTGCCCGGGGGCTGGGAACCGGGACCGGCGGGGCCGGTCTCGGGGGCGGTCGCGGTCATGGGCGAAGTGTAACCAGCTGTTGGCCGCCCGCCAAGCGACAGAGCATGACTGTTGTCGTGATATGAATCATGTCTTGGCACGACTATCGGCATTTGACGACAAGTGTCATCTCATGACACTTTACGATCCTGCCTAATCCGGAGGTCGAAGATGACTCACCCCACGGGCGCCGAGACTCTCGACGCCGTCACGATCCCGCCGCGCGAAGGGGCGCGCGGCCGTACGGGCAGACGGGGGCACGGGCATCCCTGGCTCACGCTCGTCGCCGTCGCGCTCGGCGTGATGATGGTCGGCCTGGACGCGACCGTCGTGTCCATCGCCAACCCCGCGATCGCCAAGGACCTCGGTGCAAGCCTGTCCGGCCTGCAATGGGTCACCAACGCCTACCTGCTGGCGCTCGCCGTCACGCTGATCCCGGCCGGCAAGATCGCCGACCGCTTCGGGCGCAAGCGGACGTTCCTGGCCGGCGTGATCGGGTTCGCGGTGTCGTCGGTGCTGATCGGCGTGTCCGGCGGGCTCGGCATGGTGATCTTCTGGCGCGTCGTGCAGGGCTTCGCCGGCGCGCTCCTGCAGCCCGCGAGCCTCGCCATCCTGCGCAACACGTTCCCGCCCGAACGGCTCAACGCCGCGATCGGCATCTGGGGCTCCACGGTCGGCATCTCGATCGCGGGCGGCCCGATCGTCGCCGGCCTGCTCGTCGAGAACGTCAGCTGGGAGTCGGTGTTCTTCCTCAACGCGCCCCTCGGGGTGATCGCGCTCGCGGTCGGCCTGTGGGTGATCCGCGAGTCGAAGGACGAGGAGGCCGCCGGCTCGTTCGACCTGCCCGGCGTCGCCCTGCTCACCGGCGCGCTGTTCGCCCTCGTCTGGGGCCTCATCAAGGCCGGCGAGAACGGGTTCGACGACACCGTCCCGCTCGTGTCGTTCGCCGCGTCCGTGGTGCTGTTCGCCGGGTTCGTCTGGAACGAGCTGCGGGTGGAGCGTCCGCTGCTGCCGCTCGGGCTGTTCCGCTCGGTGTCGCTGTCGGCGGCGACCGGTCTCATCGTGCTCGGCTTCTTCGCGATGTTCGGGACGATCTTCTTCATCACGCTGTACCTGCAGCAGGTGCACGGCATGAGCCCGGTGGACGCCGGCGTCCGGATGCTGCCGATGACCGGCGTGTTCATCGTCGCGTCGCCGGTGGCGGGCGCGCTGACCTCCCGTTTCGGGCCGCGGGTCCCGCTGGCCCTCGGCATGGCCTTCACCGCGGCCGCGCTGTTCGGGCTGTCGCGCATCGGGGTGGACGCCCCCTACGTCCAGCTGTGGCCGTGGTTCGTGCTGGTCGGCCTGGCGTTCGGGCTGGTCATCGTCGCCGGGACGGAGGCCATCGTCGGCAACGCGCCCGCGCACCTCGCGGGCGTCGCGGGGGGCCTCCAGCAGACCGCCGCGCAGGTCGGCGGCGTCCTCGGCACGTCCGTGCTGGGGGTGCTGCTGTCCACCAAGGTGGGGGACGTCCTGTTCGGGCGGCTGACCGACGCCGGGCTCCCCGGAACCGCCGCGCGCCAGCTCGAAGGCCAGGGCGGGCTCGTCTCGCAGGGCGTCGCGCCGGTCCCGCCGGGCACCCCGCCCGAGGCCGCCGACGCCATCACGACCGGAAGCCACCTGGCGTTCATGGACGGCTTCCAGACGTCCCTGACCGTCGCCGGGGCCGTCGCGCTCGCCGCGATCCTCGCGGCGCTCCTGGTCCGGCGCGGGACGTCACCGGCCGAGGGCGGCGTCGCCGTCTGACCTCCGGGCGCCTCGCTGCTTGGCGCGTCAGCCCTGGCCCGGCTGCGGCGTCGGGTTGGACGTGGGGCTCGGGCTCGGTGTCCCCGGGTCGCCGGGCGGCGGGTCGGTCGGGGTGCCGCTCGGCGGCGGCGTCGTCGGACCGGTCGAGCCGTCGTCCGGCGGCGTGGTCGGCTCCGAGGGCGAGTCCGGGGGAGTGGTCGGCGTCTCCTCCGGCGGCGTGGCCGGCGGCTGCGGCTTCGACGGCGTGGCGGACGCCGGCGGCTTCTCCCGCGCGCTCGACGGGGGTGCGGCGGGCGGCGCCGCGGCCGTGCCGCCGCCGGGCGTGCCGCCGGTCTGCTGGGGCGGGCTCTCGTGGGCGCCCGCGACCGGGTTCTTCGGCCCGCTCTCCGGGGTTCCCGATCCGGGCAGGCCGGGCAGCGGGTCGTGCGGGACGCCGTGGGTCTGCGTCGACGCCGGCTGCGTCTGCCCGTTGCCCGCCGTCGGGACCAGTGACGAGGCGCCGCCTCCCTTGGCCGCGGGCCAGGACACCAGCAGCCCGATGACGGCGGCGGCGGACGCGGCGAAGCCCGCGGCGGCGCCGAAGCCCTTGGACACCCCGGCCGACAGGCCGCGCTTCGGGCGGTCCTCGGCCCGCGGGCCGATCACGACGAGCGGGCTCGGCGCGGAGACGCTCGGCAGCGGCCGGGTGGCCTCCGCCTCGCAGGCGGCGAGGACCTGCGCGCGCAGCCAGCCCGGCGCGCGGGACGGGGCCGTCCCGGCGAGCAGCCGCGGCAGCCTCCCCTTCTCGAACGCGGTGATGAGGTCGAGCCGCGGCTGCGCCGTGCCGCGCATCAGGATGTCGAGGACGGACCGTTCCAGCCGCGTGCGGGCCGCGTTGAGCAACTGCGCGACGGTGTCGGGCGCGACGCCGAGGACGCGGGCGATGTCGTGCGTTTCGAGCCACTCGCCCGCCCACAGCAGCAGGACCTCGCGGTGGTCGGCGCGCAGGGCGGCGGCGGCGCGCAGCAGCGGGTCGGAGCCGGCGAACAGCGGCCCGCCGCGGCCGTCGACCGTGGGCCCGCCGAGCTCGCCGGTGAACGCGCCGCGCTCGGCGCACGTCGTCCGGGCGAGCGAGTACAGCCACAGCACGCTGTCGCCGCGCGGTGGCTGGTGCACGGCCGCGCTGAAGGTGGCGCCGACGGCCGCCGCCGCGTGCCGGTCGCCGACGAGCGACCAGCAGTACGCGTAGAGGCGGTCGGCGTGGGCGTCGTAGAGCGAGTCCAGGTCCCCGCGCATCTGACCTCCCGTTCCCCGTCCGGGTGCGCCAGCAGTCCGACAAATGGTGCATACCGCTGGCTGGCGGGACTCTAGCGCCTCAGGTCAACCGGTGAGAAGTCTGGGATCGGACGTTACGTCGAATAGCACGGAAGGTAGCCGAGACAGGGGCGGACAGTGACGTTCACGGAGATTTGGGCAACTTCCCGAAAACAGCGGATTCCTGATCCGGTTCAGCAGGGAAGGATTCGAACCCGTGATCGATTCACGTGAGGAGTCAACGGTGACCCGGCTGACGGTCGACGGCGTCTACCAGCACATCCGCGGCGTCTGCTTCAAGACGGGCCCTCCCGGGACGGTCGGCGCCGAGACCGAGTGGTTCGTGGTGGACGCCGCCGACCCGGCCGCGTACGTGCCGCGCGAACGGGTGCGCGCCCTTGTGGACGAGGCCGGGCCGCCGCCCGGCGGGAGCCGGATCACCTACGAGCCGGGCGGGCAGCTCGAACTCAGCTCCGCGCCGTTCCCCGGCCTGGGTGCCCTGCACGCCGCGCTCGGCGGCGACATCGCCCACGTCCGGGGCGCCCTCGCACCGGCCGGGCTCGCGCTCGCCGGGCACGGCGTCGACCCCGTCCGGCGGCCCCGGTTCCAGGCCGACCATCCCCGCTACGCCTGCATGCGCGACTACTTCCGCGCCGGGGGCTTTCGCGACGCGGGCATGGCGATGATGTGCTCGACGGCGTCCGTCCAGGTGAACCTGGACATCGGCGCCGACGCCCGGGACGCGGCCCGCCGCTGGCGGCTCGTGCACGCGCTCGGGCCGGTGCTCGTCGCCGCGTTCGCCAACTCGCCGCTGCGGGCCGGCCGCCGCACCGGGATGCGCTCGTCCCGCCAGGCGATCTGGACCGAGCTGGACCCGTGCCGCACCCTGCCCGTCCTGCGGGGCGGGGCGGACGGCGACCCGGCCGAGGCGTGGACGCGGTACGCGCTCGACGCCCAGGTCATGCTCGTCCAGACCGCCGAGGGCGAGTGGGTGTCGGACCCCGGGATGTCGTTCCTGGAGTGGCTCGACAAGGGCGAGCCCGGCGAGGACGACCTGACCTACCACCTGTCCACGCTGTTCCCGCCCGTCCGCCCGCGCGGCTGGCTGGAGCTGCGGATGATCGACGCGCTGCCCGGCCCGTACTGGCCGGTCCCCGTCGCGGTCACCACCGCCCTGCTGGAGGACCCGGCCGCGTCGCGCGCCGCCGAGGCCGCCGCCGAACCGGTGGCGCACCTGTGGGCGGAGGCGGCCCGGTGCGGGCTGTCCGACGCGTCGCTGGCCGCCGCCGCGGCGGCGTGCTTCGCGGCGGCGCTGGAGGCGCTGCCGCGGCTCGGCGCGCCCGGCCTCGTCCCGCTGGTCGAGGAGTACGCCCACCGGTACGTCGAGCGGGGACGCTGCCCCGCCGACGACCACCCGTCTCTCTCCCTGGAGGATCCGACATGAGCTCCCCGACCGCCGGCGAGGCGGACCTGAAGGAACTGATCGCGGGCGAGCTCGGCGCCGTCCGTGACCGCAGCCTCGGCCTCACCACCGACGTCCTCGCCGAGGAGGACCTCACCGCGCAGGTGTCGCCGCTGATGTCGCCGCTCGTGTGGGATCTCGCGCACGTCGGCAACTACGAGGAGCTGTGGCTGCTCCGCGCGGCCACCGGCCAGGAGGCGATGCGCCCCGAGATCGACGACCTGTACGACGCGTTCGAGCATCCGCGTTCGGAACGGCCGACCCTGCCGCTCCTGCCGCCGGACGAGGCCCGCGCCTACATCGGGACGGTCCGCTCCAAGGTGCTCGACTCCCTGTCGTCCGTGCGGTTCGACACGGCGAACCCGCTGACGTCGGGCGGGTTCGTGTACGGGATGGTCGTCCAGCACGAGCACATGCACGACGAGACGATGCTGGCCACGCACCAGCTCCGCAAGGGAGCCCCCGCCCTGCTCGACCCTGCGGCGGAACCGTTGCAGACACCCGGCGAAGGCACACAGGCCGACGAGGTTCTGATCGAGGCGGGCCCGTTCCAGATGGGGACCTCGGACGAGCCATGGGCGTACGACAACGAGCGTCCCGTCCACATCGTCGACCTGCCCGCGTACTACATCGACGTGGAACCGGTGACCAACGCGGCCTACATCGCGTTCATCGAGGCCGGCGGCTACGACGAGCCGCGCTGGTGGGACCCCGCCGGATGGGAGTGGCGCAACCGCAGCGGCAAGCGCGCTCCCGCCTTCTGGAGCCGCGACGGAGACCAGTGGGTGCGGCGCCGGTTCGGGCGGACGGAACCCGTCCCGCCCGGAGAGCCCGTCCAGCACGTGTGCTGGTACGAGGCGGACGCCTACGCGCGGTGGGCGGGGAAGAGGCTCCCGACCGAGGCCGAGTGGGAGAAGGCCGCCCGCTGGGACCCGTCCACCGAGCGGTCGCGCCGCTACCCATGGGGCGACGTGTACGAGGAAGGGCGCGCCAACCTCGGGCAGAAGGCGCTGCGTCCGTCAGAGACCGGCTCCTACGCATCGGGTGCGTCGGCGTACGGGGTGAGGCACCTCCTCGGGGACGTGTGGGAGTGGACGTCATCGGACTTCCACGGCTATCCCGGCTTCCGTTCGTTCCCCTACAAGGAGTACTCGGAAGTCTTCTTCGGGCCCGACTACAAGGTGCTCAGGGGCGGTTCCTGGGCGACGCACCCGCTCGCCATACGCGGGTCGTTCCGCAACTGGGACTATCCCATCCGGCGGCAGATCTTCTCCGGCTTCCGGTGTGCCCGCACTCCTGAGGAGGCGCGCTGAATGTGCCGCCATCTGGGCTACCTCGGGCCTGAACGGACGCTGCACTCGCTCGTCTACGAGGGGAAGTACTCGCTGGAGACCCAGGCGTACGCACCGCGGATGACCCAGGGGAACCTCCTCAACGCCGACGGGTACGGCGTCGGCTGGTACCAGGACGGGTCCGCTCCGGTGCGGTTCCGCCGCGCCCAGCCGATCTGGACGGACCAGTCGTTCCGCGAGGTCGCCGGAGCCGTCCGAGCGTCCTGCGCGGTGGCGGCCATCCGGTCGGCGACGGTCGGGTTCCCCGTGGACGAGTCGTGCGCCCAGCCGTTCCGCGCCGGGCCGTGGCTGTTCAGCCACAACGGGAAGATCGAGGGCTACGACGGTGCCGAGGCGAAGCTCCGGGACCTGGCAGGGGACGTGGCCGGCGTGCCCGACGCCCGCGCCCCGGTCGACTCGGCGCCGCTGTTCGCGCTCGCCGTCCGGCACTGGCGGGACGGCCTCCCGCTCGGCGACGGCCTCGCCGCCGCCGTGTCCGCGGTGACCGCGCTCGCCCCCGGCCGCTACAACCTGCTCGCCTCCGACGGGACGGCCCTGGCCGCCACGACCTGGGGCGACTCCCTGTTCGTGCGCGAGGGCGGGGACGCGATCCAGATCGCGTCCGAGCCGCTCGACGACGGCCCGGGCTGGCGCCCCGTCCCCGACCGCACGCTCGTCACCGCAGGGCTCGCCGCCGGCGTGCGCCTGGACCCGCTGTGAAGGAGAACCACGTGGACCGGTTCCTGACCGCCGACGACCTCGCCAAGACGCTCCGCCAGGACGTCCGGGACGGGCTCACCGGCACACCGAAGACCCTGCCGCCCAAGTGGTTCTACGACGAGCGCGGCAGCGCGCTCTTCGAGGAGATCACGAAGCTGGAGGAGTACTACCCGACCCGGCGGGAGCGGGAGATCCTCGTCGCGCGGGCGCCCGACATCGCCGCGGCCACCGGGTCCCGGACGCTGCTGGAACTCGGCGCCGGGTCGGGGGAGAAGACCCGGCTCCTCCTCGGCGCCCTGGCCGGCACGCTCCGCTCCTACGTGCCGGTGGACGTGAGCGGCGACTTCCTGGAGGAGGCCGCCGCGGGCATCGCAGCCGACCACCCGGACCTGACCGTCCGGACGGTCGTCGCCGACTACGAGCAGCACCTGCACCTCCTGCCCGGCGGGGAGCGCCGCCTCATCGCCTTCCTCGGCGGGACCATCGGCAACATGCCGGCCGCCGAGCGGGTCGGGTTCCTCGGCGGGCTGCGCGCCACCATGGCCTCCGGCGACTTCCTGCTGCTCGGCGCCGACCTCGTCAAGGACCCGGGACGGCTCGTCCGCGCCTACGACGACGCGGCCGGCGTCACCGCCGAGTTCAACCGCAACGTCCTGTACGTCATCAACCGGGAGCTCGGCGCCGACTTCGACCCGGAGGCGTTCGAGCACGTCGCGATCTGGGACCCGGCCGAGGAGTGGATCGAGATGCGGCTGCGGTCCGTCCGCGACCAGGACGTCCGCGTCGGCGGCCTCGACCTGGAGGTGTCGTTCGCGGCCGGGGAGGAGATGCGCACCGAGGTCTCCGCCAAGTTCCGGCGGGAGCGGATGGCGGCCGAGCTCGGCGCCGCGGGCATGGAGCTCGCCCGGTTCTGGACCGACGAGGCCGGCGACTTCTCCCTCACCCTCGCGCGGCCCGCGTCCGGCTGAGGGGCCTGCCTCCGTGGGGGGGACGACCCCCACACCCCCCGGAAAGGAGGTCAGCCCTTCCGGACGGGATGCGCGAGGCCCATCCGCTTGAGGTCCGCCGCCAGGCGGGTCGCCACGTACAGGTGGCCCGCCGGCGTCGGATGGGTGCGGTCCTTCTTGATGAGCCGCGGCGCGTTGCCCTGGCCGGTCACCAGGTCGCCGGTGATCCACTGCTCGCCGATCGGGTCGACGAACGGGACGCCGACCTGCCCGGCGAGGTTCTTCAGCGCGTTCCGGACCGCGATCGCCCCCGGCACCGGCGTGCCCGTCCCCCAGAGCGGCCCCATCAGCACGATGTGGGTGCCTGGCCAGCGCTGCTTCGCGCGCTGGAGCAGCAGGTGCGCCGCCGCGGCGACCTGCGGCGCCGGGGTCCGCCAGTCGTTGTGGCCGCCGGACACGATCAGCATGTCGGGCGCGGGCCGCCAGCCGAGCTGGCTCTCGAACTGGCCGAGGAACGCGTAGGGCGTGCGGCCCCGGACGACGAAGCCGGTGCCGGACCGTCCTCCGACCACGACCTGCCAGCCGAACAGCCGCGCCGTCGCGGACGCGTACGTCGACTCCGGCTCGACGCCCCGGTCCCCGACCGTGTAGCTGTCGCCGAGGAACATCACCACCGAGGGGGCCTTGCGGGACGCGCCGTCCTTCTTCGGCCCGTCCGCCGCCGCCCGCTCGTGCACCGACTCCGCGAGCAGCGAGCAGCCCGCGAGCGCGGAGACCGCCACCAGGCTCAGGCACAGCACCAGGGTCGCCGCGCCGCGTCGGGTGCGGCGAGATGTCATGGAGAACCACCAAATATTCGGGAGACCACCCGGCATCTTACTGAGACTCCGCCGCCGCCGCGGGCGATGTGGGATCGCGGCCTGCGCGTCCGGCGTCCCTGGAGTCGATGCGCCCGCCCGCGCAAGGGGCTACGTTGGTCGGCCATGGCGATCGGGGTGGACGGAGCGGTCCTGCTGTCGACGGCGTTGAGCCTCGTGCTCGCACTCCGGTTGACGCGGGACACCACTGACCGTCCGCACGCGCCTGCTCGCCGCTGGGCTTGCCCAGAGGTCTTCCTTGGCCTGGTGGTGCTGCTGGTCTATGTGAACCAGGTGCTCTTCACCGTGTACGTGCTGCGCGTGCACGGCGGGGACGCCGCGTTCATCGCCAGGTACCTACCGGAGGGCTGGTTCGCCCTTGAGGACGGCCCCGCCATGCGCGGTCTGGCAGACCACTTTCCGCTTCCGGAGTTGCTGGCGCCGTCCGTACTGCGAGTGCAGGCGTTCCTTGAACTACCCCTCGTCCTGCTGGCCTACTGCACGGTGTTGCGGTGGCTGGACGGTGGCCTGTACCGGCGCCTGGCCGGCTCATGGCCGGTATGGGCGGCGTCGATCTCGTACACCTTCGTCTTCTGCACGGTCGAGTGGGATCTGCACAACCCCTACACCGTGGACGACATCGTCATCCGAGCGTGCTCGGCCATCGCGACCCCGCTGCTCCTTCAGTGGCTGGCCAGGCAGGAGGACACCGATTGCGAAGCCATGTCGTTCGCGCAGATGCTGCTCTTCGCCGTCTCCGTCTGGGCCTTGGGGCACCTGGTCCTGACCGTGTACGACACCGCCCTGCTCTACAACCTCGGCCATGCGGGTGGACGCCTGCCGGGTGCGGCGATCGCGCTGTGCGTTCTCGCGGGCGCGCGCTGGGCGTCGTCCAGGGTGAGCGTCCGTGAGGCCGGTGTCGCCCTGTCGTCGGTCGTGTTCGGGTTGCGCTGGGCGTTGCTGGTGTTCTTCGTCCCGGCTCTCGCCGTCCGGTACGGAGTGAACTTCGGCACTCCGCTGCTCGCCGCGGCGGCCGGACTGGTCATCGTCCTGGTCGCCGGGGTGTGCGCTCTCCGGGATTCGCTCGCCGGTGAGGCGAGAACCCGCATCGCGCTTTGGGCCGTCCAGGCACTCGTCGCCCTCTTCGCCGGAGCGGCCACCTGCTACGCGGCCGTACGCCTGGTGACCGACACCTACTACGAGGCGGGTCTCCTGCGAGGCGCCGCCGCGGGCTTCGCCGTCGTCATCGCCGTGGCGGCCCTCACCGACCGATGGTGCGCCCGGACGGCTCCAGCCCCTGCCCCGGTGACCGCGAGCCGGTCCCGGGCGGGTGTGACACATCGGAAGTGAGGGGCGCTGAGTGGGTATGGCGTCCGGCCGATGTGAGCGGGCTTCGGCCGGACGTGCTTCCCCCGGCGGGCCCATCTCCCCCGGTCGGGCCCGCCGGGGGCTCCAGGCTCAGGCCGGGTCCGCCGGCGGTTGCAGCTCGTCGGTGTAGCTGACCGGCTCCCGCCGCATCACGCCCGACGCGTCGATCGAGTACTGGCCGAGCCGGACGAGCGGCGGCGAGTAGGCGTGGATCGAGACGCTGGCGTCGTCCATCCCGGTGAGCCGGTGGATGTGCTCGGGGCCGAAGCAGAACGACCGCCCCACCCGGACGACGGTCCGCACGGGCTCGCCGCCCATGCGCGGGTTGTTCTCCTCGATGGCCCCGGCGACGACGCGGACGGCCCCGGACGAGACGTCGTGGTCGTGCCAGCCGGTGTCGTTCTGAGGCGTCCAGCACAGCAGCCAGACGTCCACGTGCTCGTCCCGGTACAGGGAGGCGTAGTGGCGCCGCCCCTCCGGGAACGCGACGTGCTGCCGCCACAGGCCGGGCTGCTCGGCCAGGTCGTCCACCAGCTCGCGCAGCTCCCGCTTGTCGAGGGGGCGGCCGGGCAGGTTCTCGAAGCCGGTGGCGCGGGGCAGGACCTCGGAAGACACGGGTTCGCTCCTCTCCGAACAGTCGTCGATCGCGGTTCGTTTCGCTCGTCATCCCTGCGACGTTGCTGGCAGGGATTGCTGAACCGCATCAGTTAACCGTTTCAGTGAACCGGTTCAGGAAGCATTCGTCAAGTGACGGGTCCTCTGGTTCGTCGGTGGCGACCTCTAGGGTTGGAAGGATGTCGGAGAAGCGCAAGCGCGCGACCATCCGCGAAGTGGCGCAGGCGACCGGGCTGTCGCCCGCGGCGGTGTCGTACGCGCTGCGCGGCATCCAGACCTCGGAGGAGACGCAGGAGCGCGTCCGCGCGGCGGCCGAGCAGCTCGGGTACGAGGCCCATCCGATCGCCCGCGCCCTCGCCAGCGGCCGCACCGACCAGGTCGGGCTGCTGTGCGGCTCCCTGGAGGACTACTGGCAGCAGTCCCTCGCGGTGGGCATCGGCCGGGCGCTGCTCGCCCGCGACCGCTACGCCCTGCTCGTGGACGCCGGCGGCGATCCCGAGCGGGAGCTGGCCCTCGCCCGGCGGCTGCGCGACCAGCGGGTGGACGGGCTCATCGTCCAGCCGCTCGACCCGTCCGCCCCGCTGTGGACCGAGCTGGCGGCGACGGTCCCCGTGGTGTCCGTCGGCGACGCCCTGCACGGGGGCCAGTCGCAGGGCGAGGTCGTGTTCGACAACCGACGCGGCGTCACGCTCGCGCTGGAGCACCTGCGCGACCTCGGCCACCGCCGCGTCACCGTGTTCACCCCGACCCGCGCCAGCACCCCCGACCGCCCCGCCGACGTGCACGTCAACGCGGAGGCCGAGCGGCTCGGCCTCCGCGTTGACGTGGTCGTCGTGCCGCAGTCGCTCGGCGAGGCCACCGAGGTCGCGCTGGGCGTGCTCGACGGGGCCGACCGTCCCTCGGCCGTGTTCTGCTTCGCCGACTCGATCGCCTACGGCGTCTACGCGGCCACCCGCGCGCTCGGCCTGGCCGTCCCCGGCGACGTCGCCGTCTGCGGGTACGACAACCATCCGATGTCGGCGCTGCTCACCCCGCCGCTGACCAGCGTCGACTGGGACATGGACGGCATCGTGCACTCCGCCGTCCGGCTCGTCGTCGACGTCATCGACGGCAAGCCCCGCAAGCGCCGCGTGGTGCGCGAGCCGTCCCTGCGCGTGCGCGCGTCCACCGGCGAGGCCGGGCCGGCCGGCTGAGGGTCAGGGATGGAGCCGGGCCAGGTCGGGGAGCAGGTCCGCCGCGGCGGCGATGTCGGCGTCCAGCGGCCGGTCCCCGATGCGCGGGTCGAGGACCGGCTCCGCGAGGTCGGCCGCCGACCGGAGCGGCCCGCCGGACGGCGCGCGCCCCTGCATCCGCAGCGCCCGGACGGCGGCCACCAGCTCGCAGCCCAGCCCCAGCCGGTAGGCGGCGACGGCGTCGGTCGTCGCGCGGGCCGACTGGGTGGAGAAGCCCGCGTGCTCCTCGACGCCGCGCGACAGCACCGCGCTGCCGAGCGCCGCCGGGGTCGCCAGGCGCCGGACGTCGGCGAGGCACGAGTGCGCCACGTACTCCAGGATCATGATCCCGGAGGACGCCTCGGTCTCCCCCTGGAACGGGTAGAGGCCCGTGAACGACGGCTCGGCGAGCGTGCCGAGGCGGGCGGCGGCGAGCGCCATCGTCTGGAACAGGGCGGCGCGGGCCGAGTCGAGGGCGAGGCCGACGTAGGCGGTGTGGAAGTTGCCGTTGTGCCAGACCGTCCTGCCGTGGACGTCGACGAGGGGGTTCTCGGCGGCGGCGTTGATCTCGCGGGTGACGACCTCCTCGGCGTACCCGGCCGCCTCCAGCGCCGGTCCGTGCACCTGCGGGAACGCCCGGTACCCGTACGGGTCCTGGATGCGCATCGGGGCCGGCCGGTCGAAGGCGAGCAGCGCCCGCATCGCCGCCGCGGCCTCCTGCTGGCCCGGGTGCGGGCACGCGTCCTGCACCGGCTGCGCGTACGGCTCCTCCGAGCCCCGGACGGCGAAGTGCGACAGCGCCGCGACGACCGTGGACGCGCGGAGCGCCTCGCGCAGGTCGGCGACCGCGAGCGCCGCCTCGCCGAGCGTGGCCGCGTTGGAGCTGATGAACGCCAGCGCGTCGGCGGAGCGCAGCCGGTAGCCGGGGCCGCGCTCGGGGACGCCGTCCGGCCCCGCCAGCCACGACCGCTCGCCCAGCAGGCACAGCGCGGTGGAGGCCAGCGCCGTCAGGTCGCCGGTGCCGATCGCCCCGTACACCGGGACCGGGGGCAGCAGGTCCAGGTTGAGGACGTCCGCGAGGGCCTGCAGCACGCCCGGCTCCACCCCCGAGCCGCCCGCCGCGATCTGGTTCAGCCGGACGGTGAGCATCGCCCGGACGATCTCCGGCGCGACCAGCGGCCCGGCGCCCGCCGCGTGGCTGCGCAGCAGCCGCAGGCCGTGCGCGTCGGCGTCCTCCCACTCCACGTCGACGACGCGGTTGGCGCCGACGCCGGTCGTCCGCCCGTACACCGGCTGCGAAGCGGCGACCTCGCGGGCGACCCGCCACGCGGCCTGCGCCCGCTCGACGCCCGCGGGCGCGGTGAGGATCGTCACGTCCTCGCGGGCCGCGCGCACCAGCAGCGCGCAGGTGAGATTCGTCCCATCGATAACGATTCGGCTGTTCTCCACGCCGCAACGCTACTTTCCCGGGAATCCCGGTAGTTATCCTCCAGATCGGAAGTTTCCGGATAGGCCGGGATACTGAAGAGACCGTACCCACTGGTTACGGTGGGGGAGAAGGCCGAATCGATCACCGGCGTCGCGGGCGCCCCGACGAGGACGTGAATCGTTGATCACCTTTGAGGGCGTCACCAAGCGCTACCCGGGCGGCACCGTCGCGCTCGACGACGTGAGCCTCGAATGCCCCACCGGCCGCATCACCGTGTTCGTCGGCACGTCCGGCGGCGGCAAGACCACGGCGCTGCGGACCATCAACCGTATGGTGGAGCCCACGTCCGGGCGCGTGCTCATCGACGGGCAGGACGTGCGCGAGCGCAAGCCGGCGGAGCTGCGGCGCGGCATCGGCTACGTCATCCAGCACGCCGGGCTGTTCCCGCACCGCACCATCATCGACAACATCGCGACCGTCCCCTACCTGCTGTCCTGGAACAAGAAGAAGGCGCGGGAGCGGGCGGCGGAGCTCATGAAGCGGGTCGGGCTCGACCCGTCCATGGGCAAGCGGTACCCGTTCCAGCTGTCCGGCGGCCAGCAGCAGCGCGTCGGCGTCGCCCGCGCGCTCGCGGCCGACCCGCCGATCATGCTGATGGACGAGCCGTTCAGCGCCGTCGACCCCGTCGTCCGCGCGGAACTGCAGGACGAGTTCCTGCGCCTCCAGGACGAGCTGCACAAGACGATCGTGTTCGTCACCCACGACATCGACGAGGCCATCAAGCTCGGCGACCGGATCGCGGTGTTCCAGACCGGCGGCAGGCTCGTGCAGCTGGACAGCCCCGAGAACATCCTCGCCCACCCCGCCGACGACTTCGTGGCCGGCTTCATCGGCCAGAACCGCGGCATCCGCACCCTGTCCTTCGCGGGCACGGGCGGGGTGCGGCTGAGCGACCACGCGATCCGCGCGGCGAGCGCCGGCGCGGCGGAGGCCGCCGGACTGGAGTGGGTGCTGGTCGTCGACGGCGAGCGGCGCCCCCTCGGCTGGGTCCGCCCGGCGGAGGCCACCGGGCCGCTCGGGGAGGCGCCGCTCAGGCCGGTCGGCCCCACCTTCCAGGTCGGCGCCGACTCGGTGCGGGTCGCGCTGGACGCGGCCGTGCTGTCCCCGTCCGGGCTGGCGGTCGGCGTCGACGCCACCGGCGCCGTGGCCGGCACCGCCGCGGGCACCGAACTGCTCGCCGTCCCCACCCACGGCACCCGGGACGCGCCCGGCGCCGCCGGGGACGACGACGGTGCCGAGGACGCGGCCGAGGACGCCGCCGAGGACGCCGCCGGCGCGGAGGCGCCGTCGCTGTCGAAGGACGGCGGCTGATGGACATCGACTGGGGCTGGATCGGCGAGCACACCGACACCCTCACCGAGCACGCCCTCATCCACCTGCGGCTCGCGCTGCTGCCGGTCGTGTTCGGGCTGGTCATCTCGCTGCCGCTCGGCGTGCTGTGCCGCCGCTGGGGCTGGCTCTACCCGCCGACGCTGACGATCTCGAACGTGCTGTACGCGATCCCGTCGCTCGCGCTGTTCATGCTGTTCATCGACTACACGGGCCTCACGGCGGCCACGGTCATGATCCCGCTGACCCTCTACAGCCTGTCGGTGCTCGTGCCGAACGTGGTGGACGGCCTCGCGTCGGTGTCCGAGCCCGTCCGGCAGGCGGCCACCGCGATGGGCTTCGGGCCGCTGCGGCGCCTGCTGCGGGTCGAGCTGCCGATCGCCGTGCCGATCGTCATCGCCGGGACGCGCGTCGCCGCCGTCTCGTCCATCAGCCTCGTCGCCGTCGGCCAGCTGATCGGCCAGGGCGGGCTCGGCGCCGACATCATCCGCGGCTACCAGCTCCAGTTCCAGACGCAGATCGTCGCCGCGACGGTCCTGATCATCCTGCTGGCCCTGGTCACGGACGCGATCCTGGTCGCCGTCCAGCGCCTTCTCACCCCCTGGGCCAGGGCGAGGAAGACCTCATGAACGACGTGTGGAACCAGATCGACCTGTTCTGGACGTGGCTGACCGCCTCGTCGCAGTGGCACGGCGGCGACGGCATCCCGCACCGCCTGCTCCAGCACGTCTACTACAGCGGCGTGTCGCTGCTCTGCGCCGCCGTCATCGGGCTCGCGGTAGGCCTGCTCATCGGCCACACCGGCCGCGGCGGCTTCCTGGCGATCACGCTCGCGAACTTCGCCCGCGCGATCCCCACCTTCGGGCTCATCCTGTTCGTCGTCGTGATCGAGTACAGCATCACGCCGGTGCTGGTCGCGCTCGTGGCGCTGGCCGTCCCGCCGATCCTGGTCAACACGTTCGAGGGCGTCCGGGGCGTCGACGCCGACGCCAAGGACGCGGCCCGCGGCATGGGCATGACCGGCTGGGGCGTGCTCGGGCGGGTCGAGCTGCCGATGGCGCTGCCGCTGATCCTGCTCGGGCTCCGCACGTCGGCGATCCAGGTCGTCGCCACCGCCACCATTGCCGCCTACCCGGGGTTCGGCGGGCTCGGCCGCTACATCATCGACGGCCTGGCCCGCAACGACTACCAGCTCGTCGTCGGCGGCACGGTCCTGGTGGTGCTGCTCGCGGTGATCGTCCAGCTGGTCTTCGCGGCGCTGCGCCGCGTCGTCGTCTCGCCGGGCCTGCTCGGCTCCGCCCGTTCCTCCTGATCTAAGGACTAGAGCAATGAAGAAACTCATCCGTGGCGCGGTCGTCGGCCTGGTGGCCGCACTGGCGCTGTCCGCCTGCGGCAGCGGGGACTCCGGCGACAACGAGAACCCGCTCGCCGGGGGCGGCGGGAACGGCACCGTCACCGTCGGCGGCGCCAACTTCCCCGAGAGCAACCTGCTCGCCGAGCTTTACGCGCAGGCCCTGGAGGCCAAGGGCGTCAAGGTCACCCGCAAATTCAACATCGGCGCCCGCGAGATCTACTACGACCAGGTCGTCAAGGGCGGAATCAGCGTGATGCCCGAGTACAACGGCGCCCTGCTGACCACGTCGGTCGACGAGAAGAGCACCGCCGCGACCACCGACGCGATCAACAAGGAGCTGAAGGCGAAGCTGCCGCCCTCCGTCGAGATCCTGAACTCGGCGCAGGCCGAGGACAAGGACTCCGTCACCGTCAACCCGCAGACGGCCGCGAAGTACAACCTGAAGTCCATCGCCGACCTGAAGCCGGTCGCGAAGGACCTCACCATCGCCGGCCCGTCCGAGTTCAAGACGCGGCAGCAGGGCCTCGTCGGCCTGAAGAAGGCCTACGGCCTCGAGTTCAAGAAGTTCCAGCCGTTCGACGCCGGCGCCCAGGCCACCCTGGTGAAGCTGCTCACCGAGAACAAGATCCAGGCCGCCGACCTGTTCACCACCGACCCGACGATCCAGGAGAACAAGCTGGTCGTCCTCGAAGACCCGGAGAACGTCTTCAGCGCCCAGAACGTCACGCCGCTCATCAACAAGTCCGCGGTGAACGAGGAGGGGAAGGCGGCTCTGAACGCCGTCTCCGCCAAGCTCACCACCCAGGACCTCCTCGACATGATGAAGCGGGTCGCCATCGACAAGGACGACCAGGAGAAGGTCGCCGAGGACTGGCTCAAGAAGGCCGGCCTCGTCTGACGCACATCCTCGGGAAAGCCCGCCGCACGCCCGTGCGGCGGGCTTTCGCGCGCTCGCCACTCCGGCGTTGATCCGTAGGCGAGGCGGGCAGGGACACGGATGGCTGATCCGCACGGCACAGGGAGAGGGCATGTCACCGGACGAGTGGACGTTGGGCAAGGGCTTCGGCGGCACGCTGGGGGAGATCCGATGGGAGCGCCTGGGCGATGCGGACGCCGAGCCCGTCGTCCTGGTGCACGGCACGCCGTTCTCCTCGTTCATCTGGCGTGACGTCGCCCGCGCCCTGGCGGTCACCCGCTCGGTGTACGTCTTCGACATGCCCGGCTACGGCGCCTCGTCCATGGCCGACGGGCAGGATCTCTCCCTGGACGCCCTGGCCGGTGCCTTCGCCGAACTCCTGGAGCACTGGGGACTGGCGCGTCCGGACGTCGTCGCGCACGACTCCGGCGGTGCGGTCGCGCTCGGCGCGCACGTGGACCGCGGCGTCGCCTACCGGCGGCTGGCCCTCGTCGACGCGGTGTCGCTGCCGCCGTGGGGGAGCGGGTTCTTCGCCGTGGTGGGCGAGCATGCCGGCGTGTTCCGGTCGCTGCCGGGGCCGCTGCACCGGGCCCTGCTCCGCGAGTACGTCGCCACGGCCAGCTCGCCCGGCCTGCACCCGGACGTGCTGGACGCCCTGACGGCCCCGTGGCTGGGCGCCGGCGGTCAGGACGCCTTCTACCGGCAGCTCGTCCAGCGCCGCGACGACCCGTCCTACATCGACCGCATCC
Organism: Actinomadura sp. B10D3; assembly: GCF_039871695.1. NCBI lineage: Bacteria > Bacillati > Actinomycetota > Actinomycetes > Streptosporangiales > Thermomonosporaceae > Actinomadura > Actinomadura sp. B10D3. The sequence continues at coordinate 224,781 of NZ_JBDPLY010000007.1, forward strand.
GGGCCGGCTACGCCGCCATCGACCTGCCGGTCCTGGTGTGCTGGGGCGCCGACGACGGCTGGGTCCCCGCCGACCGCGGCCGTGAGCTCGCCGCCCTCATCCCCGGCGCGGGCCTGCGCGTCATCGGGGAGGCCGGGCACCTGCTGCCCGAGGACCGCCCGGCCCAGCTGACCGCGGCCCTGCTCGGCTTCCTGGGCTCGTGACGGTCAGGAAGCGACCTTGACCCGGGCGATCACCGGATGGTGGTCGGACGCGTAGATCTCGCCGTTCCGGTAGGGGTCGATCTCGGACCAGACCGTCCTGACCGGTCCCCGCGCGAGGATCCAGTCGATGCGCTCGCCGTCGCGCCGCGGGGGCAGGTAGTGGTTCTCTGTGCCGTACAGCGGGCCGCGCCGCTCGGCCGCCGTCCAGGTGTCGCGGAACGCGTCCGGCGCGGTGAGGATCGTGTACACCGGCGACGCTCCGGCGGTCGCGTTGAAGTCGCTGGTGAGGATGACGGGCGCGCCCGCCTGGAAGTCGCGCACGCGGTCGAGGATCAGCCGGGCGCTCTTCACCCGCGAGTCCGCGGACAGGTTGTCCAGATGAGTGTTGGCCTGGTAGAGCACCGCGCCGGTGCGCCGGTCGCGGAACTTGGCCCACGTCACCATCCGGACGTACCGGTTGCCCCAGGTGGCCGAGCCGATCACGGCGGGGGTGTCGGACAGCCAGAAGTGGTCGAAGTCCAGCACCTCGAACCGCTGCTTCCGGTAGAAGATCGACAGGAACTGGTCGCGGGTGCCGCCCTGGCTGCCCAGCCCGATCCACCCGTAGTCCGGCAGGAGGCGGGCCAGGTCGCGGATCTGCCGCCACCGCCCCTCCTGGACGCCGAGCAGGTCCGGGTCGTGCTCGTCCAGGAGGTGCTCGACCAGCGGCCGCCGGGTCTTCCAGTCCCTCGGGGGCGGTTCGTTCACGCCGCGCAGGTTGTAGGTCATCACGCGGATCGTCCCGTCGCCGTCCGCCCTCGGCTCGGCCAGCACGAACCCGGAGATGAGGACGATCGCCGCCGCCGCGACCACCGGCCAGAACCACCTGCGGCGGAGGACGCGTCCGAGCATCCCCCCGCTCACCGTCCCCCGGAGGCCCGCGGCGCCGTCCGGTGCCGGGGCAGGCCGCCTTGCGCCGTCGTCATGTCGCCACCCGCCGTCCCTGCTGCCACATTGAGCATAGATCGTCTTATATTTTTTGTCCATTCTTAATAGTCAATTCAGCCGCCTTCTCGCGGTCGCGACGAATTCGAATGGCCTTTGTATTTCTTGTTCGGAGAAAGCCGTTCGAATTGCCGGGGCGCGAGATCCGCGCTCGTGGCACGCCGCTGCTCGATCACCGGAGAACGGCCGTCCACGGGACGGCCCGTCAGTCGGGGAGCAGCTCGATCCAGCCGCGGATGTCGTCGGCGGTCTCGATGCCGACGAGTTCGGGGTGGTCGGCCGCGAGGTGCGCGAGCACCTGGGAGATCACGGCGTCGTCGGTGTCGCCGCGGGCGACGTAGCCGCATTCGCATCGAACCTGGCGGGTCATGGGGTGCTCCTTTCCCAGCAGGGTAGCCTCCAGGGTCAGTGCGGCAGGTCGAGGTGTCGGATGGACGGATCAGCGGAGCCGGCGGGCGCCACGCGCGTGCAGCTCTGCGGCGCGTTCGCGGCGGAGGTGCGCGGCCGGCGCGTCGATCACGCCCTGCCGGGCCGGCAGGGGCGGCTGCTGCTGGGCTTTCTGGTCCTGTCCCGGCCGCGGCAGGTGCCCCGAGAGGCGCTCATCGAGGCGTTGTGGGGCGACTCGCCGCCGCCGGGGGCGCCCGCCGCGCTCAGCGTCCTGGTCTCGAAGGTCCGCGCGGTGGTGGGGCCGGAGGTGCTCCGGGGCAGGGGGACGCTGTCACTCCGGCTGCCCGAACCGGCGTACGTCGACGTCGAGGTGGCGGCCTCGGCGCTGCACACGGCCGAGTCCGCGGTCGCTCTGCGCGAATGGCGGCGGGCGTGGACCCTGTCGTTGACCGCCCAGTTCGTGGCGCGCCGTCCGTTCCTGCCGGAGGCCGACCGCCCGTGGGCGGAATCGTGGCGCCGACGCCTGGAGACCATGCATGTCCGGGCCCTGGAGTGCTACGCCACGGCGTGCCTGGAGCTGGGCGGCCCGGAGCTGCCGGGAGCCGAGCGGGCGGCGCGGGACCTGCTGGACGTGGCGCCGTTGCGGGAGACCGGGCATCTGCTGCTGATGCGCACCCTCGCGACCGGCGGCAACGTCGCGGAGGCGCTGACGGTGTACGAGCGCCTGCGCGTTCTGCTGCGGGACGAGCTGGGCGTCGACCCGTGCCGTGAGGTCCAGGACGCCTACACCGAGCTGCTCGGATAGCGCGCGTTAAGGTCGCGCCAAGGTCGGCGCAATGGCGGCCCAACGTCGCCGGCGCAGGGTAAGGGCATCAGATTCGCCGCATCTGCGGGAGGATGCCATGACCACCATCGACGAATCCCGGCTCGCCGAGCTGCTGGACCGCTTCGTCAACGATCTCGGCGCGACGATGTCGGCCGGCAACGTGCTCATCGGCGACAGGCTGGGGCTGTACCGTGCGCTGGCGGAGGCGGGCCCGCTGACCGCCGCCGAGCTGGCCGAGCGCACCGGCACGTCCGAGCGGTACGTCCGGGAGTGGCTGCCCGGGCAGGCCGCCGGCCGCTACATCACCTACGACGCCGGGAGCGGGCGCTACCGGATGACCCCCGAGCAGGCGCTGGCCTTCGCCGACCCCGACGGGCCGGGGCTCCCCGGCGCCTTCCAGCTCGCGCTGTCGAGCCTGGCCGCCGAGCCGAGGATCGCCGAGGCGTTCCGGACCGGCCGGGGGATGCCCTGGGGCGAGCACCATCCGGGCGTGTTCACCGGGTGCGAGCGCTTCTTCCGCCCGGGGTACGTCGCGAACCTGCTGAGCTCCTGGGTTCCGGCGGTGGACGGGCTGGCCGGCCGGCTGGGCGCCGGCATCGCGGTGGCCGACGTGGGATGCGGGCTCGGCGCCTCGACCCGCATCCTGGCCGACGCCTACCCGGCCTCGTCCGTGCGCGGGTTCGACCCGCACGCGGAGTCCGTCGAGCTCGCCCGCAAGGCGGCGGCCGAGGCGGGCCTGGACGGCCGGTGCGAGTTCGCGGTGGCGCGGGCGCAGGACTTCCCGGGGACCGCGTACGGGCTGGTGGCCACGTTCGACTGCCTGCACGACATGGGCGACCCGGTCGCCGCCGCGCGGCACATCCGGTCGGTGCTGTCCGACGACGGTGTCTGGCTGATCGTCGAGCCGTTCGCGGGCGACGTCCCGGAGGACAACCTCACTCCGGTCGGGCGGGTCTACTACTCGGCTTCCACGTTCCTGTGCGTGCCGCACGCCATCTCCGAGGGCGCCGACGACGCGCTGGGCAACCAGGCCGGCGAGGCGGGCATCAGGCCCGTGGTGCAGGCGGCCGGGTTCCGGACGTTCCGCCGGGTGGCGGAGACCCCGTTCAACCTGGTCTACGAGGCCCGTCCGTGACCAGCGGGCCCATCGCGCCGACGCCGACACGGCAGTCATTCGACCGATGCGAGCGCGGTGGGCCCGCTCCTAGCGTCGTCGGCATGGGAAAAGAGCCGAACCTGGAGGTGCAGATGGACACGTCCGCGTACCTGAATGCCGTCGTGGAGCAGACGAACACCTTCGCCGATTGGGTGGACGGGCGGGATGCGACGGCCCCGGTGCCGACCTGCCCGAAGTGGACGCTGGCCGATCTCGTCGACCATGTCGGCGCGACGCAGCGCATGGTGGCGATGCTCGTGGGCGAGCGGATGAGCGAGCCGAGCGAGGCGTACGCCCGCTACGCCCCGGCTCCCGCCGACCCGGCCGAGTGGCGCGCCTGGCTGACCGACGGCGCGGCCCAGGCGAAGCAGGCGTTCGACTCGGTCGAGGACGACACGCCGGTGTGGGACCCGTCCGGCGCCGCCGCGGGCGTGCCGTTCTGGTCCCGCCGGCTGTTCGGCGAGGCGTGCGTCCACCGCGCGGACGCGGCCTCGGCGCTCGGCACGCACTACGAGCTGGACCCGGAGCACGCCGTCGCGGCCACCGAGGACTGGCTGGACACGCTGACCTCCCGCGGCTACTGGGAGAACAGGCCCGACTTCGCCAAGGCGATGGCCGGCAACGGCCAGACCCTGCACTTCCACGCCACCGACGCGTCCGGAGAGTGGGTGGCCCGCCGGGAACCGGACCAGATCGCCCTGGAACACGCGCACACCAAGGCGGACGTCGCCGTCCGAGGCCCGGCCACCGACCTGCTGCTCGTCATCAGCAGGCGCCGCCCCCTGGACGAGACCCCAGCGCTGGAGATCCTGGGCGACCGCGACTTGTTCGTCCAATGGATCGAGCACATGGACTGGGTCACCGACTAGGCAATGCGCCCGACGGTGACCCAGCCGAACCTTTGGAGGCCTGTCGCGGTCCCGTTCAGGGCAGCCTCACACCGCCGAAGTGAGCTTGGCGATATCGGACGCATAGACGCTTATCCAGTGCGGATGCAGCCGGTAGTAGACGACCTCGCGGTCCCAGTCGAAGGAGTCGTCGCCGTAGAAGTCTTTGAGATGCGAGAGCAGGTCCGGCCAGTCCGCGGCCGGCTCGCCGCCCTGGGGGGTGAGGATCTCCACGGTGCCGTGCGTGAACACACCCAGCTCCTCACCGCGCATGTGCGCGGCGCTGACGGCCGGGCGTGCGGCCATGTGGTGGGCCTTGACGGCGCCGCGCGCCGTGCCGAAGTGCCACTTGCCGTGCAGGAAGTGCCCGTCCACGCCACTGATCCGCGGTTCGCCCTTCGCGGTCACGGTGGAGAGAGCCAGGGTGCACATGCCGGTGAGGACTCCTGTGAGCTGCTCCGCGGACAGCGTGCTCTCCGTGCCGATGATCGAGCGGAGGTGCGGCGAGGAGCGGGCCAGAGAGGTGTCAAGCAGGGCCTGTAGCTCTTCAAGCTCTTCTCGCGTTTCGCGCATGCGGTTCCTTGTCCATCCGTAAGGCCGGTCACGCTCCCATCGGCGCGACCGGTGAACCCCATGCTCGCTTCAAAACCTGACACCTTGTGTCATGTTTCTATCCGTCCTGCGGACGACACGGTCTGGTGAGCCGCTATCACCTGCCGCGGTTCGGGGTGGTGGGACCCGCGACCTCACTCCCAGAGGGGGGTCAGTGGCCGGCGCAGTGGTCGCACAGGGTCTTGATCCAGGCGCGGTCTCTGGTCCGGCCGGGGTTCCCGCAGGCCTCGCAGATCCTGCCCGACTCCTCCTCCGCGGAGTCAACGAGGCGCCGCGCCGCGTCGTCCTCCCGCTTGTAGCGATCCGCCTCGTGCGGCTCGGGCAATCGGTCGGATCCTGTGGCCATATGGCGTAGCAAGCCGGTGTACAGGTAGACGCGCAGCAGTCCGTATTTCTCCTTGACCTGCTGGACGCTGTAGTCGGGGCTAACAGCGAGCAAGTCCTCGTGGAGACGTTGCAGCAGGGGACGCCAACCTGGTCCGACGGCTTCCAGGTGGTCGGGGATCTGTTCCGGCATGCCCTCATGATCGTACGAAGACTTGCTATCCCGGACGTTGATCGTGCCGTACGTAGAGCGCGTACCCGGGGATGGTGGGTCGGGCTATGCGGACCGGACGGCTTGGAGGAACAGGGCCCCCTACCTGGTTGCTTGGGAGTCGATGGAGCGGAGTGCCTGTGTGAAAGCAGTCCACTCGTGGGGTGTAAATTCAAGGATTGGGCTGTTCTGTGCCTGCTTGCTGTCCCGGACGTTGATCGTGCCGTGGGCAGAGCGCGCGACCTCGACGCAGTCGCCGTTGGGTGTGCTGTGGCTTGATTTGCGCCAGCTGCTGTACTGGGGGGTCATGGCTACGATCCTGCCAGCTTGGTCAGCCGGTTAGCCGTTGCTTCGAGGAGATCCAGGCTTCTGACCTCTGAGAGAGAGGCGTCCCACAACCTTCGGTGCAGCTCGATGTAGCGCCGAACGTCTTTGGCCTCGGTGTGCACGATGTCGGTGTTGACGGTGTCGGCTACGGCCATCGCCGCGTCATCGGCGTCGGGGAAGTTGTAGATCGAGAAGGGCGACTTGGCTGAGAAGCCACCTTCGATACGAGCGTCAATGTCCAGTACGCGAAGGCGAAGCCGGGGTTGGGATGATGCCTCTTCGATCAAGTGCAGCAGTTGGGCGCGCATCACGTTCCTGGGCACCGCTAGGCGTCGAAGCAGGAATTCATCCAGGATGAGGTGGCATTTCGGGCCGTCCGGGCTAAATGCCACCTCTTGGCGCTGAAGACGTGCCTGAACCATACGTTCCGGCTGGTACGGCAACGGTCCGTCAGCACGATCGAGGTCCACGAGCGCCCAGATGAAGTCAGGAGTCTGCAAGATCCCAGGGATGGCGATTTGGTAATAGCCGTGAATAGAGGCCGCGCCTGACTCCAGGTCGGCGTACATGCGCTGGCGGGGGCCCATGGCGTCGCCGTAGTTGTCCCACCAGCCGCGTTCGGCGGCGTCGCATGCGATCTTGAAGAGGGCGTCGAACCTGTCGCCGGTGACGCCGAGGATCTTCATGATCTTCACGATGTCGCCGATGTCGGGGCGGCAGCGGGCGTTCTCCAGTTTCGAGATGGTCATGCGGGAGCGGTAGATGCGGCGGGCCAGCTCGTCGGCGGTCATGCCGCTCTGCTCGCGGAGGGTCCGGAGTTCGGCGCCGAGGCGGCGGCGCCGGACGAACGGGCTGGTCACCGGGAACCTCCAGGGGCGGGCCGGCGGGTGGGGGCGCCGCTGGCCGGGGGGCGGCATGTCCACTCTGTGTTATCACGCGATCTCCGAGCGTGTCATCGATAGACGCGCTGTTCGAACACGTGAAACCCGCCGGGCTGTTCGTCTCGGTGGCGTTCCGGAAATGAACGTTCGCCGCGCGAACCGTTCGCTTCGTTTACGTAAACGGAGGTGAACGTTCGCGGGGAAGGCGTGCTCGACCACCGGAAAGGACGCTGGCCTGGCCTTTCGGCACAGCGAAGCCGCATGGTTACGGAGGATGGGGCGGCCGACACACAGCGTTCACGAGAGGTGATCAATGCTGCTCGCCGTTCCCATCCCCGCCGAGCACGAGTCCCCGATGTACTGGCGGCGCGAGTTCCAGGGCAGGCCCGACCAGGTCCGGCTCGTCCGGGCGTTCGCGGCGCATCTGCTTGCCGACTTCCCGGCCCTGGACGACGTGCTCCTCGTCCTGGACGAGCTGGCCGTCAACGCGATCCGGCACACCCGCTCCGGGGAGGACGGCGGCCGGTTCACCGTGGACCTCAGCATGGACGTCGCCGGTGTCATCGCCTACGTCACCGACCAGGGCGGTCCGAACGAGCCGCGCCTGCGCGATCTCACGGAGCTGGCGGAGGGCGGCCGCGGCCTGCTCGCGGTGGACGCCCTCGCCGCCACCTGGTCCTGGACGGGCACCCCTCAGAGCCGCACCGTCCGCGCCACCTTCCCGGCTCGGCCAGGGAGGTGAGCCGGGCTCAGGCGTGGAGGGTGGGCCGGTAGATGAGCTCCTGGATGTGGTCGTCGAGGGTCCGGTGCTCGATCAGTTCGAGGTCGAAGTCGGCCGCGTTCTCGAAGACCGGGTCGGCTCCGCTCTGTCCGGTGATGACCGGGAAGAGCGTCACCTGGACGCGGTCGACCAGGCCGGCGGCCATCAGCGCCCGGTTCAGCGACAGGCTGCCGTGCGAGCGCAGCGGCACCGCGGACTCCTCCTTGAGCCGGGCGACGACGTCGACGGCGTCCCCGCTCGCGATCTCGGCGTCCGGCCAGTTCAGGGGGCCCTCCAGGGTGCTCGACACGACCGTCGTCGGCAGGTTCCTCATCCGCGTGACCCACGGGTCGCGCACGTCGGAGTCCTCGGTGCTCTCCGCCACCATCTGCGCGAACGCCCGGTAGGTGGTGGCCCCGAGGATCAGCCGCTGCTCCTCGTTGTAGAGGGCGAGGCGGTGGTCGAGGAGTTCGGGGCCCTGCTTGCCCCAGTAGCCCGTCCAGTCCCCGGTGGCGGCGCCGAAGCCGTCGAGGCTGGAGAAGACGTCGAAGGTGTAGGTGGCGGTCATGGTGTGCTCCCTGCGAGTCTGCGACCGGCTCTGTTCCGGTCTCTCACCCTGGCTACGAACGGGCTCGGCGGCATTCGACACCCCGGCACGACGAATTCAAAGATTTCTTTCCGGGGGTTCAGTGGGCCGGGGGGCGGCCGGTCAGGCGGGTGGTCAGCGCGGCGGCGGTGGTGCGGATCGGGGCGGCGAGGGAGGGCCACGTCTCCGGCGGGTGGTCCTCGCGGCGGAACGTCACGGTGATCGCCGCCGTGGGGTGGCCGGTGTGGTCGAAGGCGCAGGCGGCGATGCTGGCGAAGCCCTCGGTGACATGGCCGTCCTCGGCCGACCAGCCGCGGCGCGTGTCCCGCGCGAGAATGCGGCGCAGCTCGCGCAGGGACGCCGGGCCCCGGCCGGTGCGGTCCACGAAACGGCCCGGGAACAGGGCCCTGACCTGCGCGGGCGGCAGGTGGGCGAGCATCGAGAGGCCGCTGGCGGTGAGGTGGGCGGGCATCCGGACGCCCACGTCGGTGACCAGGGTGGCGTGCCGGGGCGGCTGCTCCTTGAGCAGGTAGAGCGTCTCGGCGCCGTGCAGGACGCCCAGCTGCGCGATCTCGCCCACCCGGTCGACGAGGCGCCGCAGGAGGGGCCGGGCCAGGCGCTCCAGAGGTTCGTGGCGCAGGTAGGCCGAGCCGATCTCGAAGGCGGCGACGCCGAGGCCCCAGCGGCGCTCCTCGGGGATGGAGGTGACGAAGCCGTCCTCGGCCATCGCCGTCAGGAGGTGGTAGGTGCTGGAGCGGGGCAGGTCCAGGGCGCGGGCGATCGCGGACGCGGGGAGCGGGCCGGGCGCGCCCGCCAGCAGGCGGAGCACCGCGAGGGCGCGGCGGGCGGCGGGCACCTGGCTCATGCGGCGATTGTCTCGTATATGAGACAGGGCGGGCCGTCCGGGCCTGGGGACGCGGCCCGGAAGGCGCTCCAATGGTGGGTATGGGTCTTGGTATGGGGGACGCAGGCGTCGAGGTGGGGCCGGAACCGCTCTCGTTCGAGCAGGTGGTCGCGGTGGCCCGGGACGGCGCCCGCGTCGCGCTGTCGGACGGGGCGCTGAAGCTGATCGGCGAGGCGCGCGCCCACATCGAGGAGCTGTCGGCCCGTCCCACCCCGGTCTACGGGGTGTCGACGGGCTTCGGGGCGCTCGCCACGCGGCACATCGCCCCCGAGATGCGCGCGCAGTTGCAGCTCAACATCGTCCGGTCGCACGCCGCGGGGTCGGGGCCGGAGGTGGAGCGTGAGGTCGTCCGGGCGCTGATGCTGCTCAGGCTGCGGACGCTCGCCACCGGCCGGACCGGCGTGCAGCCGGCGACGGCGCGCACGCTGGCCGAGCTGCTCAACGCGGGCATCGCCCCGCAGGTCTTCGAGTACGGGAGCCTCGGGTGCTCCGGCGACCTCGCGCCGCTCGCGCACGTCGCCCTCGCGCTCATCGGCGAAGGATCGGTCAGGGACGCCGCCGGGAACCTGAAACCGGCGGCGGAGGCGCTGGGCGAGGCCGGGATCGCGCCGGTCGTGCTCGGCGCCAAGGAGGGGCTCGCCCTCCTGAACGGGACGGACGGCATGCTCGGCATGCTCGTCCTCGCCATCAACGACCTGCGCAGGCTGCTCGTCGCCGCGGACCTGGCCGCCGCGATGACGGTCGAGGCGCTGCTCGGCACCGACCGGGTCTTCGCCGCCGACCTCCAGGCGCTGCGGCCGCATCCGGGCCAGGCCGCGTCGGCCGCGAACCTGCGGGCGCTGCTGGCCGCCTCGGAGATCATGGAGTCGCATCGCGGCCCCGACTGCACCCGCGTCCAGGACGCGTACTCGCTGCGCTGCGCCCCGCAGGTCAACGGCGCCGCCCGCGACACGCTCGCGCACGCCGAGCTGGTGGCCGGCCGGGAGCTGGCGTCCGCGATCGACAACCCCGTCGTGCTGCCGGACGGGCGCGTCGAGTCGAACGGGAACTTCCACGGCGCGCCCGTCGCCTACGTGCTCGACTTCCTCGCGGTGCCCGTGGCGGACGTCGCGTCGATGGCGGAGCGGCGCACCGACCGGATGCTCGACCGGGGGCGGTCCGGGGGCCTGCCCGCCTTCCTCGCCGACGACCCCGGCGTCGACTCCGGCCACATGATCGCCCAGTACACGCAGGCGGGCATCGTGTCCGAGCTGAAGCGGCTGGCCGCGCCCGCGAGCGCCGACTCGATCCCGAGCTCGGCCATGCAGGAGGACCACGTCTCGATGGGGTGGACCGCGGCCCGCAAGCTGCGCCGGGCCGTGGACGGGCTGGCGCAGGTGGTCGCCATCGAGATCCTCACCGCCGCGCGGGCGCTGGACCTGCGCACCCCGCTGCGGCCCGGGCCGGCGACCGCCGCCGTGGTCGCCAGGCTGCGCGAGGCCGTCCCGCCGCCCGGCCCGGACCGCTACCTCGCCCCCGAGATCGCCGCCGCGACCGCGCTGGTCCGGGACGGCTCACTGGTCGCCGCCGCCGAGGCCGTCACCGGCCCGCTCTCCTAAGGAGCCCGACATGTCCGAACCGCGTCCCGTCCGCGCGCCGCGCGGCACCTCGCTGACCGCCGCCAAGGGCTGGCCGCAGGAGGCCGCCCTGCGCATGATCCAGAACAACCTCGACCCCGAGGTCGCCGAGCATCCGGACGAGCTGGTCGTCTACGGCGGCTCCGGCAGGGCCGCGCGGAACTGGGACGCCTTCGACGGCATCCTCCGCTCGCTGGCCGATCTGGAGGGCGACGAGACCCTGCTCGTCCAGTCCGGCAAGCCCGTCGGGATCTTCCGGACGCACGAGTGGGCGCCGCGCGTGCTGATCGCGAACTCCAACCTGGTCCCGCAGTGGGCGACGTGGGAGGAGTTCCGCCGGCTGGAGTCGCTCGGCCTGACGATGTTCGGGCAGATGACCGCCGGGTCGTGGATTTACATCGGGACGCAGGGCATCCTCCAGGGCACCTACGAGACGTTCGCCGCCGTCGCCGAGAAGCGGTTCGGCGGCACCCTCGCCGGGACGATCACGCTGACCGCGGGGCTCGGCGGGATGGGCGGCGCCCAGCCGCTCGCCGTCACCATGAACGGCGGCGTCGCGATCTGCGTCGAGTGCGACCCGTCCCGCATCGAGCGGCGCGTCGCGCACCGGTACTGCGACGTCGAGGCGGCCTCCCTGGACGAGGCGCTGCGCCTCGCCGCGGAGGCGCGGGACGAGCGGCGCCCCCTGTCGATCGCGGTCCTCGGCAACGCCGCCGACGTCGTCCCCGAGCTGCTGCGGCGCGGCGCCCCGATCGACATCGTCACCGACCAGACGAGCGCACACGACCCGCTCGCCTACCTGCCGCGCGGCGTCGCGTTCGAGGACATGGCCGCCGAACGCGACAAGGACCGGGACGGCTTCATCGCCAAGGCCCGCGAATCCATGGCCGTCCACGTCGAGGCGATGGTCGGTTTCCAGGACGCGGGCGCCGAGGTGTTCGACTACGGGAACTCCATCCGCGGCGAGGCGCAGCTCGCCGGCTACGCGCGCGCCTTCGAGTTCCCCGGCTTCGTGCCCGCCTACATCAGGCCGCTGTTCTGCGAGGGCAAGGGGCCGTTCCGGTGGGCGGCGCTCTCCGGCGACCCGAAGGACATCGCCCGCACCGACCGGGCGATCCTCGACCTGTTCCCGGACAACGAGCCGCTGACCCGCTGGATCCGGATGGCGGGGGAGAAGGTCCACTTCCAGGGCCTGCCGTCCCGGATCTGCTGGCTCGGCTACGGCGAGCGCGACAGGGCGGGCGAGGCGTTCAACGACCTGGTCGCCCGCGGCGAGATCAGCGCGCCGATCGTCCTCGGCCGCGACCATCTCGACTGCGGGTCCGTCGCCAGCCCATACCGGGAGACCGAGGGCATGAAGGACGGGTCGGACGCGATCGCCGACTGGCCGCTGCTCAACGCCATGCTCAACACCGCGTCCGGTGCGACCTGGGTGTCGATCCACCACGGCGGCGGGGTCGGCATCGGCCGCTCCATCCACGCCGGCCAGGTCTGCGTCGCGGACGGGACGGCGCTCGCGGGCGAGAAGCTGCGGCGCGTCCTGACCAACGACCCCGGCACCGGCGTCATGCGCCACGTCGACGCCGGCTACGACCGCGCCGCCGAGGTCGCCGCGGAGCGCGGGGTTCGAATTCCGATGAAATGAGCGAAGCGAACCGGGGGGTGTGGGGAGTCGGCCCCCCACGGGGAGAGGGCCCATGAGTTTCGAGGAGATGTGGGCGGCGCTGCTGCCGGTCGGGCGGGACGAGGCGACCGGCGGCTACCACCGGTTCGCGTGGACGCCGCCGGAGATGGAGTGCCGGGCCTGGTTCCTGGACGAGGCGCGCCGCCGCGACCTGGAGGTCGAGCACGACCCCAACGGCAACATGTTCGCCTGGTGGTTCCCGCCGGACGGCTCGCGCGGTGACGCCGTCCTGACCGGCAGCCATCTCGACTCCGTCCCGGGCGGGGGCGCCTTCGACGGGCCGCTCGGCATCGTGTCGGCGTTCGCCGCGATCGACCTGCTCAGGGAGCGCGGCGTCACCCCCTCCCGGCCGCTCGGGATCGCGGCGTTCGCCGAGGAGGAGGGCGCGCGGTTCGGCGTGGCGTGCCTGGGGTCGCGGCTGCTGACCGGGGCGATCGCCCCGGGGCGGGCGCGCCGCCTGACCGACGGCGACGGCCACACGTTCGCCGAGGTGATGCACAACGCCGGGTTCGACCCCGACGCGATCGGCCCGGACGAGGACCTCCTCGGGCGGATCGCCTGCCACGTCGAGCTGCACGTCGAGCAGGGGAGGGCGCTGACCGGGCCCGTCGGGGTCGCGAGCACGATCGTCCCGCACGGCCGGTGGCGGTTCGAGTTCACCGGCGAGGGCGACCACGCGGGGACGACCAGGCTCCCCGACCGTCGTGACCCGATGCTGCCGTTCGCCCACATGGTGATCGCCGCGCGCGCGGCGGCGGAGCGCCACGGCACCGTGGCGACGGTCGGGAAGGTCCGGGTCGTGCCGGGCGGGGTGAACGCCATCCCCTCGTCGGTCACCGCCTGGCTGGACGCCCGGGGACCGGTCGACGAGGATGTCCGGCGGACCGTCCAGGACGTCGACGAGGCCGCCCGCGTCGCCGCGCGCCCGCACCGGGTCAGCGTCGACCTCGCCGAGGAGTCCTACTCCGCGATCGTCGACTTCAACCGGGCGCTGCGGGACCGGATCGGCACGACGCTCGGCGGGGTGCCCGTCCTGCCGACGGGGGCCGGGCACGACGCGGGCGTCCTCGCGGCGCGGGTGCCGGCCGCGATGCTGTTCGTCCGGAACCCGACCGGGATCTCGCACGCGCCCGCCGAGTGCGCGGAACCGGCCGACTGCCTCGCCGGAGTGGAGGCCCTCGCCGCGGTACTGGGCGACCTGGCCCGCGGGTAGGACTTCCGATATGCAGTGGCATGCCCAGTTCGCCTGGCTCGGCGACGGTGTCGCGCCCGACGTGCTCATCGAGGCCGACGGCGAGCGGATCACCAGGCTCCAGGCCGGCGTCCCCTCCGCCCCGAACGCCCAGCGGCTCCCCGGCCTGACCGTGCCGGGCCTGGCGAACGCGCACTCCCACGCGTTCCACCGCGCCCTCCGCTCCCGCGTCCAGGCGCACGCCGGGACGTTCTGGACGTGGCGCGAGCAGATGTACACGGTCGCCGACCGGCTCGACCCCGACTCCTACCGCGCCCTCGCCACCGCCGTGTTCGCCGAGATGGCCCTCGCCGGGGTCAGCTGCGTCGGCGAGTTCCACTACCTGCACCACCGGCCGGGCGGCGGCCCCTACGGCGACCCGAACGCGATGGGCGAGGCGCTGATCGCCGCCGCGTCCGACGCGGGCATCCGGATCACGCTCCTCGACGCCTGCTACCTCGCCGGCGGCATCGGCCGCCCGCTGAAGGGCCCGCAGCTCCGCTTCGGCGACGGCACCGCCGGCAACTGGGTGCGCCGCGTCGAGTCCCTGCACGAGCGGACCGACAAGGCGGGACGGCTGCACGCCCGCGTCGGCGCCGCGATCCACTCCGTCCGGGCGGTGCCGCGCGAGCAGCTGCGGGCCGTCGCGTCCTGGGCGAGGGAGCACCGCGCGCCGCTGCACGTCCACCTGTCGGAGCAGCCCGCCGAGAACCAGGACTGCCGGGACGCCTACGGCATGACGCCGACGCGGCTGCTCGCCGAGGCGGGGGCGCTCGGGGCGCTGACCACGGCCGTCCACGCGACACACCTCACCGAGGAGGACATCGGCCTGCTCGGGGCGACGATGACCGGGGTGTGCATGTGCCCGACGACCGAACGCGACCTCGCCGACGGGATCGGCCCGGCCCGCGGCCTCGCGGACGCCGGCTCCCCCCTCTGCCTCGGCACCGACCAGCACGCGTTCATCGACCTGTTCGAGGAGGCCCGCGCGGTCGAGCTGGACGAGCGGCTCCGCACCCGGGTCCGGGGGCACTGGACGGCCGGGGAGCTGCTCGCCGCCGCCACCTGCAACGGCCACTACGCGCTCGGCTGGCCCGAGGCGGGACGCCTGGAGCCCGGCGCGTACGCCGACCTCGTCACCGTCTCCCTCGACTCGGTCCGGACGGCGGGCGCCGGCCCGGACCACGCCGCCGAGGCCGCCGTCTTCGCCGCGACCGCCGCCGACGTCCGGCACGTCGTCGTCTCCGGCCGGCAGGTCGTCCACGACGGCCGCCACCTGCTGATCGACGACGTTCCCGGCGCGCTCACCGCGGCCGTCACCGCCGCGACGGCGCCGGGCCCCGCCTGACCGGACCCGGACGCCCGTTCCGGCGTGCGCCGGGCGTCCTGCCCGGCTGACCTCGTGTGACGTGGCGCTGCGTCCGGTGGGGCCGCGGGGGATGGTGACACTCTCGGTGCTTTCCGGTTAGGGAGCGGCGCCGCGCACCCATGCGATCATGCGGTGGTTGATCTTGAGTGCCGCATCCGAACGCGTGTGGGGCGCCGATGTTGCAGGGCAGGGCCGCCGAGTGCGCGGAGATCGAACGGCTGGTCGCCGGGGCGCGGGCCGGGGCCGGCGGGGCCGCCGTCATCCGCGGCGAGCAGGGCATCGGCAAGAGCGCCCTCCTCGACCACGCGGCCGGCCTGGCGGCCGGCGCCCTCGTCCTGCGCTGCGCCGGCTACCCGCCCGAGGCCGAGCAGCCGTTCGCCGCCCTCGACCTGATGCTGCGGCCGGTGCGCGACCTCGGCGGCCCCGACGCCGAGCGGCTGCGCGCCGTGAGCGAGTCCGGCGCGGCCGGCCGCGAGGAGGTCTTCACCGCGCGCCGGGCCGTCCTGTCGCTGCTGCGCCGGGCGGGCGCCGGACGTCCCGTGCTCTGCCTCGTCGACGACGCGCAGTGGCTGGACGCCGCGTCGGCGGACGCGCTCGTCTACGCGGCCCGCCGGCTCGGCGCCGAGCGGGTCGCGCTGCTGGCGGCGGCCCGCGACGACGCGACGTTCGGGTCGTCCGGGCTGGCCGAGATCCGCCCCGCGCGCCTCGGCCCGGACGACGCCGCCGAGATCCTCCGCGCGCTGCTCCCGCCGCCCGCGCGGGACCGCGTCCGCGCCGAGGCGGGCGGCAACCCGGCCGCGCTGCGGCTCCTCGCGTCCTGCCTGTCCTCGGCCCAGCGGGCGGGACGCGTCAACCCGTTCACCTTCCACGACGGCACCTCGCCCCTCGGCGGAACGGTCCAGGCCGAGGCGGGCGCGCGGCTCGCCGCGCTGCCGCCCGCCGCGCGGACCCTCCTGCTCGTCGCCGCCGCCGACGACACCCGCGACGCCGCCCGCATCACGGCGGCGGCCGGACGGCTCGGCTCGACGGTCGCCGACCTCGCGCCCGCCGAGCGCGCCGGGCTGCTCCGGGCGACCGGCCTGACCATCGGCTTCGCGCACCCGCTGGTCAAGGCCGTCGCCTACCACCACGCGACCACGTCCGAGCGCCGGGCCGTCCACCGCGCGCTCGCCGACAGCGCCGGGGACGGCGAACCCGAACTGCGGGCCTGGCATCTGGCGGCCGCCGCCGTGGGACGCCGCGCGTACGTCGCGGCGGAACTGGAACGTGCCGGGGAGTGGTCGGGCGACCGGCGGGCGTACCTCTGCTACGCCCGCGCCGCCGAGCTGACCGCCGACGGCCGCACCCGCGCCCACCGGCTCGCGGCCGCCGCCCGCGCGGCGAGCCAGGCGGGCCTGCTCGACGGCGCGGCCGACCTGGTCGCGCGGGCCGCGCCGCTCGCGGCCGACCCGCTGACCCGCGCCGAGCTCGCGCAGGCCGAGGCCGCGGTGGAGTTCGAGCGCGGGTCCCCGCGGCGCGCCGCCCGGACCCTGATCGACGGCGCGGCCCCGATCGGCGGGCGGGACCCGGCGGAGGCGGCGCTGATGCTCGCCGAGGCCGTCCGGTGCGGCTGGCACGCCGGCGACCCGCGGCTCGTGCGGGAGGCGGCCGGCGCGCTGCGGGACGTCCCGCTCCCGGCCGGGTCCGTCCCGGCGGAGCTGCCGCGGGTCGTCGACGCGGCGGTGAGCGCGGCCCGCGGCGCGCGGGTGCCCGCCGGGCGGCGGCACCCGCTTCCGCACGGGCCGGACCGCCGGCTCGCGGCGTCCCTCATCCCCTTCACCGACTCCTGCGAGACGGTCTCGCGGTTCGCGCGGGACTGCCGTGACGTACCCGGACGGCTGCCGTACGCGCTGCAGGCGCTCGCCCACACCCTGATCGGCCGAGGCCGGCACCGCGAGGCGCGGGCGGCGGCCGAGGAGGGGCTGCGGCTGGCCGGCGAGGCCGGCGCGCGGTACCGGGCCGCCCACCTGAGCTGCCTCCTCGGCTGGCTCGCCGCGGTCGAGGGGGACGAGGGGCGCTGCGCGGTCCTCGTCGCGGAAGGGCTGGAGCACGCCCGCGCGGAGGGGATCGCCCCGACGGCCACGCTCGGCACCTGGGCTCTAGCGCTCCTCGATCTCGGCGCCGGGCGGCACGCGGGCGCGCTGGCCCGGCTGGAGGAGCTGCCCGAGGACGCGCCGGAGGGCGGCCCGGTCGCGAGCCTCGCCCGCCAGGCGGCGGACCGGGCCGAGGCGGCGGTGCGCTCCGGGCGCCCCGAGCGGGCGGAGCGTCCCCTGTCCCTGCTCGAACGGTGGGCGCGGCGGACGTCGTCCCCGGGCATCCGCGCGCTCGCCGCGCGCTGCCGCGCCCTCCTGGCCGATCCCGCCACGGCCGAACGCCATTTCGTGGACGCGGCCGAGCTGTTCCGCCGGAACGACTCCGATATTTACGAGCGGGCGCGCACAGAATTGCTTTATGGCGAGTGGCTGCGGCGGACGCGGCGACGCGCGGAGGCGGGAAAGCATTTAGGTCTCGCGCTGAAGACCTTCGAGGAACTCGGCGCGCGGGCCTGGGGCGAACGGGCGAAAACGGAACTGTCCGCGACCGGGGCGCGCACCGCGGAGCGGCCGGAAAAGGACGGCGGGCTCGGCCGGCTCACCCACCAGGAACTCCAGATCGTGCGGCTCGCCGCGGCGGGTGCGAGCAACCGCGAGATCGCGGCCCGGCTCTTCCTCAGCCCGCGGACCGTCGGCAACCACCTCTATCGCGCGTATCCCAAGCTGGGCGTGCGGACCCGCGTGGAACTCCGGCGGCTCGACCTCGGCGCCCCGGCCGGGACGGGGGAGTGGCGGGCCGCCGATTGAGCAACCTGGGCGGCCCAATTGAGTAATACGACTCAGAGTACGCCTGCGGAAAATGTGTATTGACGACGTGATCAAGCTGGGTTAAAAAGATCACGTCGGCTCCCTGTTTCGATCCAGTTTTTTCCGCGAGGTCGGCCCGCCATGGCTGTTCATGATTCTGTCCTCGTCGTCGCCAATTCCGCGGCCGCCTCCGTGTTGTTCGTCGCGGGCGTCGCCAAAACCGTTTCCCCGGCGCGGCTGAGTCGCGCGCTGAACGCGCTTTTCCGGCGATCCGGGAAAGGCTTCACCCGGGCCCATGTCCGCCTCTTCGCCGGTGCGGAGATCCTCGCGGCCCTGGCGCTGGCCGGCACCGCCACGCGCCCGGTCGGCGCGTGGGCCACGGGCGTCCTCGGCGCGAGCTTCGCGCTGGCCGGCGTCCTCGGCCTGGTGCGCGGCGGCGGCACCGCCTGCGGCTGCCTCGGCGCCACCGGCGGCCGTCCCCTCGGCTGGCCCAACGTGCTCGCCGGGGCGCTGCTCATGACCGTTCCGGTGCTCAACCAGGCGGCCGGGACCGCGGAGCCCGCCGCCTACTTCTTCCAGGTCAGCACCGGGCTGGCCTGCGGCGCGCTGCTGCTGTGCCTGTGGGCGCACCGCGGCCTCGTCAAGGACCTCACCCGCCCCCTGCCGGCCTCGCGATAGACGGAGGAACACCCATGATGGAGATCTTCTTCGGCGCCGTGCTGCTGATCCTCGTCGCCGCGGTCGTGCTGCTCTTCGCGATGCTCGGCGAGCTCGGCTCCCGGCTGCCGACCGAGCGGGAGACCGCCGCCGCCCGCGACACCGAGATCTGGCCGCTGGACGACGCGCGGCTCGGCGCGGAACCCGGCTCCTGGCCCGCCGAGCTGGCCGGCCTCGCCCCCGGGTCCGCCGACCTGGACGCGGCCCAGACCGTCCTCGTGCTCAGCACCGCCTGCTCGACCTGCAAGGACGTCGCCCAGCAGCTCTCGGACGAGCTGGACCGCGGCACCGGGAACGGCATGGCGGTCGTCGTCTCGACCGGCGAGCGGGCCCGCGGGGAGCGCTTCGTCCGGCAGTACGGGCTGGAGAGGCTCACGCACTACGTCGACGAGGGCGGCAGCTGGGTGGCGGACGCGTTCAACGTCCGGATGAGCCCGACCGCGCTCGTCATGCGGGGCGGGCGGCTCGAATCCGCCCTCGTCTTCCAGGACGTCCAGGCGCTCAGGACGAAGGTCAACGAACCGAAGGGAGTGTCATGACCACGAAGACCGGACGGGTCGGAAAGGCCACGGGGAGGTTCGCCCGGCGCGGCTTCCTCGGCGCCCTCGGCGCGGGCGGCCTGACCGCCGCGTCGGCGGTGTTCGGCCGCTCCGAACCCGCCTACGCCATCTGCAAGAAGAACTGCTGCAACCTCGCCGTGTGCCCCAACGTCTCCATGACCACGTGCCGGAACAACATGGACTACCTCTGGGGCTGCTCCATGAGCGGCACCCTGCACTGCTCCTGCTGCGAGGCCTACTACAGCGGCAAGCAGCACTCGGCCTTCGAGTGCCGCTACAACTGACGGGTTCCGGATGGTCACCTGGGTGGTCATCGGCGGGATCGGCGCGGTCCTGCACGTCCTGAGCCCATGAGGCCGGTCGATGGCCGGAGTCTCCGGCCCCATGATGCGCCGCCGTCCGGCGGACGGCGCGCGCTTCCTGGCCGGCCTCGCCGCGGGCGGGGTGCTGTCCGGGCTGCTCGTGGCGCTGCTGCTCCACGTGGCGGGACGCGGGCTGCACGCGGCCCTGCCCGAGACCCCGCGGACGCTCGCCCTGGCGGCCGTGGCGCTCGGGTTCGGGATCGCCGACCTCGCCGGCCGCACGCCGCACGCGTGGCGGCAGGTCCCGCAGGTGCTCGTGTACCGGCTGCGGCCCGGCTTCCTCGGCGTGGTGTGGGGCTTCGACCTGGGCCTGCTCGTGACGACGCAGAAGGCGGCGTCGCTGGTCTGGGCCGGGATCGCCGCGGTGGTCCTGCTGGACCCGTGGGCGGCCGCGCCGGTCATGGTCGGCCTGGCGCTGCTGTCCAACCTCGGCGTCGCGCTGGCGAGCGTGCGCTTCACCCCGGCGCTGATCGACATGGGCACGAGAAGGGAGCGGCTGTGGCTGAGATCGGTGCGCGCCCTGTCAGGGACGGCCCTGGTGACGCTGGCCGCCCTGACGGCCGCCCAGGCGCTGTGAAGGACGGCGTGATCATCGTGACGCGGTTCGAGTGCCCCGGCCTGTGGGCGCTGCTCGTCCTGCTCGTCCTGCACAAGCGGCTGGCGCGGGACGTGCGGCGGCACGCCACCGGGTTCCTCGGGACCTCTCTCATGGTCGGCTGGCGCACCCGGACGCTGCTCAACGTCTCGCTCTGGCAGGACATGGACGGCGTCCACTCGATGGGGCGGGTGCGCCGGCACGTGGACGCGACCCGGGTCCCGTCCCGGCTCGGGGTCGCGACCTCCGGCGGAGTTTTCGCGTTCGCCGGCGACTGGAGGCAGGTGATGTTCGGGATCGACTGCGACGGCGACTCGCCCGTCCGCCCGCTCTGACCACCACAACACCAAGAAAGGACGGTCACATGAGTTCGGACTACTATCTGCCCACCGACCACGGCTACGCGGTCGTGGAGGACATGGAGGACGGCACGAAGAAGGTGATGGTGTGCGACTCCGTCGTCGCCGGCGTCCCCCAGAACGTCTACGCCATCCACTTCAAGTGCACGTCGCTGCGCGTCGGGCCGGGCGTGCGGATGGAGCACGCCTCGACGGGCAGCCACACCCGCCAGGTCGTCGAGGTCTTCGCCGAGCGGCGCGGCGTCGTGCACCTGCGGGCCCTGAAGCGCGGCACGAGCCCGATCCTGGAGGAGGCGGCCCGGCGCCGCTGACCGCCGCCGCGACGGCGCTCCTGCTCGCCGTCGCCGGATGCTCCACCGGAGGGCGGGACGGCGGCGCCGCACCGTCCGCCCGCCCGCCGGCCTCCACACCCGGCACCGCCGGCACGGCCGGTCCCGCCGGTCCTGACGGGGCGCCCGGATGCCGCCCGGCGTCACCGGTCGCCCCGTACGGCGCCGCGGACTTCGCGGACGGCATGCCCGAGGTGCGCGGCACCGGCCGCGGCCTCCAGGCGTGGGGACTGATGATGACGCGGGAGCGCTACCCGCCGCTCCGCGCCGGCCAGGACCTCAAGATCGTGTGGCGGGTGACGGGCTCGGGACCGCTCCGGCTCGCGGTCTTCGACCCTCACGGCGAGGAACACGAGGTCGTCTGGGGGCCGGAGGCGCACGGCGGCAGCAGCTTCAAGCGCCCCGGCGACGAGTGGGGCGCCGGCTACCGGCTCGGCGAGCCCGGCTGCTGGCGGCTGCGGCTGGCCCGCGGCGCGGCCACCGCCGACGTCTGGCTCCGCGTGACCGCCTGAGACCTGCCCGGGGCCGCGTGAGATCCTGCCCGGGTGAGCACGGTCATCACGAACATCGGGGAACTGGTCACCAACGATCCCGCCGTGGGCGACGGACTCGCCGTCCTCCGCGACGCCGCCCTGGTGATCGAGGACGGCACGGTCGCCTGGACCGGCCCGTCCCGGGACGCGCCCGAAGCCGACGAGGCGTTCGACGCGGGAGGGCGCGCCGTCCTCCCGGGCTTCGTCGACTCCCACGCCCATCTCGTCTTCGCCGGGGAGCGCGCCGAGGAGTTCGCCGCCCGGATGAGCGGCGAGAAGTACGCCGCGGGCGGCATCCGCACCACCGTCGAGCGCACCCGCGCCGCGTCCGACGACGACCTGCGCGCCAACCTGCGCCGCCTCGTCGGCGAGATGGCCCGCCAGGGCACGACGACCGTCGAGTGCAAGTCCGGCTACGGCCTCACGGTCGAGCAGGAGGAGCGCGCCGTCCGCATCGCCGCCGAGGAGGCCGACGAGGTCACCTACCTGGGCGCCCACGTCGTCCCCGCCGGGCACGACGCCGCGTCGTACACCCGCCTCGCGGCGACCGACATGCTCGCGGCCTGCGCCCCGCACGCCCGCTGGGTGGACGTCTTCTGCGAGCGGGGCGCCTTCGACGCCGACCAGGCCCGCGAGGTCCTCCAGGCCGGCATCAAGGCGGGCCTGGCGCCCCGCCTCCACGCGAACCAGCTCACCCAGGGCCCGGCCGTGCGGCTGGCCGTCGAGCTGGACGCCGCGTCGGCCGACCACTGCACCTTCCTCGGCGACGCCGACGTGGACGCGCTGGCCTCGTCCCGGACGGTCGCGACCCTCCTGCCCGGTGTCGAGTTCTCCACCCGCCAGCCCTACCCGGACGCCCGCCGCCTCCTGGACGCGGGAGCCACCGTCGCCCTCGCCACCGACTGCAACCCCGGCTCCTGCTACAGCTCCAGCATGGCCTTCTGCATCGCCGTGGCCGTCCGCGACATGCGCATGACCCCGGCCGAGGCCGTCTGGTCCGCCACCGCCGGCGGCGCCCGGGCCCTCCGCCGCACCGACGTGGGCCACCTCTCCCCGGGCGCCCGCGCGGACGTCCACGTGCTCGACGCCCCGTCCCACATCCACCTCGCCTACCGCCCCGGCGTCCCCCAGACCCGCGCCGTGTGGAAGCGGGGCCGCCGGGTCGAGGTCCGCCGGGACCCGGCGGCGTAGGGGGCGCCCTCTTGGCTCACTCCGTGGTGACGTACCGGCGGTCGACCCTGATCAGGGGTTTGCGGTCGCGGGCGATGTAGTCCGTCGAGAGGACCTCGGCGGCGAAGAGGGTGTGGTCGCCCGCCTCCATCGTCTGCCGGGTCTCGCATTCGAGGGCGGTGACGCCCGCCTGGGGGATCAGGGCGTCCGCGCGGGGGCCGCGGTGGTGGGGTTCGGCGGCCAGGAGGATGCGGGCGCTCGGGCGGCCCTCGCTGGCGAAACGCCCGGCCAGGGCGCGCTGGGACGTGGACAGGACCGTCGCCGCCCAGCGGCTCTGGCGGTTCAGGACCTCGGTGAGGTAGGAACCCGTCGCCACGCTCGCCAGGACCATCGGCGGGTCCAGGGAGAGCGACATGAACGAGGTGATCGTGGTGCCGAGGTCGTCGCGGCCGTCGCGGACGGTCAGCACGACCACGCCCGTGGCGAAGGTCGCGACGGCCTCCGCGAACTCGCCGGTCAGCGGATCTCCCAGGTGCCCGGCAGCGTGAGGGGGCCGGCGGAGGGGAGGCCGAGGCGGGCGGCGAGGCCGGAGAGCGAGCCCCACGCGTCGAAGCGCGCGGACGCGGCGGCGCGGTCCTCGCTGGACTCCGGCGGGCGCAGCCGCTCCAGCGGGGAGGTGTGCGGGTACACGCGGACCGGGGCGTCGGTGGCCAGGCCCGCCTTCTTGCGGGCGATCTCCAGGGCCAGGTCGACCCCGCCCAGCTCGTCGACGAGGCCGCGGTCCTTGGCGTCCGCGCCCGTCCAGACGCGGCCCCGGGCCAGCTCGTGGACGCGCTCGCGGGACAGCGTGCGGCCCTCGGCGACCTTCGCGGTGAAGTCGTCGTAGATCCGGTCGAGGGAGGCGTTGACGCGCTCCCACTCGGAGTCGCTGAAATCCTTGGTGGCGCTGAACATGCGGGCGTGATCGCCGTCGGCGACGGACCCGAGGCCGATGCCGACCCGCTCCAGCAGGTCGTTCACCACCGCCTTGCCGACGACGACGCCGATCGAGCCGGTGATGGTGCCGGGCTGCGCGACGATCGTGTCCGCGGCCATCGCGACGTAGTAGCCGCCGGACGCGGCGACGTTGCCCATGGACACGACCACCGGCTTGCCGGCGCGGCGCGCGAGCACCACCTCGCGCCAGATCGCGTCGGACGCGACCGCGGAGCCGCCGGGGCTGTTCACCCGGAACACGATCGCCTTGACGCGGTCGTCCTTCACGGCGGCGCGGAACGCGGCGCCGATCGTGTCCGACCCCATCGCGGGGCCGGAGTTCGGGAGCGGCCCGCCGCGCCCGCTGCGGCCGAGCCGGATCGGGCCCTGCCCGTTGATGTAGGCGACGACGTCCTGCTTGCCGGGCTGCGGGAGCCGGCTCGCGAGGCCGTGCGCGCGGTTGTAGCGGGACACGAAGCGCAGCTGCGCCTCCTCGCCGAACTCGTCGCGCAGGTCGCCGTACACCTCGTCGCGGTAGCCGAGGCGGTCGACGAGGTTCTCCTCCAGGGCCTCGGCGGCGAGGAGGGGGCCGCGGTCGGTGAGCTCGCGGACCTTGTCCTCCGGTAGGCCGCGGGCCGCGGCGATGCCGGCGGTGATCTGCTCGCCGAGCGAGGTGACGAGCCGCTGCGACGACTCCTCGTGCTCCGGCGTGTACGTCTTCTCCATGAACGTGTTCGCCATGGTCTTGTACTCGTACCGCTGGGCGAACCGCGGCCGGACGCCCGCCTTCTCCAGGGCGCCCGCGAAGAACGGCTCCTCCAGCGCGACGCCGGTCAGGCCGACCTCGCCGGTGGGCTGCAGGTAGACCTTGTCGAACCCGGTCGCCAGGTAGTACGGGACGGTGCCCCGGCCGGTCTCGCCGAACGTCTCCGCCCACGCGACGGTGAACTTGCCCGCGTCCCGCAGGGCCTGCACCGCCTCGCGCAGCTCCTGGGCGAGGGCGAGGCCGATGGAGCCGGTGACCTTCACGACGAGGGCGCGCACCCGGTCGTCGGAGCGGGCGCGGCGCAGCCCGTCCAGGACGTCGCGCAGGCTCGTCCGCCGCATCGACAGGATCGCCGAGATCGGGTCGGACGGCGCGGTCTCCACGATGCCCTCGGTGAGGTCCAGTTCGAGGATCAGCGGGGCGGTCCGCCGGTCGCGGGCCTGTTTGATCGCGTTGACGACTGTGCCGGGATCAACCATGCGCCCAGCCTATGCGCTCCCCGTCCGGCGCTATGGTCGGACGCATGGGTGACGGGGACGGCTGGGCGAGCTGCGGTCAGGGGCACACGCACTGGGGGCGGTTCGGCGCGGCCGGCCTGCTGGCCTACCACCGCGACGCCGGCGGCCAGGTGTGGATCCTGCTCCAGCAGCGCGCGTGGTGGGGGCTCGGCGGCGGGACGTGGGGCATGTTCGGCGGCGCCCTGCACAGCCACGAGGACGCCGTCACCGGCGCGCTCCGGGAGACGTCCGAGGAGTGCACGCTCGACACCGCGACGGTGACGGTGCACGGCACGAGCGTCGAAGACCATGGCGGCTGGTCGTTCACGTCCGTGATGGGCTCACTGGCCAAACGCGCCGATGTGAGGGCCGCGTCGCGGGAGACGCGCAGGGCGGAATGGGTCCGTGTAGAAGAGGTCACCGACCGCAAGCTGTTCGAGCCGTTCGCGCGCTCCTGGCCCCGCCTCCAGGGCGCCATGAAGAGCGTCGTGCTGATCGTGGACGCGGCCAACGTCGTGGGCGCGCGCGCCGACGGCTGGTGGAAGGACAGGGCGGGGGCGAACGCGCGGCTCCGCGACGACCTGAAGAAGCTGGACGGCGGCGTGCGAAGCCTGCCGGACGGGCTGGTCCCGTTCGACCGCTGCTTCCCCGAGGTGGTGCTGGTGGTCGAGGGCGCGGCGCGGCGCGTCGCGGACGAGCCGTCCGGCGGCGTGCGGGTCGTCGCGGCGTCCGGCAGCGGGGACGACCAGATCGTCGACCTCGTCGAGCAGGCCGGCCCCGGCACCCAGCACCTCGTGGTGACGGCCGACCGGGAGCTGCGGGCCCGCTGCGAGGCCGCCGGCGCCGCCGTCACCGGTCCGCGCTGGCTCCTCGGACGCCTCTAGGCCCCGCTCGGTCCCGGCCTACTCCCCGACGCGGTGCCCGGCGTCGCGCAGCGCCGCCGTGGCCTCCTTCAGCCGGTGCTCCGGGACGAGGACCAGGTCGGCGTGGTAGGTCGAGGCGACGAAGACGGACACGCCCGCGCCGGCGAGCGGGCCGACGACGGCGGCGAGCATGCCCGGCGTGTCCAGTCCGTGCGCCGTCTCGCCGTAGAAGCCGACCCACCGTTCCGCCTCCGAGAACGGTGACGCGTCCCGGACGACGGTGAGGCCCTCGGGCGCGCGCACCATGGCGATCCACTCGTCGTCCTCCGGGAGCGTCGCGTGCGGCAGATGCTCGACGGTGAACTGGCCGGGAACGATGTTCAGGCGCTGCGCGACGGTCATCCCGTCACCCTATTCAGGGACGAGCCACACCGCTCCGAGGGGCGGGACGCGCATCACGGTGGACGCCGGAAGCCCGTGCCACGGTTCGCCGGACGCCTCGACCCGGCCGAGATTGCCGACACCGCTGCCGCCGTACTCGAAGGCGTCGGTGTTGACGACCTCGCGCCAGCCGCCCTCGCGGGGGAGCCCCAGCCGGTAGTCCTCGTGCGGGGCGCCCGAGAAGTTGACGACGCACGCCATGACCGGCGGGTCACCGTCCTGGGACGTCCCGTAGCGCAGGTAGGAGAGCGTGTTGCCGCCCGCGTCGTTGCCGTCGATCCAGCGGAACCCCTCGGGGTCGCTGTCGCGCGTCCACAGTGCGGGTTCGGCCTGGTAGGCGTGGTTCAGCTCGCGGACGAGCCGCTGCAGCCCCAGGTGGTGGGCGCCCTCGGCGGCGTTGTCCAGCAGCCACCAGTCGAGCGGGCGCTCCTCGGCCCATTCGGCGCCCTGCCCGAACTCCTGCCCCATGAACAGCAGCTGCTTGCCGGGATGCGACCACATGTAGGCGAGCAGGGCGCGCATTCCCGCGAACTGCTGCCAGGCGTCGCCGGGCATCTTGCTCAGCAGCGACCCCTTGCCGTGGACGACCTCGTCGTGCGAGAGCGGCAGGACGTAGTTCTCCGAGAACGCGTACACCAGCGAGAAGGTGATCTCGTTGTGGTGGTAGTGCCGGAACACCGGCTCGTGGCGCAGGTATTCGAGCGTGTCGTGCATCCAGCCCATGTTCCACTTGAACCCGAACCCGAGCCCGCCGAGATGGGTCGGGCGGGACACCCCGGGCCACGCCGTGGACTCCTCGGCGATCGTCATGATCCCGGGGTTGCGCTTGTAGACGGTCGCGTTCATCTCCTGGAGGAAGGAGATCGCCTCCAGGTTCTCGCGCCCGCCGTAGATGTTGGGCGACCACTCGCCCTCCTTGCGCGAGTAGTCCAGGTACAGCATCGAGGCGACCGCGTCCACGCGCAGCCCGTCGATGTGGAACTCCTCCAGCCAGAAGGACGCGTTCGCCACCAGGAAGTTGCGGACCTCCGCGCGGCCGAAGTTGAAGACGAGCGTCCCCCAGTCGGGATGCTCGCCGCGCGCCGGATCATCGTGCTCGTACAGCGAGGTGCCGTCGAAACGGGCCAGGGCCCACTCGTCCTTGGGGAAGTGGGCCGGCACCCAGTCGATGATGACGCCGATGCCCGCCTGGTGGAGGCGGTCGACGAGGTACCGGAAGTCGTCCGGGTTCCCGAACCGTGCCGTGGGCGCGTAGTAGGACGTCACCTGGTAGCCCCAGGACGGGCCGTAGGGGTGTTCGGCGACCGGAAGCAGCTCCACGTGCGTGAAACCCATGTCGCGCACGTAATGGGTCAGCTCCTCGGCCAGTTGCCGGTAGCCGAGCCCTGGACGCCACGACCCGAGATGCACCTCGTACACGCTCATCGGCTCGTGCAGCCAGTCGTGGTCCTTCCGGGCGTCCATCCACTCGCCGTCGGCCCACTCGTGGGAGGAGGTGAACACGCGGGACGCGGTCGCCGGCGGTCGCTCGGTCGCCTGCGCCATCGGGTCGGCCTTGGTGCGCCACACCCCGTCCGCGCCGAGGATCTCGTACTTGTAGCACATGCCGTCGCCGATGCCGGGGACGAACAGCTCCCAGACGCCGGTGGAGCCGAGCGAGCGCATCGGGTGGGCGCGGCCGTCCCAGTGGTTGAAGTCGCCGACCACCCGGACGCCGCGCGCCGTCGGCGCCCACACCGCGAAGGCCGTCCCGTACACCGTGCCGAACGCGGACGCGTAGGAGCGGACGCGGGCGCCGAGCGCCCGCCACAGCTCCTCGTGGCGCCCCTCGCCGATCAGGTGCAGGTCGAGCTCGCCGAGCGTCGGCAGGTGCCGGTACGGGTCGTCCTGGATCGTCTCGACGCCGTCCCCGTAGGCGACGGCGAGCCGGTAGTCCGGGACCGCGAGCGGGGCCGCGCGCTCGTCGTCCCCGGCGAGGGACGAGCCGGCCGGCAGCGTCCCGGTGAACAGGCCCTGGTGGAAGTGGCGCAGCGGATGCCGGTCGCCGTTCGGCAGGACGACCTCGACCTTCTCCGCCATCGGCCGCAGCGCCCGGACCTGCACGCCGTCCCGGCCGGGATGCGCCCCGAGGACGCCGTGCGGATCGTGGTGGTCGCCGCCGACGAGCCGGTCGATCTCCGCGCGCGTCACCCGTGCCATGAGCTCATGGCCTCCCGTCACTGAGTCCTTTACCCAATGGGGTGCCCCGAGAAGCGGCGGTCTCACATGGCGCGCCCACCTGTTTCCGCGAGCTTGAACCGGACCGCGAGCGAAGATCGTCCGCCGGGGAGTGAAGATCGTCCGCCGGGGAGGCGAGGGGCGGGGCCGGAGGAGGGGGTTGCGACCGCACGGGCGGCACGACTCTTCGTCGTGGGGTCGCGCCGAATGCGCCGTCCGTGCGGTCACGTCTTCTCGCCCCAGGGGTGACATTGACCCCACCCCCCTGGGCTCCACTCCTGTGTCACCTCAGCGACACAGGTACCTGCCGTACCGGAACGCCCCGGCCCGGTCCGCCCCCGCTCGCGGACCGGGCCGCGCCGTTCCCCATGTAGTCCTCCCGTCACTCGCCGGACTCCCCGCGCACCTGGTCGCGCAGGAGCCGGCGGAGCCCCTCCGGGTCGTCGGCGGCGACCGTCATCGCACATCCCGCCTGTAGCTGGGCGTCGGTGAGGTCGCCGCTGCGCGTCGCGTACCACCGGCCCGCGTCGCTGCGCCACACCTGCCAACCCGGAAAGTCCCCCTCGATGGCCGCCTTCAGATCGTCGAAGTCGCCCATCAAGGTCGTCCCTTCCCCGAGGCCGCTCTTCTGTATACAAAAGTCTTACTCGGTCTAAGAGGTGTCAAGCTGTCCGTAAGCGGACCGTGCCCCCGCGGATAGCGCGCGAACGGTATGGATGAGAGGAGGGCGGGGCCAGGATCGAACGCCGGATCGAATCGGATTCGAACGCGGCGTCGAGGTGGACGAGGGTGGGGCACGGCGGAAGAAGGGAGGTGACGCCGGTGCCGGATCGTCCCGCCTACCTGCGCATCGCCGACACGCTTCGGGAGGGGATCCGGGACGGCAGCCTTCCGCCCGGGTCGCGGTTGCCGACCATCGCCGAGCTGTGCGACGCCCACGGCGTCTCGGAGATCGTCGTGCGGCAGGCCGTCGCGCTGCTGCGCGGCGAGGGCCTGGTGGAGACCCGCCGCGGGGGCGGCACGCTCGTCCGGGTCGTCCCGCCGGCGCGCCGGGTGGCGATGGACCGGTACCGCGCGGTGACCCGCCCGATGGCGGTCCCCGAGACGACGTTCACCCGCGACCAGAAGATCGGCTGGGCGGAGTACCGGCTCGACCGGGAGTTCACCCGCGTGCGGGCGGACGCCGAGCTCGGCGCGCTGTTCGAGCGGCCGACCGGGATCGAGCTGCTGCGCCGCCGGTTCGTCTTCTACGCGCGCGACGAGCCGCAGCAGATCTCCGTCAACTACCTGCCGTGGGACCTCGTCGGCGACACCCCCGTCTCCGACCCGGCGCGCGAGCCGTGGCCCGGCGGGACCCTCGCCCAGCTGGCCTATCTCGGCCACCCGCCGACCCGCGTCGAGGAGTCCGTCCGCTCCCGGATGCCGACGCCCGAGGAGGCCGAGACGCTCCGGATGACCGGCGGGGTCCCGGTTCTCGCCATCACCCGCAGGATGCTGTCGCGCGCCGACGTCATGGAGGTCTGCCGCGACATCGTGCTGCCCGCCGACCGGGTCGTCCTCGACTACTCGATCGACCTGTGACGCGGCGGCGGAGCGTCCGGTCCGTCCGGCGGGGGCGGGTCAGCCGGCCAGACGGGCCAGGGACCGCAGCGGGACGGGGAGCCAGGCGGGCCGGTTCGCGGCCTCGTAGCGGATCTCGTAGACCGCCTTGTCGAACTCGAACGCCCGGACGAGCGCGGCGTGCTCCGCCGGGTCGGGCCCGCCGGCCGCCGCGTAGCCGGCGCAGAACGCCGCCCGGTTCCGCTCCGCCCACGCCTGGGCGCGCTGTTCGAGGACGTCGGCGGTGGGGGAGTGGAGGCCGGCGTCCCGCACCAGCAGGAACCGCGCCGCGTACTCGAACGAGCGGAGCATGCCGGCGACGTCGCGCAGCGGGTGCGCGGGGGCCCGGCGCTCGGCGGGCGTGCGGGCCGGCTCGCCCTCGAAGTCCAGCAGCGTCCAGCCGGTCTCGGTCCGCAGGACCTGGCCGAGGTGATAGTCGCCGTGGACGCGCTGGAACGTCAGCGGCCCCGCCCCGGCGGCGACCTCGTCGAACACCGCGCGGATGGCGTGCGCGTACGGGCGCAGCTCCGGCACGGCGGCGCTGACCTGGTCGAGCTGCTCGTTCATCGCGAACACGATCTCCCGCAGCAGCCCGGGCGGCGCCTGCGTCACGCCGAAGGCGTCCGCGAGGGCGCGGTGCACCGCGGCGGTGGCCGCGCCGAGCCGCTCGGCCTCCGCGGCGAAGTCGCCGCCGGCCTCGCCCGCGTCGGCCGGGGTCGGGCCGCCGTCCGTCCCGGGCGGGAGCGGCTGGGCGAGCCAGTCCCGGACGCTGGTCAGCGCGAGGTGCCAGCCGTCCGTCGCGGTGCGCAGGAACTCCGACAGCAGCGCGAGCGTGACGGGCTCGTCGGGGGCCGGCCCGGAGACCGCGTGCGCGGCCGGGTCCAGCTCGATCCAGCCGTGCACGGCCGGGATGTGCTCGCAGCCCTCCCGGGACAGGGCGAGGTTGATCTCCAGGTCGGGGTTGACGCCGGGGGACAGGCGGCGGAACAGCTTGCAGATGTAGGCGTCGCCGAAGATCAGCGAGGTGTTGCTCTGCTCGGCGGAGGCCGGCGTCGCGTCGAGGTCCGTCCGGATTCCGGTCCCGGGGGCGCGGCGGAAGCGCAGCGGCCCGATCGTCCGCTCGTCCGCCATGTGCGCGAGGAGGGGGCGGGTCAGCAGCGGGTCGTGCGCGCCGTCGTAGACGTACCCGGTGATCCCGTGCTCGCGCCCGTCCACCCGGCCGATCGCATGCGGTTCCAGCGCCTCGGGCAGGTCGCGGCGGACGCCGAGGAGGATCTGGTAGTGGTCGGTGCCGGTGTTCTGGCGGACGTCGACGACGAGGTGGTGCAGGGCGGGGTCGCCGGGGAGGATCTCGACGGCGGTGGCGATGGCCAGGTCGTCGATGGGGCCGTCCTTGCCGCCGAACCACCGCTGGCGTGGCAGCCAGCCGGCGAGGAGCCGGGCGAGCGAGGTGCCGGTCGGCGGACCGGACGGCTTCGCGGTCACGTCACACCTTCTCCCGGTTCGGTCTCCTCGGGCGGGGGCGCGAGCAGGAACCAGTAGAAGCCGTGCCCGGGGAGCGTCAGCAGATAGGGCAGCTCGCCGATGGCCGGGAACTGGACGCCGCCCATGCACTCGACCGGGGAGTGGCCCCGGAAGCGTCGCAGGTCGAGCTCGACGGGCTGCGGGAACCTGGACAGGTTGTTCACGCAGAGGACCGTGTCCATGCCGCCCCACTGGTTGGCGTCCGCGCCGTTGATCTCGCGGGTGAAGGCCAGGACGGAGGGGTTGGAGGCGGACAGTTCGACGTAGGAGCCGACGCCGAAGACGGGGTGGCGCTGCCGGATCTCGATCATTTTGCGGGTCCAGTGCAGCAGGGATCC